>JAEVYU010000049.1 GCA_023392595.1 Bacillota bacterium | reverse complement strand
TACCGGGCTGCTTGACCATTACCCGGACTGGACTTTCACCAGTTAGCAATCGGAATCTTAATCTAGGCACGCACCTAACTCGCGCCTTTCTCGAAAGGCGAGCTCTTCCCCAATGATGTTGTTCAAAGTAGTTGTTTCAGTGGAAGAGTAACCCCAGCCGTTGATCTCTAAAAGCTTTTAGAATACGAAGTCATCGGTTACTCTCCCACTGAATCCGCTTCATTAAAAAACTTCATTGGGGGAGAGCAAGAGAGAGGTCTCACCAATATTTTCATTTCAACGGGCATTTAAAAAACTTAATTCAACCTATGTAGATAGGAAAATACCGTTCCCTGCTGAATTGATCTTAACATTGGGATTCATAAGGGCCTGCGTGAACGCCCGCTTCATTCGGCGCATAGACTATAGCGGTAGGATTTTAGCGCAATTCCGGAGGAGATTGAAATGGATTATCATGCCCATCCCGTCCCCATCCTTGAACGGAAAATCGAAAATGCCCGGATTCAAATGACGTACCCTGAAATTCAGGGGCTGGGAGATCTTGATCTCCAAACCAAAATGAATGAGAAAATCCGGGATGCCGTCTATAAAACCATTTGGAATCATGGCTTTGACAAAGATCCCGGCCTCTTTGTGACCGGCAATACTCAAGTTACCCTGAACAAGGCCGGTCTTTTAAGTATGGTCATGCGGATCAGTTTCGAAAACAAGGCCTATTCCACCCGTTCCCTGAAAATTAAAACCTTGACGGTCAACTTGCAAAACGGCGTCATTTATAAGTTTGAAGATTTATTTAAAAACAACCGGGATTACGTCGCCCGGCTCAATAAGATCATCAAGCGCCAAATTGTGGAACAGGATATTCCGGCGCTCAAAAAGTTCCATACCGTGGAGCGGGACCAAAGGTTCTATTTGACCTCCAACGCTTTGGTGATTTATTTTCCGCGCCATGAATACACCCCTACCCATTTGGGAATCTTGGAATTTACAATTCCTTACGCGGAGCTAAGGGATTTAGCATATGAAAAAGGACCGCTTCATTCGATGAAATCGTTGGAATCCCAGAAGCTGTCCGTTGGCGAAAACGCAAACGGGCAAAACATCCGGTTGATGAATGGCCAAACTTTGGAGGTATCCCTGGCCACCAATCCTACAACCGGATATACCTGGCAGTATATTCAAAAGCCAAACCCGGATATTCTTCAAGAAACCCGGCATTTTCTTTTGCCCCAGGGCAAAAACCCCGGCTCGCCATCCCAGGAATACTGGCAATTTAGTCCGGTAAACGGCGGTACAACTTCCATCGCCTTGGAGTATAAACGTTCCTGGTCGAAGGAACCGCCGCTTAAAACCTTTGCGATCCAGATCATGGTTTCCTAAAAGACCAATACCGTCCAAACCCAATGGACCATCACTCATGAAAAACTTCGTAGCATAATGGACCATCACTCATAAAAAACTTCGATAGCATTTTGAATCCATTTTAGTTCAGCTTGGTAATGAAGTAAATGATGGGTAAAAATAAGTTGGGCTTTTTTTTGAAATTCAAGGGCCATTTGCGGCAGCACTTCATTTTGGTGCTCCTCGATATGTTGAATAATCCGCTCGATTTTTTCTTTTTGCTTCGTCAGCGATGCGATGACAAGTTCCGTCTGTAAGACTTCATGAAAATATAATACCGCATCCTGCTCAAACACAAATTCACAAGGATGATTCAATAATAGCATGAGCAGTCTTTCAAATTCTTTCCTTCCTGCCTCGGTTATCCCGTAAACTGCGCGTTCAGGTTTATTACCCTCCCTTTCTTCGGAAACAGTGACCAAACCCGTCTGCTGCATTTTTTCTAAATGATAGTAAATCGTGGGAAGCTTAATCCGGGTAAAATCGGCGGCATTTTCCGAGAGCAACTGTTTCAAGCGATAACCGTGTTGCGGGCCAAAACGGATCAAAAATCCCAAAATATAGGTTTGAACGATCATATTTTTCCTCCGGCCAACTTTTAATTCAGCGCTGAGTATATCATTTGAATTTTAGGAAGTCAATCATTGGGTATATCCAGGAATAGGGCTTATTGACAGTAAGAAACATTTATTTTATAATTAATCAGTATTGATTAGTCAGCGCTGACTATAAAAAAAAAATACCAAATCACAATGGGGGGAAAAATAATGGTTAAACCGCGTGTAAAAGAAACGGATAACGGGATTCAAAACCCTTTCGACATTACGGCTTTTGACAAAATGCGGCGAAAAATGAGGGACGATAACCATCTGGATACGGTCCGACTTATTCAGTCCGGTATCCATAACGGCCTCGCGCTGGAGATTGGTCCCGGCCCCGGCTATCTGGGCTTGGAATGGTTACGTAGAACAACCGGCACGACTTTAAAAGCCGTTGAGATTAGCCAGGGTATGATTCTACTGGCTCAAAAAAATGCAGATGAATATCAACTTCGTAACAGACTTACTTACATTCTGGGCGACGCCCAAAATTTGCCCTTTGAAAATGAGAATTTTGATGCCGTTTTCAGTAGCGGCTCGCTTCATGAATGGGCTGAGCCAAAGCAAATATTCAATGAAATATACCGTGTTTTGAAGCCCGGCGGCAGGTATTATATCAGTGATTTGCGCCGGGATCTAAATCCGGTACTGAAAGCGCTCCTCATCAAAAGTACCGAGCCAAAGGAAATCGTTCATGGTTTTATTACATCGATCCATGCGGCTTATACAAAAAAGGAACTACAAGAATTATTGTTATCTTCTAAGCTAAAAGAGGCGGAAGTCAGAAAAAATATAATGACTCTTGAAGTAACAGGAATAAAAAAATCCGAGTGATCGAAAAAAATGATCAATAACCGCGGAAGTCATCATCAAAGAGGTTGTTGCAAAAGGGATTGATTCAAATCAGTAAGAAATACAATATATGGCATACATAATTGGCAAAGCTTTATATATATTGTATTTCTCCATCGATAAACCTTATTTTGCAACAGACCCGAACTTCAAAAATGGACGGCGTCTTTAAAAAGTCACATACATCTCTTTTTTAGCGCCGCAAACAGGACAGTTATCGGGAATTCCGTCAACAATCGTGTGTCCGCAAATCGGGCAAATATTGACCGACTGAATCTGGAGATCCTTTCCTTGTTTGACTGCATCTTGGGCATCCTTAAACAAACCGGCGTGAATCTTTTCGGCTTCCAGCGCAAAGTGAAAAGACCGCTCGGCTCCTTTTTCGCTCTGAAATTGAGCACTATGTAAATAAACCGGATACATCTGTTCCACTTCATGAAGCTCGCCATTGATGGCGCCCTGCAGATTATCGACCAAACTTCCCGTTCCAAATACCGCCCCGGCGGTTACCGAATGGTCCCCGGGCTGGCTGCTTAGCTCTTTGAAATGATTGGTGGCGTGAACCTGTTCCGCATATGAAATCCCTTTAAATAACTTCCCCACATTCGGGAAACCTTCTTTTTCGGCCTGGTTGCCCCATGCTATATACCGCATATGGGCCATGCTTTCTCCACCATAGGCTGAACGTAAAAAATCGGCAGTCATTGCGTTTTGTACTGACATTTTATTTCCTCCTTATTTTTTTAATTTCTTCCACAATTTTCTTTTTAATAATATTACTATATAGTAATTATTACTATTTGTCAATAAAAAATAAAACTTTTCCACCTAAAATTGCTTTCTTCGCCGGGTCAATTGTTTTTAATGTTTGTCCCGGTACCATGCATCGATTTAAGCCCCTCCAATATCTCATCGATAATAATATTCTCCCCTTCAATTCCTTTCAAGGATAATTTCTGCTCGATGGCATTTTTCAATGGTACGGTTTTACCGGGGTCGCCGATGCAAATCGCTCCGACAATGATTTGATTTTTAACAAAAATTCTCCGGTATATGTTCTTGGCCCGATCCTCTTCCGTGATCGTCCGGACTCCGCCGGTTTCGGAGACATCTCCCATGGAAAACAAGGAAGTCCCAAAAGCATTCAGCGCCGTAACCGGGATGCCGGGCTGGTAAACCGCGGACCGGCCCGCCATATTATAGCCGGCAATCTTGCCTTGCCCGGCGGCGATATTCCATAAGCCATAAACTCTCCCCTCATACTCGGCCACGTCGCCGGCGGCATAAATATTGGGGATGCTTGTTTGCATCTTATCGCCTACAACAATTCCCCGGTTGATTTGAATGGCGGTTCCTTTTACAAGGTCCGTATTGGGCTGAATACCGGTTGAATACAACACCATATCGCATGGAAATCTTTGACCATCCCGCATTTCCACTCCCCAGGCGGCTTGATTTCCATAAATCTTGACCACTTCGGCATTTGTAAAAACCTTGATTCCGAAAGACTCCACCAAGCCCTCCAGGATAGTTGCCGCCTTTTCGTCCAACTGCCGGGGAAAAAGCCGGTTTTGGATTTCCGCTATGGCGGCTTTTTTACCGTGTTGTTGAATGACCCAGGCGGTCTCAAGGCCAAGCACTCCGCCACCAATATAAAATACCTGGTTTTTACTTTCCATTTCATTGCGGATTTCGATGATATCTTCAAGGTTCCGGATGGAATACAACTTGCAGCTGTCAAATCCGGTGATCGACAATAGGCGGTTCCTGGCCCCGTTTGCCAACAACAGCCCGTCATAGCGCATGCCGCTTCCCTGCGGCAACAGGATTTCCTGCCGGTCTACATCCACACCCTGCACCTTAACACTGAAGTGAAGGTTAACCTTATTTTGTCGATACCAATCCTTCGGTTTCAGCAACATTCCGGTACTGTCTTCATCCAGCTTATCAAAGAGCATTTTGGAAAGTTTTAGACGGTAATAAGGGTAATATTGCTCTTCACAAAAAAGATCAATCGCCACATCCGGATCAACTTCCCGAATCGCCTGAATCCCATTAATGGCAGCAATTCCGCCGCCGATGATGATAATATTGTTCATGGTTTCTCAGCCTAGCTGTACCCGCCTCCGCGATTAAAATATTAACCATATTAAATATTAATTTCATTATAAATTACCTTTCCAGTTTGATCAAGAGCCCTTTGAAAAAAATAGTTTCCGGCACCCAAGTGAATGGGGGCTATCGAAAAAATACCCATAAGGGGTATATGGTTCAAAAGGAGTTATTTTATCATTTTATTTTAAAGAAACATTCAAAAAAGGATTTACTTTGCCTGATATTTTATTTATAATACCAACATACCCCCTGGGGGTATTTCATCTCTGAAGGAGGTTCACCATGAAAGAATGTATTGACGCTCCGGCGGTTACTGCCCGTCTTAAGCGAATCAGCGGTCAAATCCAGGGAATCAGCTCCATGGTGGTTAAAGATGTCCCTTGCGAAGATATCTTAATCCAAATTGGCGCTGCTAAAGCGGCTCTTCATAAGGTAGGTCAAATTATCCTTGAGGGACATTTGCGCCATTGCGTCGTAAAGGGGATCGAACACGGTGAAATCGAAGAAACCATCCAGGATCTGACCCATGCGATCGAGCAATTTTCGCGCATGGTTTAAATTTTTTAATTCCTGGTCTTTAGCTCATACCCCATTTTAAATCGAGGTGAACGTTTCAATGCCCAAACTGAAAAACTGGATGAGAGGCGGTCAAAAGCGGGCCATTCTATGGACGGGTATTTCCGGAATATCGCTCATATTCAGTTTCTTTGGCTGGACTCCAAAATCCTTACCTTTCGACATCGCTTGGGTCGCCATTATTATTTCCGGGTTACCCATTCTTAAACAAGCAGCCATCGGTCTATTCACCGAATTCGATATTCGCGCCGATGTTTTGGTTTCCATCGCCTTGATCGCCTCGGTAGCCATCGGCGAAATATTTGCCGCCGGCGAAGTGGCTTTTATCATGACCATCGGTTCGATTCTGGAAAACCTCACGTCTTCCAAGGCGCGGAAAGGAATTGAAAAACTGGTGCGGCTCACACCCCGCACCGCCCGGATCGTGCAAGACAATCAAGAAATAATCGTTTCAGCCGAGTCGGTCCAAACCGGCGCCCTGTTACGGGTGCTTCCCGGGGAAACAATCGCCGTCGATGGTATCATAATTTCCGGAGAGACCTCCATCGACCAATCCGTCATGACCGGCGAATCGCTTCCCGTCGATAAGGGGCCGGGCGATGAAGTTTTCAGCGGTACAGTCAACCAGTTCGGCGCCTTCGACATGCAAGCCACCCGGGTTGGAGAAGACAGTTCGTTGCAGCGAATGATCCGGTTGGTAGCTGCAGCGGATGCCAACAAAGCCAAAGTGGTCCGCTTGGCTGATCGTTGGGCCACCTGGATTATAGCCATAGCCTTGACAGCTGGGCTGGTTACCTGGTTGGCGACAGGTGAAGCAATCCGGGCCGTAACCATTTTGGTGGTTTTTTGCCCCTGCGCATTGGTACTGGCTACCCCCACCGCCATTATGGCCGGAATCGGAAATGCCGCCCGCCACGGAGTATTGATCCGTTCGGGGGATGTTTTGGAACGCCTGGTTAAAATAAAACAGATTGCCTTTGATAAAACAGGCACCCTGACCTGCGGTAAACCCGGAGTCGTAGCGGTAGAGTCTATTATCCCCGGCCTTTCAGAAAATCAATTGTTACATATGGCCGCAACAGTGGAACACCGTTCTGAACACCCCCTGGGCCATGCCGTATGGAGTCATGCCAAAACATTCGGTTTAGGCTTGGCGGAGCCGGAAGATTTTTTGATGATCCCGGGGCGTGGCGTTAAAGCCCGTATCGATGGACAAACCATCCTGGCGGGTAATGCGGGGCTACTTACAGAGGAAGGTATTGCGCTAACGGATGAACTGCTGTCCTTGGCGGCCAAATACCGGAATGAAGGATGTACGATTATTTTCGTAGGAATTCAGCGCAAATCAGCCGGGCTGATCGCGCTGGCGGATACTTTACGTAACAACGCGCGTTCCACGATTGAAGATATTCATGCCACAGGCGTTAAAACTCTCTTACTTACAGGCGATCATATCCAGGCTGCTTCCCATATCGCCAGTGCCGTCGGTATCAACGATATCCGCTCGGAGCTTCTTCCTGAAGATAAAGTCTCCGCCATTCAGGCCTGCCAGTGCGCGAACGAGCCCATCTGTATGATTGGCGACGGTATCAACGATGCGCCCGCTTTAAAAACGGCTATGGTCGGAGTGGCCATGGGCGGGATCGGGAGTGATATCGCCGTGGATGCAGCGGATATTGCGCTGGTGAGCGATGATATCTCCCGGATCCCATATTTACTGCGTCTATCCCATCAAACCATCCGTACCATTCATGTGAATATCATTTTGTCCATGGGACTTAATTTTGGCGCAATCATCCTGGCATCCATGGGTTTAATGGGGCCAGTGGTCGGGGCCTTGGTGCATAATCTAGGTTCAGTGGGGGTGGTCCTAAACTCTGCTTTGCTGTTGAAAACTAAAGATGATATCCATTTGAAAAAAACCGCCTGACGGAATTTTGGAAAGTTAGCCATTTGAATAACAAGGGCGGGCTGCCCCAAAAGCACATTTGCAGGCAGGCAAAGGCATAATAAAGAAATACAATATATTAAACTGATATATTCAATGATGTGATATATTGTATTTCTTATTGATTTTAAATTGCTTGATCTGAGCTGATTGATTTTGAAACTTTTAGATGGGCAATCCTGTCATTAAAACGGTTCTTAAATACAGGAAGCAATGCCGGCCACCTCATCCATTTCCAGCGTTCAGGATGGACATCAAAAAGATTCCACTCCTCCGTCAACCGGATCCGGGGATCATAGGTTTCCAGCTGCCGGCTGTTGTGGATTCCCCACCGGAAACGAAGCCCCATTTTCCCGACGGTGTCATGTTTTTTGCTGAGTTTGACCAAAGTCGCCGGCATCACTTCCAATAACATTTCCGCGCCGGGAAAAGCTCCGGCCAACTGCTGCAATAACTCTCTGACCCGTTCTTCCTCGAAATACATCAAAACCCCCTCGGCAATGATTAAAACGCCTCTGTCATCGGTCCGGATTTCATCCTTCCAGGATATCTCAAAAGCCGATTTGGCAATCATCCGGTAACGTGCCGTCTCCTCAAAAAATTTCTTCCTGATCCGGATAGCTTCCGGCAAGTCCAGGTCCCACCAGTAGATTTTATCATAGTTCATTCTCAGAAAACGGGTATCCAACCCGCAGCCGATATTAATGATAACCCCTTCGGGATGTTGCCCGATAAAGGACCGGGTCGCCCCATCCAATATTTGGCTACGGACGGCGACCCCGGTCTGAGAGAGCCAGGCTTTTTCAAACTTTGTAAAATCATAATCGATCCGTTCCATCATTTTGACTGCATATTCATCACGGATCAGCGGGTCCGGACGGCCGGTCTCCACCGCCCTGGCCCATAAGGTAATCAACAAAGTCTCCGGGATTCCATTTAAATTAGCCTCCACTATTTTTTCTCCCTTCTTGATTGATCGATTCAAGCTCCTATTTTCCATCCCAGGCTTTCCTGTTGAATCCGGTACAACTTGGCGTACAATCCCTGTTGGATCATCAATTCCTCATGGCTTCCCTGTTCCACTAAAGCGCCGTTATTCAGCACCAGAATTTGATCGGCTCCGGCCACTGTCCGCAACCGGTGGGCAATGACTACCACAGTACGTCCTTTAACCAGATGGGAAAGAGCCTCCTGAATATAGACCTCATTTTCCGGATCCAGGGAAGCGGTGGCTTCATCCAGCAAGACGATAGGGGCGTTTTTTAGAAGCGCCCGGGCGATGGAAATCCGTTGCCGTTCTCCTCCTGAAAGAGTACTGCCGTTTTCTCCAATCAAAGTTTGATATCCATCCGGCATCCTGGTGATAAACTCATGGCAGCGGGCCAATTTCGCCGCACGGATTACTTCTTCTTCCGTGGCATCCTGTTTGCCCAGGCGGATGTTATTGTAGAGAGTGTCGTTAAAGAGGACTACATCTTGAAAAACAATGGATATATAGGATAAGAGCCGTTCCGGATCAATTTCCCGGATATTGAGGCCGCCGATAGTCACGCTGCCCCGGTTGACATCCCAAAAACGGGCAATCAATCTGGAAACCGTGCTTTTCCCGCTGCCCGACGGCCCCACCAGCGCTGTCACTTTGCCCTGGGGTATGGTAAAACTGACCTCCCGCAGTACCTCATCCCGGTTGTATTGAAACCCCACTTTTTCAAAAGCGATATCAAATTTATTCAGAGTCTTCGCATCATTACCGCTCATGAGTGGTTGGGCCTGTAACGCCTTCATCCGGTTCACCGAGATGATACTGTAAAACATCTCCCCCAAAAGCGTCAAAATGGTAATCAAAGGATTATAAATCTGGGCCGCCACGATTAAAAATATCGCGAATTTGACCAAACTCAAATCTTCTCCAGTAATCAAGTAAACACCGGTAAAGATGGCCGCGCTTAGACCGAATTTCAAGATGATCACGGCGCTCATGATGAATGAACCGACCACCGCCTCTAACTTGATGCTTTGGTGCATTAAATCTTTGAGCGCTTTGTCCAGGCTGACAAATTTGGCTCCGGAGAGTCCGAAGGCTTTAATGACTTTGATGCCCTCCAAATATTCCTGAGACTGCTCGGCAGAATTTAACTTGGCAACCACTTGGCGCGCCCCTACTTTTTGTTGCGCTCTTTTGGTCAGGAGCACAATCGCAAAAGCAACCGGCATGGTGCAAAAGATCGCCAAGGCCATCCGCCAATCATACAACGCCATCATGAGCGTAAAAAGGCAGACGCTGATGACATTGCCCGCCAGTTGGGGCATTACGTGGGAATAAGCGTGTTCGATGCCGCTGCAGTCCCCCATCATATTGGTGGTTAATTCCGTCAGGTCCTTTTGATTAAAAAAACTTAACGGCAACCTTCGTAAATGTTCGGCGATGCCGATCCGTTTTTCGGCGGCGGTGGAATAAGCCGCTATATAGGTTTTATCATACTCATTGCGGTTCGCGACCACCATCACCGCAATCAGCAACAATCCAAGCCCGGCGTATAGCCATAGTTTTATAAAACTTACGGTCCCGCCGCTGAAGGGCTTCAAAATTTCCATAATCACCAGGGACATCACCGAAACCGGCAACAGGAAACTAAGATTGGACCAAACATTAGCCCAGACCGCATTTTTAAAATCCCGGTATCCTTGATCCGATAAAAACAAAAGGTCTTGAAAAGATATCTTCTTTATCATTAGGCTACCCCTCCTTCCCCACGAATCGACCAACTTAAAGTCTGGGTATAGGTGTCCCACAACCTGCGGTATTTGCCGTCCTCAGCCAGCAATTGTCTGTGGGTCCCCTGCTGAATCAACCGTCCCTCATCCATTACCAGGATCCGATCGGCGTTTTGAATCGTAGAAAGCCGGTGAGCAATAATGATTACCGTTTTATCCTTGATCAACTCTTTCAGGGCCAATTGGATCAACTGTTCGTTTTCCGGATCGGCAAAGGCGGTCGCTTCATCCAGGACAATAACCGGGGCATTTTTTAAGATAGCCCGGGCAATAACGATCCGTTGCTGTTCCCCGCCGGAAAGGTGAACACCCTGGGTGCCGATGACCGTCCCATACTTATCGGGCAGTTTGTTAATAAATTCATGGCACTGGGCTGCTCGGGCCGCCGCTATAATTTCCGTTGCGGTCGCCTCCGGTTTACCGATGCAGATATTATCCAGTATGCTTTGTTTAAAAAGAAACAGATCCTGGAAAACAAAGCCCACTTTGTTGAGGAGATAATCCGGATCCATGGCCCGGACATCTACTCCGCCGAGTTTGACAGCGCCTTCCCGGACATCCCAAAAACGGGGAATTAAGTGGGCGATGGTACTCTTCCCACTTCCGGAAGCTCCAACCAAAGCTGTAACCTCCCCTTGACGGGCTTGAAAAGAAATATTTTTCAACGCTTCCACTTTGGTTTCTCCCAAAGTGTAGGAAAAGGAGACACCTTCAAATAGGATGTCATTTCCGGCGGTTATCTGCGGATAAAGAGGTAGCGGCAACGGCTGTTCCGCAAAAATTTTGTCCAATCGCGCGACGCCGCTGCTTATCTGCCGGCCCGCCGATGATACATACATCAGCTTCATAATCGGTCCCGGAAGCGCCGCCGAAAAGATCAAATAAAAAAGAAAGGAAAGAGCGAACGCTTGATAGTTGTTGCTTTGACCGCCAAGAAAGATTCCCACCGGTATCAAAAACACCGCAATGGCGTTTAATATCACCACAAAAGCCACCCAGGAATTTTTCCAGGAGAAAGTATAGCGTAAGGCAATATCCTTATACGCCATAATCGAATCATAAAAACGCCGGAAAGAAAAGACCGTCTGGTTAAAGACCTTGACCACCGAAATGCCGCGCACATATTCAACGGCCGAGTTGTTCATATCCTCCAGATGATTTTGAAAAGTTTCCATCATTTCCTTGGCTTTCTCTCCGGAAAACGCCTTGATCTGAATGAAAAACGCCGCCATTAGCGGTACCAGGCATGCCAAACCCATCCGCCAGTCAAAGGCCAGCAGGATAATCACCATCACCAGCGGCGCCGTCATGGCGCCGGCTAGATCCGGCAATTGATGGGCCAGAAAGCCTTCGATTTTTTCGATGTTTTCATCCAGCATTTTACGGAGTTTACCGGTGGAGTTGGCCGTATGAAACCCCAGGGGTAGTGAAGCCAAGTGCTTGGTAAAAGCCAATTTCAATAAATAAAGAATTTTAAAAGCAGCAATATGAGAGCAAATGGTGGAAGCATAAAGCAGCAGAAAGCTGGCTACCATTCCCAACATGGCCCACCAGCCATACCCGATAACCAGCCCCCGGTTGATCCGGGTCAAGTCCGCCCCATGCTTCAAAAGTTCTTGAATGATAAAATAAATACACATAAAGGGAATAAATGAAGCCAGTGTACTAAGCACCGCCAATATGCAAGACAGCACCAGCAGTCCCTTTTTCGCTCCGGCGATTTCCAACAGTCTGGTAATGCCGGTTTTTCGGTTGTTTGCGGTTTCCGCCATTCAAATTCCTCCATTTCCATAGAAAACAGCAGGTTCAAGTTTCTCAACTAAACAAATCTTTTTTTGATAGTGGTTTTTAAAATGTTTGTAAAAGTTAGGATAGCCTAACATGGGCACCGTATCACCCTGCTTGTTTCCGCTAAAATCATTATAAAATGGAGGCCGGATGCTTTTCTACCCCGAACCGGACTATCCATACCCCAAATGGTATTTTCGCAAAAACTAATCGTCGTTCGATGGAAAATGGGGTTTCTAATAGAAAAAAGCTGTCAGACCAATTATTCAATGGTTTGACAAGCTTTTTTACCCCAACCACGATAACGAAAGCCGCGTTAACACGCAGAGGCGGAATCCCCTTAAAGAGAACATTTATTAGCCGCGGAGATATTCTCCCGGATTCAAACCGTATTTTTTACGGAACGCTTCTCCAAAGTGACTGATATTGGTATATCCTACTTGACTGGCTACATCTTTCACTTTCAACTTTTTTTCCTCCAAAAGAATCCGCGCCGCTTCCATCCGTTTTTCCATAATATAAGCATAAACTGGCATTCCATAACTTTCTTTAAAACCCTTCTTTAACTTTAGCTCATTAAGGCATACCAAGCGGGCCAATTGGGTTAAGGTGGGCGGATCGGCATAGTTGAGATCGAGAATTTCCTTGGCCCGCCGCAGACTCACCGCTTCTTCCGGCGAAAATTTCATCTTGAGCGGTTCCGTGCGCCCGGAGCCGACGATTTCTTGAACATAGAGGGCTATTAATTCCAGCACTTTCCCTTCAATATAAATCCCCCTGGCTCTTTCTTGATAAGAGCAATTCACGATCTGCTCCAAAATCCTTTTTGCCAATGCCGTGATTTTAAACTTCTTGCCTATAACCAGCGGACTTTCCAAACGGGTGATCGCCTGCACTGAGTGTAGATATTCAAAAATAGCCGCAAATCGTCCGGGATGAAGCGTCAATGTTATCCCATGGCAGTGTTCTCCGGGGATAAAGGTATGAAATCCGTCGATGAATTTTCCCCGGTAAACGCAACTATCATCCCGCTCCAAAGCCAATAATTCCCCGGACCCCCGGATAGTGTACTCCATATCATCCGCCAAATTAAATGTGATATGGCAGGCATTGGCGTAGGTGGTCTCTTCCAAGGTAAATTCCCTCTGAAAACAAAAGTCATAAATATTGACTTCCAACTCCGGGCTCAGGATAATCCGCCGGCAATAACCTTCGCCCAAGGCTTGGGGCAACCGGTAGAGCCTCTCGGAAAAATCCCGGCTATATATCCTGTTCAGCCCTTCCGCCAGGCAGAAATCCGTTCCGGGCCGTGAATCCGTCTTATATGTCTTTTGCAACATGACATTCATTGCGGTTATCCTTTTCTATCATTACTATATCACCCTCGATTCGCCTCATCCAAGGGCTTGAATTAATTTAGCCCCCAGTTCTTTGGACTCTGCCATTCCTTCCTCATCCGGCGTACCTTGAACCGTTAATCCATCCGCCACCATCTTCGCTCCCGAAGCTTCCATGCGTTCCTGCCAATCTCTCATCCACTGACCGTCGCCCCAATCAAAAGAACCAAACAAAGCGAACGGTTTTCCCTGTAAGTTTTCAGTTAATAAAGATTCAACAAAAGGTTCCATGTCCGATTCTTCTAAAATTTCGTTTCCCATGGCAGGGCAACCCAAGGCGATGCCGTCCGCTTTCAAAACATCTTCCTTAACAGCGGCATCGACAGTTGTCATTTTTACCTCGATATCATCGGCTTTGGCTCCTTCAGCAATCCCTACCGCCATTTTCTGCGTATTCCCCGTTCCGCTCCAATAAACAATCATAATGTTTTTCATTTTGACATTCCCCCATTTTAAAAAATTTTTTTCTATTCAACCGGCTTAGGTATCAATGCTTATTGAATGATTGCTAATGCCGAAACCGGTTTTATTTCTGCAAATATTGAAAACTGGTTTTCTTCCATTATTCTTATTAATTGAGGATCAAACTGTAAATTCCGGTTGATTTGTAATTGATGCCGGCACTCCTTGACACTTAATGCCTTCCGGTACGGTCTTTCGGAAGTCATCGCGTCTATAGCATCACATACGGCAATAATTCGAGAACTTATTGGAATCTCTTCCCCTTTGATTCCATCGGGATAACCATTTCCATCCCAGCGCTCATGATGATGTAAAACAATTTTTGCCAAACCTTTTAGTTGGCTTGAACGGGTCAAGATTTGGTACCCTATCGTTGGATGCTGCCTTAATATTGCAAGCTCTTCCGGCATCAATGGCCCAGCTTTGTTTAAAACCCGGTCCGGAATGCCGATTTTTCCGATATCATGAAGATGAGCCGCTAAATGTAAATCTTCCAAAGCCTCCCCCTTCAATCCGGCGATTTCTCCCAACTGGTAAGCCATGTCCGCAACCCTGGTTGAATGACCTCTGGTATAGGGGTCTTTCGCTTCCAAGGCCGTTACCAGACATTCAATAATTTCATGATAAACTTCAGCCATTAGCCACCAAGTATTCATAAGCGGCTCCTCATCGTTTCATCTTTCATGGAAATCAAGGCCTCTCGCAGTTGCGAACAAGAACGTTTCACAAATACCACTTTCAGCCCCCTTCGTTTGGCAGCGGCTTTCACTCCTAAAGCCAACCGGTGATTGAGAAAATCCGTAAAAACAATGACCCCCTCGGCTTTTCGGTGAATCACCGTTTTCATGTCACCCATTTTGCGACCGGTTATATGATCAAGCAAATCAAAGCCATGTTCTTCCAGCAACTGCGGAATATTTCCCAAACGATCGCCTCCAAAAATAACAATGGACATTGGTCACCTTCCCTTACTCTGTACAGATTATTAATTTATCCGAGAAATAATCCCCCGGTCGTTTCCCTTCCATCATCATGTGAAGAAAACAACGCTTAGCTTCTCGATAACGTTCAAATAGGGCCAGTTTGGGACCAGGATCATGATAGACTTTCCAATATCCGTCGATTAGTGCCTTTTTCCCTTTATTATCGATGAAGCTCAATACATCCGGCAATGGAATTCCCAGAAAAACTCCTATTTCATGAGGACATCCCCCAGAAAACCGTTCTTTTAAATCTGCCAAAGCCGTCTCTAAAGTCAGTTCCTCTCGGTAACCGCAACGGATTAAAAATTGGGTGGTTGGCTTTTCCCTTAAAACATTTTGAAGCAAATCGGGGTTGTAAAAAAGCACGACACTCTGTTCCGGAGTCCGGCGTAATTCATAAAAACGGAAATTTACCGAACAAGGAATTTTATCATGGTGATTTGTCCAAATCTCATTCAATCGTCGTCCGATTTCACTGCCAAAGTTTAAAGTCACGGCTGGTTTATCCGCTTCCAATACCGGCGCAGAATAATAAGCAATTAAATATAAAAGGTAATCGAGGGACTGATAATTTCCGGCGATTTGGTTATGTAAAAAATTCATCGTTTTTATTTCCTGTTTCATGAGTGTTCGTTTCCATTCTTAAGTTAGTTTAAACTAACTTTTTGTCGCTGAAAAACCTTGCCTAAACTTAATGTCTCGCTGAATGAAAATCATACAGATTCTGTCTTTTTATTCTTTTTTGCCACAGCACGATCCGGAACAACCATCTTCACAACCGCAATTACTCTCACCCTTGGCTGCCCGTTTCACATTCCAAACGATTACAACTGCGAAAACAACAACGACGCCGATTAAAATCAAATACCGCATATCCTTTTCTCCTTTCCTTTTTTTACTTCCTTATGGTAGGTAACACCCTTTACAAGTACCGTAAACACCAACTTCTTCAACGGAAAACCCGTTTCGTTCCTGAATTTGGTCAATCCATTCCGTTGCTTGCAAATATTCTTCAACGAAACCGCATTTCCGGCAGATTAACAAACATTTTTTGACTCCTCCTATTTGTAGCCGATAACGCTTACGCTCATCATTGGGTGAAATCGCAGAAATCAAGTGCAATTTCTCAAGCAAGGATAATGTCCGATATATTGTGGCGATTCCCAGATGATGATCTTTTCTTTTCACCCGATCATAAATAGCTTCACAGTCAAGATATTGTTTGGAGTTTTGGAACAATATTTCTAATATGATCCGTCTTTGGCCTGTCAAACGATATCCTGTTTGATTCAGTGTTTTCACGACGATAGGCAATAATTTGTTCATTTCTCCATGCAATTTCATTATTTAATGTCTAAATTTTCCTGGAATCTTTTCGGAACCGCGTTGGGAAAGACACATCCCAACGCATTCCGTTTTTTATTGTTTTCTACTCAAACCGATAACCGGCGCCGGTCGTTTCCGTCCGATAGGTCCTTTTTTCCTTTACCGAGCCACCAGAAAGTTGCAACCATAAGGACTAGCAAAGCTAATGAAACTGCAATCCAAACCATTTGATGTCCCAAAGTAATTTGATAAAACAGCGTTGAAGTTACCCAGGCCACTACAGTCAAATATCCCATAGCGAGCCATCCATAGCCTTTGCCGATTTCCCGGATGACCGCCCCCAAAGCGGCTACACAAGGCATGTAAAGCAGGATAAACAGCAAATACGCATATGCCTGAAGCGGCCCTTTGGTAAAATAATGTTGCATCATACTGTAAACCCGCTGATCGGCGCCAACTTCTTCAGCCACTGCTTTCTCGTCCCCACTGACTACACCCAGACCCAAGGGATCCCGCAAACTATCCCAGATTCCGCTTAAAGCGTCAGGTATCGACGCAAAGGCCTCCTTAACCCCGCCCCACAAGTCAAAGCCCTGCTCTTCTTCAGCATCAGCGGCATCCTCTTTTGACGCGCTTGCCGAATCAATTTGGCCATACAGAGAATTAAGAGTTCCTACCACTGCCTCTTTAGCAAAAAGTCCGGTAAAAAGCCCCACCGTTGCCGGCCAATTCTCCCGCTCCACCCCCATCGGCTCAAAGACCGGTGTAATCGCCCTTCCGATTTGGGCTAACACCGAATCAGGAGAGTCTTCATTGCCAAAAGTTCCATTGGTTCCGAATGAATTCAAAAATGCCAATATGGTAACCACAATAATAATGACTTTGGTCCGAAACATAAATACTTTCAAACGGCTCCAAGTATAGGAGATTATATTCTTAAAGCGCGGTGCATGATAAGGCGGCAGTTCCATCACAAAATGGGAGCGTTCCCCTTTAAAAAGCGTATTTTTGAGCAACAAGCCTGTCAAAACCGCCATTAAAATTCCGACCAAGTATAGAGAAAATACCATATTAGAGGCTCCTGCTCCGAAAAACGCGGCCCCAAATAAAGCATAAACCGGCAAGCGGGCTCCGCAAGACATAAAGGGAATCATAAATACGGTCAAATAACGGTCCCTTTTGTTTTCTAACGTCCGGGTGCCCATAATAGCCGGTACACCACAACCCAATCCAACCAACATTGGAACAAAAGCCTTACCCGGCAGCCCAATCCACCGCAAAAACCTGTCCATTACAAAAGCGGCTCTGGCCATATACCCTGAATCTTCTAAAATGGATAAAGCCAAGAACATCATGAAAATAACCGGGATAAAAGTTGCCAATGTCTGAACACCGGCGCCGACACCTCCGGCCAGGATCGTAATAAGCCATTCCGGTGTGTGGATCACGGATAACAATTTGCCAAAACCATCCACAAATACTGTTCCAAATAAAATATCAAAAAAGTCGATAAAGGAACCCCCGACATTCATCGTAACCCAGAACATTAAATATAACACCGCCAGGAAAATGGGAATCCCCAGCAATCTGTGCATCACAATCTTGTCGATTTTATCACTGACGCTCTCCCGGAATATACCGCGTTGCACTACATTTTCCGTAAGGCTGCGGATCATCTTGTAACGACAATCAGCCAAAATCACGTCGGTATTCTCCCCCAACTCCGCTTCGAGTTTGTTGAGAGTCGTTCGGATCTCCGTTTCCGATAGGACGCCGGATGAAATCACCTTTTCAGTAACCCAAGGATCTTGCTCTAATAATTTCACAGCAGCCCACCGCGGATTGGCTCCTAATATTTTTTCGGATTTTTGCAGTTGGGGACCCCAGGCGGAAATAACCTTTTCCATTGCCAACGGATATTGAGGCAGTTTCTGGGAAATGATTTCTTCCCGCCAAGCTTTTCCCATAGCCTCCTTCACCTTATGAAGCTCTTTTTTGAGAGTGGCGCTTGAACCCACGACCGGACAGCCTAGTTGTATCGCCAGTTGTGGTAAATCGATTTGGATTCCTTTCTCTTCAGCCAGGTCCATCATATTGACGACCGCCAGAACCGGCACACCCATTTCTAAAAGCTGGGTAGTCAGATACAGATTCCGTTCCAGATTGGTGGCATCCAAAATATTAATCACCAGCCCAGGTTCACCGCTTAATATGTAATCCCGGGCCACCCGTTCATCTTCAGAATGAGCTGTTAGAGAATAAATACCGGGCAAATCTACTAAGGTAATTTTTTGCCCTGCAACTGAAATGAGACCTTCTTTTTTCTCCACCGTGACTCCCGGCCAGTTTCCAACCCGTTGGTTGCTTCCGGTAAGTCCGTTAAAAAGGGTTGTTTTCCCACAGTTGGGGTTCCCCACTACGGCAATTGTACGGATACCCGCGCCTACGCTCACTTCTCTCATTAACTCTTCCTCCTTATCTGCAATACATCGGCCTCGGCTTTGCGGAGGGAAAGATTATAATTCCGAACCATGACCTCTACAGGATCTCCCAAGGGGGCCACTTTTATCAGTTTAACCTCAATGCCCTTGGTAAGCCCCATCGCTAACAGTTTGTTCCTGTAAGCAGGGTCGCTGCTTCCGTAACCGATGATTTCCCCGATTTCACCTGGTTTTAAATCCCTCAACCGGCTATTTTCTTTGAACTGCTCACTCACAATGAATTCCTCCTTATTTTGGACTCAAGTCGGATGCGATATAAATCCGGCTTAAAAGATTCCAATCGACCATCACTCGGCTTTCATCAATCCGTAAAATAAAAGGTTGATGTTTACCACCCCTGGCGACCATAATGGTTTTACCGGGGAGGATACCCAGAGCTAACATTTTACTGCGAAATTCTTCATCACCGGTCATGCGGGAAACCACCCCACTCTCCCCGGTCCGCAATAGGACAAGCGGCTTTTCAAACTGCTGGCTTAGCGCATCGATAGCCGCTGAATACCGGGGCAAAACGGGATTATTTTCAGTCTTCAACGCCATTTCCATTCGACAATCCATCTCCTTCGATTTTGTTAGTCTAAACTAACTATGAAATAAAATTATCTGTGCCCTTTCCCATCCGGATATTCCTATGTTAGTTTGACCTAACATAGCAATAAATCAAAATTTTAGTTAGTCTGACCTAACAATGAACCAAAAAATTAAATCTTGATGTTGGAAGAAATTTTTAACAGCATTGAATTATTATTTTCGATTACCCGGGCAGTCCAGCGGACAACCTGTTTGAATCAAGCCAGCCAGATACTTCACTAATTTTTCCATGGTAACCGGACTGATATAATGCTCAATGCCGCATGCGTCTTTCTCCGCGATTTGGGGATCCACGCCTAAAGTTTCACTGAAAAACCGTGTCAAGATCCGGTGCCTTTCCCGGACTTTACGCGCTTTGATCTCCCCTAACTCTGTTAATTCCAACGGTCCATACCGTTCATGGGTTAAGAGTTGCAACTCCACCAGCTTGACTACAGCTTGGTTTACACTTGACTTGGCTACCTGCAACTTTTCCGCCAAATCGGTCACCCGGATGGACTCGTTTTCCTCTTTCAAATCCAGAATGACTTCCAAATAGTCTTCCAAGGAGGGCGAAAGAGAAGTGGTTTCATCCATTCCATCACCATATTTCAATGTTAGGTCAAACTAACTTCATATCTAATTTACCGAAAAATCTTATCCTTGTCAAGCCAATTTTTGATTTTTTAATCTTCCGTTTATATTATTTTGCGAGTTCTGTATGACTATGAATGATTGTAGAACATCCTTTTCCAAATATTCAAAACGGTTGCCAAATCGGCATCCCGTTTTGAATACCTTAGAAACCAGCTATTATTAGTACGGCATTTTCGGGACAAATCCCAAGATCTTTTCTACTGAACGATAATTTATTTTATATTCGTTATCGGTTAAAAACTTTCTGGTAGAAGTTTCCTGAGCCACCGAACCTTCTCCGGTGTTCCTGTATTCCCTAAAAAACTGTTTAGACGCGGTAGAAATATTATCCCAGTCTGTCCAACCCTCCGGATGAATCCGGTTATGAAGCTGGCAAGAAATATAAACAACTTTGGCTTGATTCATTCCCCCGTTGCTGCCCCCGTTCCAGGCGCCCCTTCCCAAAAAAATATTTTTAGTCGCAACCGCGGGATCAACGGTCAAAAGGCAGTTCTTAAAGACATAACCATTATTAAAACCGGCGCCATTGGTATCCGAAGGGGCTGCCGCAGTGATATAGCCGCCTTCTTTATACGCCAAGGAATGAATATGGCAGTTATCGAACAATACCGTGGATCCACCGCATATAAAGTCGACTTCCCCTTCAATATAGCAATTTTGAAAATATTGTCTGCCGGAACGCAAGTACATCGTATCTTGCTGTCCCAGGAAAATACAATTCTTTAAATAGGCTTTATCCACATTTTTGGCGGCAAACGCTATCGAACGCCTTTCAACATTATCCCAGGTCCGGTTCCACTCGGGACCCTTATTGTAAAATGTAATGTTTTCGGCATTGAAATATCCGGCTTCGGTTAAACTCACCTCCACCAATAAGTTGCCATCAATGGCGCCATAGTCCGATTCATAACCATAAATTATCGTGTTGACCGGACTCTCACCGATGAGACTAATATTAGGCTTGGTAATTTTAAGCTTCTCCTGATAACACCCTGGTTTAATATAGATTAATGAACCGGGTTTCACGGCATCGATGGCTGCGGCAATCGTTTTATAGGCGCCGCCGGCGCCGTTGGGTTCCACAGTCACAGTAGCTATTTGGGCAAGATTAGGTCTGAGCTTCGGTTTGACAATAACCTTCTGAACCGTGTTTTTGCTATAGGGTAATCGAGCCAAGTCTATACTACCCTCTTTGATGAAGGAAGGATCGATATAATTCGGATCCTTGCTGCCGGCTTCAGGGCCGGTCATATTAATGCCTGCAGGTTTTTGGGCCGGTTTTTTACTGGCCGGATCGGGATCATGAACCAGTTCAGGCCTGGTTTCCAAATCAAACCCAACGAATTTACTTAGGTCAGCCAAACTCTTACTGCTGACGTCTTCATTCTTAATCAGCAGTAAATAGAGATATCTACCAAGGCCATTGGTGCTTCCATCATTTTCACCAAATTGAAAGAAGTTGCCGGAACCGTTTTTCTTTTCAAAGTTGGCAGTCTGATGCCTTTGTTTACCGTCAATGAATGCGCTGGCAGTCATGGTCTTACCATCTGCCCCGAGATCAAAAACAAGGCGGTAATCATGCCAATCCGAGACAATATTATCCGGATTAAGGGAGGTTTGTCCGGTGCTCCCTTTCAACTGGTTACTGGCATTGTGCCGTAGTAAAGATTGATATTCACCCCGTTGCCACATGGCCCAAAGAATACCGTAAGGAGTACCTTTGTCCGGGACTACCGCGCCCTTCGCCTTGAAAATGAATGTAATTTTGGTTTCGCTGCCATCGAGCGGGATTGTTAACACCTCGTTCAGTGCGTCTAAAGTGTTCAGTTTAAGGACCTTGTTCCCTGCCTTGTCACTGACAAAAGAAAAATGGGCCTTAAAAGTATCTGACGCTACAAAACCGTTCGCTTCGATATCAGCTTTAGCATCTTGGGTATTCTTTAGACCGGGGATATAAAGGATATAATTAGGTGGTAATTTGATGACCGGTGCAGCCGCGCCGTTCTCTCCCAAAAGTACCGGAAGAAAACAACTCAGCATGAATACAACTCCTGTGAATGCAAAAATAAATCTTTTGTTCAATATTCTTCCCCCTTCAAAATTGCATGAAAGCACGAAAAAACAACTTTGATGCTTAACCGTTTATTCTTCATTTATCATCCGGCTGAATTCATCAGAGTTCATCCATTGATTTCGCTTCAGAAGGGGTTAATCCTCTGTAGATTTAAGAATAGATTGCAAATTAATAATAAACAGTTAAAAATAAGCAGTTCGTAAAATACGGTTACAATTTACGATGATTTTTCTCACTTACCATCAATATTTTAACTAACTTTTTACAATCTCTATTGATTTGTAGTAAACTAGAAAGTGAAGCTCTTAACAAAAATAATCTTCATTCAATAATGCCACCAATACTTTCCGCAAACTGTCATCAAAGATGAAACACCCTATATATACCTTGCCAAGAGTAGTTTGTAGCGAACCATTCACAAGCATCTCGCCAGGAGGGACATTTCTTGAATACAAATACCGCAATGAATAAAACCGGACTCCTTTTTCCCTGGATAAACAAGATTCCTATTCCCCGCCTCAAGGTCTTCCACCAGCTACTGATTATCAGTTTTGTCATGGTCGTTTTTTTCATTATTCAAGGTGTTACCAGCATTTATATCAACGATACCATGCAGAAGTCAAGCCTAAACATTGTTAAAATCAGTACCAACCGTTTCAACAACATCATTCTCGTAAAAACCTATGTAGAAATCATCGAAAAAGAATATCTCAAAGCCCTTACCGGAAAAGGGAACGTTCACTATCTGATTAATGAAGCCGAAGTACCGGGCTTACCGCGGATTAAAGGAGAAATGGAACCTGCAGTGAAAGCTTTAAAATCGGTTGCGCCTCAAGACAGTGAACAAATCCTTATCAATATTAATCATATTAAAAAAGTCATTCGTTTACCGCTTAGTGAAGCGAATTTCGCTGCTTTGAAACGTGATCTGAATTCGATCGAAATTTGTATCGACGCTGCCACCAGTAAATCTATCAACACCAGTTACGAAGAGGTTACCCGGAGTTCCAATTTCTCTACTACTTCAAAAATTGTTACCGTGGTGATTAGTATTATCGCCATCGCCATTTTGGGGATTATTTACATCTTTATGTTGTCCCGCTCCATTACCGACCCTATAGAAAAGTTAGCCGCTTATGCCATGGAGATCTCCAAGGGGAATTTTCAAACCCCTAACCTCAATATCAATTCATCGGAGGATCTAAGAATTCTGGCTTTGGCCTTTAATCAAATGGCAGCCAGTATTCAAAATATGATCCGGGAGATTACTGAAAAATCGGATTTGGAGCGCAAACTTCATGAGCAGGAAATGAAAAATTTAAAAATCTCCCAACAGTTGAATGAAGCCCGTTTTTTGGCCCTCCAATCGCAAATTAATCCCCACTTTCTTTTCAACGCTCTCAATGCAATCATGCGGAAATCAATGTTTCAGGAAACAATGGCTACCACCCAATTGATCCAATCCTTAGCCAATATTTTCCGCTATAATCTGGAAAGCTCATCCAAGGAAGTCCTTCTAGAGGATGAATTGGAGGTCATCAAGGAGTATGTTTACATTCAACAAACCCGCTTCGGTTCACGCATCGGGTTTAATATCGTTCTACAAACGGATATCGGCCGCATTCAGATTCCGCGTTTTATCATCCAGCCGTTAGTTGAAAATGCGATTATTCACGGTATTGAACCCAAAGAAACCGGCGGAGCAGTGCGAATCAAAATTTTGAAAAAAGGGCACTCCGTATTGATTAGGATCATTGATAATGGGATCGGTATTTCTCAGGACAAAATCGAAAGGGTGCTTACAGGAACCGATGAACCTTATTTAAAAGGACATACCACCGGGATCGGGATCACGAATGTCCGGGACCGGATGATTCTTTATTATAAAGATCCCGATTGTTTCTGCATACACAGTAAATTAAACCGGGGGACTGTCATTACACTCAAAATAATTCCTAACAAAGAAGGTGCCGTCAATGTTTAAACTGTTGATTGCCGATGATGAACAACTGGAACGGGAAGCCATTCGCTTCATCATCAACCAAAACTTCCCGGAAATTTTTGAGATCCATGAAGCCGCAAACGGCAAGGAGGCTTTGGAAGGCGCTCTTTCTTTCGGACCGGATCTTATCTTTATCGATATAAAAATGCCTGGAATCGATGGACTTCAGGCTGCTTCCCTGATTCGCAGAAGCCTTCCGGAATGCCGGATCGTCATCGTTACGGCATATCATTATTTTGACTACGCCAAGGAGGCGTTATCGCTTGGTGTGAATGAATATATCACCAAGCCGGCTCCGGTTGAAACCGTTATTGCTACCATAAAACGCGTGATTACGGCCATTGAAACGCAACGGGCGAAAGACCATATGGATGAAAAAAAAGAACGCCGGTTCAAGCAAATTGCGCAATATATCGAGGATAACTTGTTAGTCTTAATCGCTTACGGGGAAATTGAAGAAAAAGAAATTGAAGAATACCTGGATATCCTCAGTTCCAATTATCAGGCATTTTTATCGGTTGTATCATCCGTTTTTTATCAGCAAAATCCCAGCGAAATTGGGTCCGAAGCTAAAAAAAGAATCCTTAACAAGCAGTTAGCGGAGTGGTTAAAAAATTACTTTCACAAAATCGGTTATAGCGCATTTATTCGTTCGATTGGAGCGGAAATATATATCTTGCTTCTGTTCGAGGAATCTTTGGATGAATACCGCTCGCGTCTCATGGGAATCCGCCTTTTTAGCGAATTAAATGAATGCTTGTCCAATGAAATGCAAATGACTTTGAGTATCGGAATTGGAAGAGTATACAACTCCGTACACGATATATTTCAGGCATTTTCCGAAGCCAAGCTGGCCTTACGCTATGAAACGGAGCCGGGTTCGATTATCAGTTATGGTGATATTCAAAAAGGCAACCGGAAAACCGTTTATCCGCAAAATAAAGAAAAAAAGCTTTCCCAATGCATTTACCGGGGAGATCGCCTCGGCGCCGAACAACTGTTGGAGGAGCTGTTGGAATGGGCTCTGGATAACTTCTCCCATCTTGAAGTTTACCGGCAAAAGGTATACGAAATGTTATTGTCCCTGCTTTGTGAGACCTACACCAATACCCACCTGACAGAATTTGATATTAACACGGAGGAGCTTCGCCAAAGCATGGGCTTACTCCATAATCGAGAAGATATCCATCTTTTCACCAAGGACTATCTTTTAAAAAAGGTAACCGAAGTCAATACGATTAAAGCATCACGGGCCAATGCGCTATTGACTATGGCAATTAGTTATATGGAAAACAATTATCAAAAGGATCTTTCCCTGGAAGAGGTCGCCTCCCATCTTCGGATTAGCCCCTTTTACCTCAGTAAAATTTTCAAAAAAATGCACAGTCAGAATTTTATCGATTATTTAACTGAAATCCGCATTCAACAAGCCAGGAATTTATTGGTCAATCCGAGTTTAACGGTGAAAAATGTCTGTTTTCAAGTGGGGTATAATGATCCCAATTATTTTGCCCGTGTCTTCAAGAAGTTCTGCGGTCTCACACCAACCGAATATCAAGCCAAGTACTCTTATAGCCCCAACTACGAACAATAATTTGCTATCTTGGTCAATTCTTTATAGAGTACTAGTACAAAAATTTCCTAAAACAGCCAATATTTTATAGAGGCCTTTACAACATTTTGATAGAAAGTTAATCAAATATTCATCTTAGATTTCACAACTTTTAGTACAACAAAAAAAGGGAGGTCTAGAAGTGAAAAATTTTAAGTGGTTAGTAGTCGTACTGGTTATGGTGTTTTTAGTGGGCCTTGTTCCAGTCAGTCAGGGTGCTTCCAAACAAATCACCTTACAAATCATCGATTGTGCAGGTAGTAAACAATTACTTGGAGCGGCAGTTGATGCCTTTGCCGCCAAAAATCCCAATGTAAAAATTGATTATGTAATTGGAACTGCACCTGAATTGCCGGCAAAAATAAAAGCTCAACAAATGGCCGCTAATGTTGAAACTTGTGTGGTATTTACCGGTTATGATGCCATGGGTTCCGGTTTAGTGCAACGGATCTGGGAACGGGTTTTACCGGAACAAAAAAAATATTTCCCTGGTATTGAAAAAGAGTATCTTCCTACCGCCAAAGCAGCTTTCGACCTTTTTGAAGGTTATGGCATGCCTATAGCATGGTGTGTTGGTGGACCCATGTTCACATACAACCCCGATAAAGTAAAAAATGCTCCGAAAACAGCTGCCGAACTGCTGGAATGGTGTAAAGCCAACCCGGGAAAATTCATGTATGCCAGACCGGCCAATTCCGGACCCGGTAGAGCGTTTTTACAAGGTCTTCCCTATATCTTGGGTGATAAAAACCCCAAAGAACCTAAAACCTGGGATAAAACCTGGGCGTATTTGAAGGAATTAGATCAATATATTGATTATTATCCTTCAGGAACCGGCATCACTTTCCGGGAAATGGGTGAGGGCACCCGCTGGATACTCGCTAGCCATATGGGGTGGGATATGAACCAGCGTATTTTAGGGACCATCCCTGCCACCTCTCAAGAATTTTTCCTGCAAAATACAACTTGGGTGAATGATGTTCATTTCGCTTGTGTTCCAAAGGGCTTAGATAAAATACACAAAGATATAGCTCTCAAATTAATCGCTTGGGTCTTAAAACCTAAAATGCAAGCCTATACTTACGATAATGGCTATCACTATCCTGGTCCTGCAATAAAAAATGTCCCGCTTTCAATGGCACCAGCCGAAAGCCAAGCCAAGATCAAAGCGGCTATGCGCAAATCCCTTGAAGAAGCCATTACGAATTATCCCTCCACCACTCAGTTGGATGCCGAGGCCTTGACCACAGCTTGCGATATGTGGGATCGGCTGGTAGGAGCAAAAATTAAAAAATAATCGAAAAACCAATTTCTAGAAAGAGAAGGCTGTCAATAAAAAGTTACAACATTTTCTCATGACAGCCCTTTTCTTTAATAAAAATCATGATGGATGTGAGCAGAATGACAAAAGAATTTAAAAAGTTAACCATCGAAAATTTAGCCAAAAAATTTGGAGAAAAAGAAGCCTTAATCGATTTTAACCTGGTCATCGAAAAAGGTGAATTTGTCACTTTCCTGGGCCCGTCCGGCTGTGGAAAATCAACCGCCCTCAATTGTATCGCGGGGCTGCTTCCCATTACCAGCGGCCATATTTCCATCAACGAAGAATGCATCGATGATGGAACTAAGAAAGTACCTGCCGAAAAAAGAGGCTTCGGAATGGTTTTCCAGAACTATGCCCTATTCCCTCACTTGACGGTATTTCGCAATGTCGCTTTTGGCCTTGAATTAAAAAAAATCCCGAAAAATGAAATTCAGGAAAAAGTGGGCCATGTCTTGAAAATGGTTCATCTCGAAGGCTATGAAAACAAATTTCCCAGCCAGATGTCTGGCGGTGAGCAGCAAAGAGTCGCCATAGCCCGTTGTATTGTCCTGGAACCCAATTTATTGATGCTGGACGAACCCCTCTCCAATCTGGACGCCAAATTGCGAAATGATATGCGGTATGAACTAAAGGCTTTGCATGAAAGGCTCCAAGTCGCCAGTATTTATGTAACGCATGATCAACAAGAAGCTTTGGCTCTATCGGACCGGATTGTAGTAATGAAAAAAGGCTACATTCAGCAAGTCGGTACTCCCGAGGAAATATACTCCCATCCCGCGAATCTTTTTGTAGCCGATTTTATGGGCTTCCGTAATATTTGGGACGCCCAAATCGAAGAAATTCAGGAAAACAACGACGAAGCCAAAATTGTCATCAATATCAACGGGAATAAACTGGTTTCGCTTACCAAGTTTACCAGTCAAAACCGCCGTTTAAAATCAGCCCTTCAGGAAGCATTCAAAACCCAAAAGACTGTTAATACCGCAATCAGGCCTGAAGATTTCTTGATTGGTAAAGGAGAAACCAACTCCCTCCGATGTAAGGTGGAACTTGTTGAATATCTCGGGCAGATAAGCCACATTACCGGTACGGTAGGCGATAACAATCAAGCTGATTTACGTACCTCCGAAAAAATTGGCATCGGAGATGAACTGGAGCTATGGATACCCCCGGAGAAACTCTTGGTATTCCCGAAGGGGGTAAATATCTATGTCTGAAGAAAAACGTTGGGACTTTGGTTTGTTCATTGTTCTTCTTCCGGCGCTTTTATTCATTCTTTTTCTATTTATTTATCCTTTTCTCTATGGCCTATTTCTTAGTTTTACCAATGAAAGCGGCGTTTTTACTCTAGCCAATTATACCCAATTTTTTACGGACGCTTGGGAACTACGGACCATAGGGATTACCCTTTGGATTGCTCTTCCCGCAACCTTAATCAACATTTTTTTGGCCATCCCTTTCGCTTACCACATGCGCCATGGCATGAAGTGTGAAAAATTAATCACTTTTTTCTTAATTATCCCTATCACCCTGGGAACAGTATTGATCTCCGAAGGAATGCTGACTTACATGGGGCCGCATGGTTGGCTCAATCAGTTTCTGATGGCGATCGGTCTTATCAAGAAACCGTTTCTTTTCACCCATAACTATCTTGGGGTAATCATCTCAGTAGTCTTACAGGGTTTCCCGTTTGCCTTTTTAATGTTATTGGGTTATATATCTGGAATCAATCCCGATTTGGAGAAAGCCGCCCAAATGTTGGGGGCATCAAAAACGAAAACCTTCTGGAAAATATTATTTCCCTTAATGGTTCCCGGGATTGCCATCGCGTTTTGCCTTAATTTCGTAATGGCTTTCTCGGTTTATCCTTCTGCGGTCTTGCTGGGGCAGCCTTCCGGACCTACCCGGGTTATCTCGATTGCCGCCTATCAATGGTCTTTTGAAAAATTCAATTTTAATATGGGTTCGGCGATATCCATGGTCATGGCCGCTATTGAACTTTTAGTGATTATTCTGGTATTCATCTGGAGACAGCGAATCTACAAAGGTGCTTCCATCGTCGGAAAAGGGTAAAATACCAAAATAAACCCTGAGTTTAGATGAGCTCTTTCTTCACACTTTGGACTTCGGGAGGCAATTGCTGTGCAAAAAAAAATTAACCTATCGGGAATCTTGTTTTTCGTCGCAATTCTTATTTATTTACTGAATGTATCGGGAATCTTATTAACTGTTATTTTAAACTCATTCAGTAAAAACTGGTTTTCAGGTCTAATCCCTAAAGTTTATACCTTGGACTGGTATCGTTACTTGGCAACCGACCATGATATTTTCAATTTGTTAGGTCTTACCTTTATCGTGGCAATCTCGGTCGTTTTCATTTCATTGCTGATCGCCTTTCCGGCGGCCTATGCAATGGCCAGGCGCGATTTCCATTTTAAAGGTGTAATTCTATCCCTATTTCTATTGCCCATGATTATTCCGCCGATGGCCTATGGTATTCCGTTGGCCATGGTGATGTACAAAGCTCATTTGGCGATGAAAGTTATTGGAGTCATTTTGGTCAATCTCGTTCCCATTGTGCCGTTTATGATCCTGGTGCTCCAGCCCTTTATTGAACAAATCAGCTCCAATCTCGAATCGGCCGCTAAAATGTTAGGCGCCAACGGGTTCACCACTTTTCGCAAAATCTTGGCTCCCTTAACCCTGCCGGGGATTTTAACCGCTGGTATTCTTTCGCTGGTTAAAACTTTATCGATGTTTGAATTAACTTATCTTGTCGCTGGCGGCAAGACTCAAACGATCATTGTCGCCTTATATTCGGACGCCTATGCCGCAGGTTTTCGGCCTATCCAGGCAATTGATGCCATGGCGGTTATCTACTTTTTAACAGCGATGGCCGCTTTAATTGTGGCATTAAAGTTTGTGAGCCCTACCCAAATGGTATTTAAATTGAAATAAGCCATTATTAGGTTCCCTACAGCATTATCATTCTACTTGATGAATAGATACCAGCGACATTCCGGCCGTATTCATTTCCCTTCTTCCATCGCTATCAAAAAATAAATGGCTACTATTAAATAAGCCATTTATTTTTTGATTATCAATATTATTCCATAAATGTCGATAATTAAAAGGGAAAATTTGTTTTGTTTTTTAGGAGGTTAATCATGAAGCAAAAAACTTTCATAAACCGCCACAATTTTTGGAATACCGCTTTTATTTCCCGCTTGAAGGTTTTTCACCAAATCTTGGTTATTATCGCGATTATGATTATCTTTTTCATTATCCATGGAAGCTCCAGTATTTATGTTAATGATACCATCCAAAAAAACAGTTTACATAATATTCAATCCACCAATAACCGTTTTAACCATATAACCGTTGTTAAAACCTATATCGAATTAATAGAAAAAGAATATATCAAAGCGCTTGCAGGGCGCGGCAGAATTGAATTTCTGATTAATGAAGGCGATACCCAAGGCCTTCCCCGGATTAATTCCGAAATGGTTCAAGCAGTAAAAGCATTAAGTGATGTTGCTCCTGAGGAATGCAAACAAATTATGGCCAATATCACTAACATTCAACAAATAATCCGGCAAGATGTCAATGAGGATAATTATATTGCCCTCAAAAAAGAATTAAGTTCCATCAATACATTAACCGATACGGTAAATACCAAATCGGTGGATATCAGCTATCAATCGATTACCAAGAATTCCAACTTCGCCTTTACTTCCAAAATAATGACAGTGGTGATAACCGTATTATGCACGTTGATTTCCATTTTATTGGGATTCCTTATGGCTTCCACGATATCCAAACCCTTGGTAAAAATTGAATCCGCGGTAAAATCCCTTGCCGAAGGAAACCTGAACCAAAAGATTACCACCTCGGGCTGCCCTGAAGTAACAGGAGTTGCCGATGGGTTCAATAACGCAATAGCCAGCCTTCAACGTTTGGTCACCCAAATTAACCAACAATCGGATATCTTATTTACGGCCAGTAAAGAATTAAAAGCGGCAACATCCGATACGGGTGAATCCATGAATCAAGTGGCCAATACCATGGCAGACTTGGCCAAAGCATCTGCGGACCAATCAACTCAGGTTAACAATGCCGTTGAAATTATTCATCTTTTATCGGACTTAGTAACCAAAGTGACCCAGGATACAGCCGATATAGCCAATACTTCTCAAAATGTTTCCAAATCAGCCGAAGCAGGGCAGAAAGCATCGTCCGATGTTTCCAGTGAGATGAATGAATTATATCATTCGACTCTGCAAGTAGCCGAAGTCATTAAGAATTTAAGCGAAACTTCCGGAGAAATCAGTGAAATCACCAATATGATTCAAGGGATTGCCGAACAAACCAACTTACTGGCATTAAACGCCGCAATTGAAGCGGCCCGTGCCGGGGAACACGGGAAGGGTTTCGCAGTCGTAGCCGCTGAAACCGGAAAACTGGCGGATCAATCCATCCAATCGGCAACCCTGATCACGAATTTAATTGACAATATGAATACCCGGATCGAACAGGCAGTTGCAGTAATGGAAAAAAATACCCAACGGGCTGAAACCGGTAAAAATTTGGCCACCCAAGCGCACGGCACCTTTGAGGAAATATTCCAAACCCTAAATGCTACCTTAATACAAATCGGACTTATCGCCAATTCCGCCCGACGGATGTCGAAAAGTAATAATGACGTTACGGAAGCCATCGAAGCGATTGCCGCTATTAGTGAAGAAACCAGCGCCAGTACGGAGGAAGTAACTGCCACGGCCGAGGAACAAAATGCTGCAGTTCAGCAAGTCAACGCTTTAGCGGAAAACCTCTCCCAGGTTGCCGATAATCTGAATCAATCGGTGGCTTTCTTTAAACTATAATAGGAAATCAAACATAGTATAATGCCAAACCAGAGTAAAAACTGGTTAGCAACTTATTATCGGCTAACCGGATAACCATACTCTTTAAACTGCGCATTGAAATAGAGACCCCACCTTCGGGAATCCTCAGCGGAGCATTCCTTTATTTTAACTTGCCGCGATTTATCCATGCCCATTCAAATCAAGCCCGATGAACCGCAACCTCTTCCACTCATATTTGGACCTGTCCCTTACCCTCTGAACTTAAGCCCGGATTGCATGAAGTCCGGGTGAGCGTTGAAGATCCGGTTAGTAAACATCGCTATGTTGAATTAAAACAATTTGAAGTCTTACGTTCGAATGAATCATCATAACCTGCCGAAGGCACCTTCTTTAAAGTCGAACCTAACACCCAGCGCCAATCCGTTTTGGTAAGTTTTTTAATACGCAAACGTTGAAACAAGCCGACTAAATCATTGCCTGCTTCTTCCCTTTTAACCATCCGTACGGCCCCAACCGCTAAAGGCACAAACATGCAATGTCCTACGACCAGCTTAACGCGGGATGAATTTCATGATGAATCAAAAAGAGGATTCCGTATTTTGTGATGATGATAAAGAAAAGACTTTTCTCCGATTGATTAGAAATTCCACTTTTGGGGAGGAATTACTTACCTGAAAGGAGAATTAACAAATTTGAAATATACAAGGAGAATTTTACAATATGCGCCATTATTTAAAATATGGGATCATTTTTCTATTTATTTTGCTAGCCGCCCGCGTCCAGGCTCCGGTTTACGCGGATGATCCTCTCCAGGTAGGTTCCAAAGGTGAGCGAGTCCGGGAAGTTCAAAATTATTTATACCAATTAAAATATTTGCGAACTGCCCCTACCGGATTTTATGGCGCTTCGACCAAAGAAGCGGTTCAATCCTTTCAATTGGAAAACCATCTCAAACCCGATGGTAATGTTGATCAATACACCCTGGAAATTTTGGAAGCGATTTTCAATGATCGCAACCAAGCCGTTCAATATATCGTTGCGGAAGGCGACACTTTACAGTCAATTTCCGCCAAATTCAATTCATCTGTTGCCGAAATCCTGGTAAAAAACAAGTTGCATGACAACCAAATCTCGGAGGGGCAAAGCCTTTTAATCCCAATCGGGCGCTACCGGCAGATTGCCTCCCGTGGCGGTAGCCGCGGGATTCAAGAGATTCCCTGGTCACTTGTGAATCAATTATGGAACCAGGGAGAAGTCGTAAAAGTTACTGATGTTTCTTCCGGGAAATCTTTTGAAGTCAGACGCTACGGCGGTGTTTACCATGCGGATGTCGAACCCCTGACCAAGCAAGATACCGATAAAATGCTGGATATTTATGGTGGCCACTGGAGCTGGAACCGTAAAGCCGTGATTATTGAGTGCCGTCGTTTATATATTTCCGCTTCCATGAATGGCATGCCGCATGGCGGCAAGACAATTCAGGGCAATGGTTTCCGCGGCCAATTCTGTATCCATTTCTTGGGTAGCCGGGTTCATCGAAGCGGCAGAGTGGATTCTTCCCATCAAACCATGGTTAATGAAGCATATCAATCAGATTTTCAGGAGGAAGATGCTTCTCCTTCCATGAATCCTGAACCTTAACCTGATCGTAAAAATAAAAAAAGCAGGTGAACTTGATGCCTGCTTTTTTTATTTTAAAAAAAACCAAACGGCCTTATGGGCGCCAATGGTGATCATGCTGGAAGTCACCTTCACGGCGCTGGCGCAAACAATTGTCAAAATCGGCAAAGAGAGAGGAATCAAACTTCATCCTCTCTCTTTTTATGACCGAAAAGCCAATCAAGAAATTCCAGATTATTTTTTATAGTGGGTCCCCATAAGAGGCAACGAAGTTCGGAATTTACCGTCGAACCGGTAATACGCATGAGAACAGGCCGGGGCGGTCGGGATCAGGCATAACTCGCCCACTCCTTTGGCACCGAACGCATAGGGAAGCTTTTCACCTTTGGATTGTACCAGTTGTACTTCAACCGCCGGCGTTTCAGGAGCCCGCATTAAGCCGAGGGTTCCGAATTTAACTTGGGGATAACCGCCTTTCACCGGAAAATCCTCGGTTAAGGCATAGCCTAAACCCATCACGATTCCACCCTCGATTTGACCTTCTACGGATTGGATGTTGACCGGTGTACCCACATCGTAAGCGGCCACAACCTTCTCCACTTTACCCTGGTCATCCAAAACAACAACCTGGGCCGCATAACTGTAACTAATATGGCTGACCGGGTAATCTTTCGGCGAACCCATCGGATCGGTGACGGCTGAAAATTCGCCGTAGAACTCTTGTCCCTCCAATTGAGCAAGCGTTTTCCCCGTTTTTAACTCTTTCCCTAGTCTTTCAGCAGCCCGTCTGGTTGCTTCTCCGGTCAACACGGTCTGCCTGGAAGCGGTACTGGTTCCGGCATTCGGCGTGCGTATGGTATCCGGACGTTCGTGATAAGTGAGGGCCGGATCCAGTCCCGTTTCATTACATACCATCTGCGTGCACATGGTGGCGATTCCTTGACCCATGCAAGCCGCGGAAGTCCTGATATGGACGATCCCTTTTTCCACAGAAAGGATGCAACGCCCGATATCCTTTAATCCCACCCCTGTCCCGCTGTTTTTAAAGGCGCAGGCAATACCGGCATAGGGATGAGTTTCATAAACTTCTTTCACCGCTTCCAAACATTCCACCATGGCACAGTTGGGGTCGGCTATCTGGCCATTGGGCAGTATTTGACCGGGGCGAATCGCATTTCGGTAACGGATCTCCCAGGGAGAAATCCCAACCTTTTCCGCCAGCAGATTAATATTATTTTCCGTTGCAAAACAGCTCTGGGTGACGCCGAAACCGCGATAGGCGCCGCCGACCACGTTATTGGTGTATACCGACAGGCCCAGGATGTCGATATTCTGATAATTGTAAGGGCCAGCCGCGTGAGTGCAAGCTCTTTGTAAAACCGGACCTCCTAAAGAAGCGTAAGCGCCGCTATCAGCGATGAGAACGGCTCTCATCCCGGTGAGAATGCCGTTTTCATCACAAGCATGAGTGAACTCCATTTCCATGGCATGACGTTTGGTATGATAATTAAGGCTTTCCTGCCGTGAAAACTTCACCTTCACCGCACTTTTAGTATACCAAGCCATCAACGCCGCATGATGCTGGACGCTCATGTCCTCTTTTCCCCCGAAACCGCCGCCTACCAATTTCGATTGACAATGCACCTTTTCTTCCGGGATGCCCAGCATGTGAGAAATTTCATGCCTTTCATCATAAACCGATTGCGAACCCGTATAAAGGAGTAATCCATCGTCCCCATCCGGCATGGCAATAGCGCACTCCGGCTCCATAAACGCATGATCGGTGAAAGGGGTTTTATATTTGCGGGTTACAACATACTTTGATCTCTTCAGGGCCTCATCGACATTGCCCCGCCTCAGCACTTCTTTGCGAAGGATATTGCCTTGTTCGTGAATCAGAGGCGCATCTCCTTTCAGGGCATCGGTGGGGGAAGTTACCGGAGTCAGCTCTGTGTAATTAACTTCGATCAGGGATAATACTTCGTCCAGGGTTTCTTTATGATAAGTGGCCACCAGCGCCAGGGCATCCCCTATATAACGGGTTGTTCCACCTTCCCCAATCATTACATCCCAATCCATCACCAAATGCCCAACTTTCTTATGGGGCACATCCTTTTCGGTAAGGATGCGGACACAATCCGGATGAGCCAGTGCTTTGCTGATGTCGATCCTATTGACGACAGCCCGCGGATATTGGGAACGTAATGCTTTAGCATAAATCATCCCCGGAACGACAATATCGTCTACAAACTCGCCCGTCCCTAAAATCTTTTCCTCTGCATCCACCCTTTTGAACCGCTTGTTTAGAGATGCGCTGGTTTCCCGCGATGGAATCGGCAGATTCGTACGAAAAAAGTCGGCCGCATTCAGGATAGCTTCTTCAATCTTAACATAACCGGTACAGCGGCAGAGATTGCCCTTAATAGCCTCTTTAACCTGGGCACGGGTGGGATTCAAGTTATTATCCAACAAACTCTTGGCCGAAATCACCATCCCCGGGATGCAATACCCGCACTGAACCGCACCTGCCTCTGCAAAGCAGTGCACGTAGACTTCCTTTTCCCGTTCCGACAGTCCTTCAACCGTGACTACGGACTTGCCTTCCAGGGAAGAGATTTTGGGAATACAGGCTTTCACTTTTTTGCCGTCGATTAATACAGTGCAAGTACCACAGGCGCCCTCGCTGCAACCATCCTTCACGGAGGTTAGGCGCAGGTCATCCCTTAAGAATGCCAATAACTTCTTGTCTTGTTCCGTTGTGACCCGCTCACCGTTGACTATAAATGTAAACATACTAATCTCCTTCATCTATCCTATCTATCATACTATACAAAGAAAAGCGAATCTACCTGATTTCAGTTCCCAAAATAAAAGATCTATTTGAACTGCATTTTATATAAACCGGCATAAATTCCGTTTTGGGCCAGCAGACTTTCATGGTCACCCTCTTCGGCAATGCCTTCGGCGGTTAAAACCAAAATTCTGCGGGCTTTACGGATGGTCGAAAGACGATGGGCGATGACAAAGGTGGTTCTCCCCCGGGCCAGTGTCTCCAGGGAGTCCTGCACCACTTTCTCGCTTTCATTATCCAGCGCTGAGGTGGCCTCATCAAAAATGAGCACCGGCGGATTTTTCAAAAACACCCGGGCAATGGATAAGCGTTGCTTTTGACCACCGGAAAGCTTGACCCCCCGTTGGCCGATATCGGTATCATAACCATCCGGCAATTCCATTATAAAATCATGGGCGTTGGCATTCTTCGCCGCAGCAATGATTTCTTCTTCCGAAGCGTCCGGTTTGCCGTAGCGGATATTATCCATGACCGAGCCGGCAAAAAGGTATACTTCCTGCTGGACAATGCCGATATTACGGCGTAGCGAACGAAGCTTGATATTGCGGATATCCCGGCCGTCCAGGGTGATACGGCCCGATGAAACCTCATAAAAACGGGGTATCAGGCTGCACAAAGTGGTCTTACCGACTCCTGACGGACCGACCAAAGCAATGTACTCGCTGGGTTTAACGGTCAAATTGATATGAGAGAGAACTTCGGTGGTATTTTCCCGGTAATGGAAAGAAACATTTTGAAATTCAATATCTCCTTGAACATTTTTTAAAGTAACGGCATTCTTGGCATCGGCAATATCGGGGGCGATGGAAAGCACTTCATAGAAACGGTCAAACCCGGAGATTCCGTTTTGAAACTGCTCGCCAAAATTAATCAACTTCTTGATGGGCTCCAAGAATACATTGATGTACAATAGGAAAGTCAACAAATCAATGGCCCGGATCTGTCCACGGCCAATTAAAAAAGAGGCAGCCACCACCAAAACGACATAAATCAATGAACTAAAGGCGTTAATCCCACTATTGTATCGGCCCATATACTTGTAACTGTTTTTCTTGGTTTCCACAAACCGCTGGTTGCTTTCACGAAATTTCTGAAGTTCCAAATCTTCATTGGCAAAAGATTTAACCACCCGGACTCCGGAAATGCTCTCTTCCGTTCCGGCGTTAATCTCCGCGATCTTTTCACGGTTTTTCCGAAAAGCATGCCTCATCTGCCGGTTATAATAGTAGGCGAACAAACCCATCGGGGGAATGAAGATAAAGACTACCAGTGTCAGTAAGAAATTCATCTGGGATAATATGCAGAAAGCTCCGATTAACTTGGTCAAGGATATCAAAACATCTTCCGGTCCATGATGGTAAAGTTCGGTGATGTCGAAAAGGTCGTTGGTAATTCTCGACATGATCTGACCGGTTTTCTGGTTGTCGTAATAATTGAAGGATAACTTCTGAAGGTGGTTGAAAATCTCGTTCCGCAGGTCATACTCCATCCGGGCTCCCATAATGTGCCCGCAGGTGGTGATATAGTAGTTACAGCAAAATTCCACCACGACCATACCCAGCATAAGCAGGGCCAATTGCCAAATAATCGGGGCAGGCGCAGTATTGATCGCAGAAACGGCTCCGTCCTTCAAGAGAATATTGGCAATATAGCGGATAATCAACGGAAAAGCCAAGCTAATCCCGGCCGCAGCGAAAGCGCACCCCAGGTCCGCCAGAAAGGTTCCCAGATAGGGGTGGTAATAAGAGATAAATTTTTTAAATTTGGACTCCATGAAAAGATACTCCCGTGTGATTCTTCATTGAATATGAATAGATTACCACGGAAATAATTTCAAGGCAAGTGCGGGAACGCGGAAACCATCATGGAGTGCTTTATTTTATATTGGATGGCACCTCAACCTTGAACACCGCCCGTTTGCCATCCCGGTTTGAGGTAAAATAAACACTGCCGTCCCCATGGTCCAGTATGGGATGGGGATGACTGTCCTGACAGTCCCAGAAAGAACGGTGTTCGCAGAGAGGAAACCATCGAATATTACGGCGTTCCCAATCCACGATCTGCAGGCTAATCCATTCGCCCCCCCAGTTTTCATTCACCGGCGCTCCGTCCGGATGAAAATACCCATCCGATACCAGCCAATCATTATGGCGGTTTCCGGCGGTAAAATGACCGTAGCGTTCATAGCTCTGCGGCAGCCTGATTTCTATATTGTCATTACCCGCCGGACTTACTCTTCCCACATAGGCGTCGCCGTTTTGAAACTTGCCGTGATAAATAATGTATTTTCCATCGGCCTGCCACATCTCATGGCAAGTCCAGTCCCTTCTGGACCGTTCCCCGCCCTCGGTCCGCAGCCGGACATGCTGATGACCGTTCCACAACCAGAGCCGCCGGACACCGCAATCCGCAGCCCATTCATGATTGTAAAGGATTTGCCGGGAATCCACCGGGTTAAATTGGACGTGGGTAATCCAAGCCTGAGGAACCTTTTCACCCAAAACCTCCACGCCGCTTTGGGTATCAAAAACCCTCAAATAGGAACTGAGGTTTTCTTTACGAACCCGTTCATCAATATCATAATCGGGTTTACCGGTAATAACCTCATTCTTTTTACCGCCATCTCCCAAACGGTAACCCGGACTGTCATTGGTGAAGTTGTCGCCCTCCAAGGCGCGGGCGTCGGTCGTTGGCACGCAAATCAAACCCCCGTCGGCGCTGACATGGGTGAAGGCCGTTACTTGCCGGGCGGGAATTTGATTGAGCACCTTGATCCTTCCGTCTAAGTCAACCGAACAAAGATCCCGGCCTTGAATAAAATAGGCCCTGGCATTTTTGGCATCTACGCTGATGCTTGCCAGACCAAGACCACGATAGGGATTGCCGTTAAAATAGACATAGGATTTTAAAAAACCTTCCCGGTTTTGGCTGAGCTGTTTTTCTGCTCCGGTCCTTAGATCCCGGCAAAAAACATTGGGGTGGCCCGTCCGATCGCTGATAAACCACAAAATTTGGTCATCCGCCGAAAGGCTGGAGGAAGTAAAATAAAGCAACTGCTCGTTGGCATCTGTGTTTACAGTCATCCGCACCGGAATCATCCGATCACACTCCCTATTGAATTACTCTTTTGTAGTCAATCATCAATATCATCTTTCGACTCCATTGTAAAGGAGTCAGCTTATTTCACCGGATAATACAGATCAAACTGGGTATTTTCATTGGGGGTTTTATCCGGAGAAATCGTTTCCTCAAGCCACTGATGGTCTCCGAAACCATACTCGCTTTTCCTTACCCACTGGCCAAGCCTTTTCCATTGGTCGCTAATATTGTGCAACCGACAACATGTCACGCCGTATAATCCGCCTTCGAATTTTTTGATTTTTATTTCTCCGGACTCTGGAAGGCTATCGGGAACGTTTACCCATACTTCATACCCATATTCAGGTCTATCCGCGGTAGGACCAGGATTGTTAAATCCAAAAAATCGTGTCGTTGCCAGTTCTTCCAGCCCGTTATCGATTACCCACTGCTTCATCACATTCCAGGCATCCGTTTCCGGTGACGCGCTTTCCGCCCGGTAATATGCCACTTTCATCGGTCTTAACCGAATTATCCTTATATCATCAAGTTCTTTAAATTTTTCATTCATCATCTCAGAAGCCTCCTTTTCAAAATGAATCCCTTGGAAGAAGTGATTTTTGAGATTGAAGATCTTATTAAATTTCAGCTCATTATGGTTATGGTTGGTTTGCTTTTGGAGAAAGAATAAAAAGGCTTTCACTCTTTCCGTTAACTCCAGGGTCATTTCCGTCTCTTCCTCAAGATTTTTGAGTTTGAGCCTTAGTACATTTATGGCAATCTCTACATTCTCCGAAGTAAAAATCCCTTGAATATCTTTAATCGGTATTTGCATTTTCCGCAAAAAAAGAATCTGCTCTATCCGGATCATGGCTTCTTGATCATAGTAACGGTATTGAGATTCATTACTGCGGATACTTCTTAAGATCCCGATTTCTTCATAATAGCGGAGCGCGCGGCCGGAAATATTAAATTTAGCGGCAACTTCTCCGATTTTATGAATTTCCTTCACCTCATCCTTCTCTCCCTTCAATGGATTTTCAGAAGCGCCTCTTAACCCATTGTAATGTTTTCCGTTACGGAAAAGTCAATATGATTTTTGTTTTAAACTTAGGATGGGCAAAAATAATTTTATGTCCCATAAATCAAGGCAACTAATAAGCTGCATTTTAATTAGCTATGCTAACCTTTGTGCAATAAATCATATCATTCCATTTATGTCCAACAATTCCTGCGTGTTATAATATATATCCATAGGGTTGTCCAAGGCATATTCAATGCCTATGAGGAGCCCATTAAAAAGAAAGGAATTTATCATGAATTTAAAAATCCCCAAAGAACAAAAGGCCCAAATCGTCGCTATGGTTCAACAATACTTCCGGGATGAGCGGGGCGAGGAGATCGGTGATCTGGCGGCGGAGTTTTTGATCGACTTTATGATCAAACAAATGGGGCCTTTCCTTTACAACCAGGCCATCGAGGATGTGCAAGCGGTCTTGAACCAAAAAATGGCCGCCCTCGAAGAAGATGTCTATGCCCTTAAAATGCCGGTGAAACTGTCTTCAAAGGGAAAAGGGTAAAGACACCAATGGAAGTGCCTGAACGGAGCAATTGATTCGCCAGTGTTCGTGAAACCCCCGACTTTTCATCAAGAGTTTTACATCGTACCAATTTTTTCCTTTTATCTTTGTCCTTTCTCTTTTTGATAGAGTAAAGGGCTGGGATTACCAACCCCTCCTCATCAAACCGTACATGAGGTTTTCCCTCATACGGCTTTCCGATATTCTTCTTCCTACAGCATTCGGCTTATGCCGCCAGCTTTTTCAG
>JAEVYU010000048.1 GCA_023392595.1 Bacillota bacterium | reverse complement strand
CCATATCGCTGAAAGTTTGTTGTTTCATGGATTTCTCCTTGATTTTGTTACCTTTATTATACGATATCTCCTAGTTATGTTCCAGGATATCCCTTGAATTGTTCTGTTTTAATCAGTGGTTCCCTAGAAATATTAAAGAAGGCTGTAGATATTCAGGAAACTGAAGAAACCTTAACTAACTTAGGATATTTTTATTTGTATGAAGGAGAACCAATTGATATAGATGATAGATGGGATTATCAAATCGAAAAATCAATTGAAATTTTAGAGAGAGCACTTATGCTTAACCCGGTAAGTTATATGTCATATTCTGTTTTAGGTGAAGCATATCTAAGAAAAAAATATTTCGGTGAAGCAGAAGTTGTATTGCGTAAAGCTGTGGATATCGAAGAGACGGTTCCAAATTTGAATAACTTAGGAGTCGCTTGCTATCATCTAAAAAAATTGGAAGATGCAAAAATTTATTTTAATAAAGCTCATGAATTAGGACTTGCGAGTAAAGAGAAAGATGATTATTCCTTTTATCCATTACTAAATTATGGGCTTAGTTTGGCTAAACTTGGACAAAAGAAAGCGTCTTTAGAGATTGCAGATGATCTTGTAAAAAGGTTAAAAAGTGAATTCGATGAACCAAGTTTAGTTGAAATTGGTTTTCTTTATTTTGAGAATGCTAAATATCATCAAGTTATTGAAACATTTGAAAGAGCATTAAATCCTATGAACTATATCCTGAATTTTTTAGCTGCCATGTTTATGCTTTGATATCAGAAGGTTTAAATGAAAAGGCAAAACAGTTTTATGAGGAAGCGGTTTGCAAGGTATATGAAACAATTGAAGATGTAAAAAGTGATGAAGATTTTAAAAATGAGAATAGAGTTGCTTATATAGATAGTCTTAAAGAAAAATGTGGTGATTTTGAAGAGAATTACAATAAGATTTTGAAAGGAATTAAGCCAGAAATCGAGTCGTTTTTGCCAAGAATTGAAAAAGATTGTTATTTGTTTGGGTGTTTTAGGCATCATCCGGAATATCTATCCTTGGCTTAGAGGGTGGCGGTTACTACGTTTAACACGGTGTTTGCCCGTCATCGTAACTGGGCAAAAAATCATAATGGAATTGAGGGAAACCCGTGATAAAAATATTGGAAGAACTATCATTGAATGCATGGCCGGCACTTCAAACAAAGCTATATGATGGTTGGATCTTGAGATTTGCCAACGGTTATACCAAAAGATCAAATTCGATAAATCCACTCTATCATTCCACCTTGCAATTGCAAGAGAAGATTGAAAAATGTGAAAATGAATATGAAAAACAAAATTTACCGGTAGTTTTTAAGTTGACCCATGATAGTCATCCACAGGGTATTGATAATGAGTTGGAAAAAAGAAACTACATTCGATTGGATGAAACGTCAGTAAGAGTATTGGAGATGAGTCATTATCAATACCGAAAACCCGAAGGAATTTTGATTGAAAATGGATTCAATGATGATTGGTTTAAGGATTTTATAAATTGTTCAAGCTTAAAAAATGAAATATATCAAAGAACGGCCAAAGCGGTTTTGCAAAATATTCTTGGGCAAGTTGTTGTTGTAAGGAAAAAGATGGATGATAAAATCGTTGGTTGTGGTTATGGCGCAATCGAACGGGGTTATATTGGGGTTTTTGATGTTATGGTTGATCAAAATTATAGGGGTAAAGGATGGGGTCAAGACATAATGGACGGGATTCTGAGCGCCGCAACGGATGAGAAAATAGAAAATGCATATTTATCAGTAGTGGTAGGTAACGCCCCTGCGGAAAATCTTTATCGAAAACTGGGGTTTGAAGAAATTTATCGATATTGGTACAGAAAGAAAAACGGTTAATTGGGGCGCTAATTTGGTCCCATAGCGGCATCGTGCCGCTATGTTTGGGGAGAAAGAATGATATGTACGGGCAACTTCATATGATTGTGGTTTCGAGAGTATTCATAAAAGGGGCAGAGGATGAGGGGGATTATAAAAATGACTTTCAATCCCAAAAAACCGGAACGTTTTCGTTCTGAACTCTTGGATCAAATACTCCTTTTCCAAGAGGATAATAACGATCATCAAATTCGCGGTGTTATTTTTTTTGAAAATATACTTGATCGAGAATGCATTAGAAAAGCCATACTTTTATCAATCAATTCGATTCCAATTCTTGGTTGCCGGTACGTTGAAAAAAACATCCGTTCCTATTGGGAAAGATCTCCTGAAGTGACAACCGATGGGCAGGCAATCACCTTCATGGATGCCAATAACCCGGGAGAGGCGATTAACAAGTTTTTGTCCCAGAAAACGTTGGAATCGAAAGGTCCGCAAATCATCGCCGCAGTGATAAGAAATGCCTTGAAAGATACTTTGTGTATTATTATGAACCATCTGGTTTGTGATGGGGCGGGTTTTAAAGAATATTTATACTTTTTGAGTTCGATCTATTCAGAATTAATAAAAAACCCAAATTATTCACCTGAATATTTGGCTCATGACGACAGAAGTTTGGGACAAATCTATCAACAATTGAATGTTATTAACAAATTACGGTTAGTCGCATTAAAGGACAATCCGGTCAACAAGAATGGTTATCATTTTCCGCTTAGCTTCGAAAAGAACACGAAACCCCTTATTTTGACTTACAAGCTACCCCGGGAAAGGTTCAACACCCTTAAAGAATATGGCAAAGAACATAAGGTTACGATTAACGATATTATATTAGCCGCTTATTATCGGGTACTATACAAAATGATGAATATCCCAGGTGGTGAATCGCTCAGGATTCCTTGCACGGTCGATTTGCGGCGATATCATCCAAACCGGAAAAGAGTAGGCTTTTGCAATCTTTCATCGTTGATTGCAACGGATATTGCTTCTGGTGAGGAGAGGTTTGAGGAAACGGTTGAGAAAACAAATCACATCATGAATGCGAAGAAGAATAGTTTTCCCGGCCTATCTGGATTTTTTGAACTTTCATTGATGTATAAATTATTACCCTATGCAAAGTTTAAAAAACTGATAAAGAATAAATTAATATACCCTATGATTACGATGTCCAATATCGGCATGATTGACTCTCGTAAACTTCTATTCCATGATATCGTTATTAGTGAAGCATTTATTACGACAGCTTTAAAATATCCTCCTTATTTTCAGCTAGCGTTTTCTAGCTTTAATAATTCCATAACATTTAGCGTTAGCTTATATGGTTCGGAACATGATCGAGAGTTGGTAAATAGCTTTTTTGTTTTACTTGACAAAGAATTATGTAGTGGTAGCAAATGGTAGGGTGTTGGAAGGTAAACTCAATGGCGGACAGAAAGAACTTTTTTGCACATTTACCATCTAAAGTGAGGAGAGATAGTATGGTTCAATCATTGAAAAAATTATTGGTAGCGTTTTTCATATTCATATTAAGCAATAGCACTCCCGTGCAATGCGCTGGGAACGAAATGCTTACCTGCGGCGGCGCGGCAAATGCCGGTGAATTAGGTAATGTAAAAAGCTCCGAATCACAGTCAATATTATTCAATCCAATCGAAGTCAAGCGCGACGACGGATCGGTTGTTCAGTACTATCTTCATCTGAAAAACCCTAAAATTCATACCAGGGCGCTCCTGGTTATTCTCCAAGGCTCAGATTGTAACAGTGTTACAAAAATCAGGGCCATCCCCAAGCTAAGGAAGGTCTATCCTGACGCGGATATGTTAACGGTTGAGAAATACGGAATAACCGAGGCTCTTAGTTACAGTGATGATATAGAAAGAAAAGACTATCCTGAGGTTTATCTTTTGCATGATCATCCGGAACAGCGCGTATCCGATCTCGATAAAGTGCTCGGCACATTGCGTAAAAACTATCATTATTCAAAAATAATTATCATCGGCGGTAGTGAAGGAGCGCTCGTAGCCAATATCATTACGGCTCAAGTCGATTATATCAATGCCACAGTGGCATTTGGCGGCGGGGGACGTTTTTTTCTTGATGATGTTTTGCATAGTATGAAATTTAGTGGATTAATGAAAGAAGAATTAAATAGAAACGTTGAAGGATTCAAACAGTTTGCCCAGCATATCCTGTCCCATGAACCATTTGAATTTACCATGAGTAGTCATGGTTATTGGTGGTGGCGCAAAATGCTGTCGACGGATCAAGAAGAGTTGCTTGCGAAGACTACAACACCGGTATTGAATGTTGAAGGCGGTGACGATCAATCGGCATCTCCGGCAACCGAGATGGTACGATCTCTCCAAGCAAAAGGCAAGACGAATATCGATTACTATGTATATCCCGGTTATAATCATTCGTTAAATTTGTCATCGGATGATAACTCCTCCCAAAAGGTAATCGAAGATATGAAGAAGTGGCTTAGCAATAAAACGAGGTAAGATAATGAATTTTCCGGATATCGGAACAGACAGGCTAATATTAAGAACATGGTTATAAAGATAAATCAGCTTGGTCCAACTCAAGCCGCCTATTTATTCTCCCGCAGAGGCGCTAAGGCGCAGAGTGCGAGATATGCTTTGTAAGATGTTTTTTGGTAATTCGTGATTCGGTTGACAACTCATGAAAAAGGGATACGTCTAGGTCAGAAAACATAGTTTCAAAGCGCAGTTCGTCATTTCCCTGCGCCTCTGCGCGAGATATTCTTTTGTTTTTAAATCAATAGATAGCTAATAGCTAACTGCATCCAAATAATCTGCTGAATTAACTTTATAATCAGATATTAAGAATATTGAATGCGAATGATCGAGAATTAAAATTATTGGGGAAAAGGATATATGACTGAAGCCATGAAGGCAGTGTTAAATCATGGTTTTCGAAAACTAAATTTAAATCGGGTTCAGGCTTTTGTATATGTGGGAAATGATAAGTCCTGCAATTTACTGAAAAGATTGGGGTTTAAAAGCGAAGGAATCATACGGGAATGGAATCCCGCTCAATTTACGTTTCATGATTAAAGATTGACAGTTACTAAAATTTAAGGTAAAATTCAATTACACAAGAACGAAACGTTTCGCGCTAGAAGGTGAATGATTATACCTGCAACAATAAAAGATGTCGCCCGGGAAACGGGTCTGTCGCTTGCTACAATTTCAAAGTATATCAATGGCGGCAATGTCCTGGATAAAAACAAACAGTCGATTGAAGAAGCCATTCGAAAACTGGATTTTAAAGTCAATGAAATGGCCAGAGCCCTAAAAACCAATCGGAGTATGACGGTGGGCGTGTTGATACCCAGTTTTGAGAATATTTTCTTCACCAGTATTGTTTCCAATATCGAAAATGGTTTACTCCAGGAAGGTTACAGCACCATTGTTTGCGATTATAAAGAAGATCCCCGTTTGGAAGCGGAAAAACTTGATTTTTTACTTGATAAAATGGTTGACGGGGTGATCATGATGCCGTTAACCGACAATGACGAACTCATCAATGAAATTATCTCCAAGGAAATTCCGGTGCTTCTTATCGACCGGATGATTAATAATGTAAATTGTGATGTGGTTTTGGTGGATAATCTCAATGCATCATACAACGCAGTCGAGCAATTAATCATTCGGGGCCACAAACGGATCGGGATTGTCGTAGGCCCGGAAGATGTTTATACGGCTCAGGAAAGACTAAAAGGGTATATCCGGGTCCATGAAGATTATGGCCGGGAAGTTGACCCGGGTCTAATCAAATACGGCGATTACCAGATGCAGAGCGGTTATGAATTATTTCAAGAACTATTGCAGGTTGATCCACCGCCCACTGCGGTTTATGTGACAAATTATGAAATGACATTGGGAGCCGTCATCGCGATTAATGAGACCAATTTAAAAATACCGGAGGATTTGTCGGTCATTGGTTTTGATAATCTGGCCCTGGCCCGGATAGTCAAGCCTTCCCTTTCCATTGTCGTGCAGCCGATGCAGCAAATCGGGGAGGTGGCAGCCCAAATGTTGTTAAAAAGATTAAAAAAGGATTTAAGCGGTTTTCCGGCGGTTGTCCGTTTAAAAACGGAGTTATTGATAAGGGATTCGGTAAGAAGTATCGAGACGTAAGTAGAATTGTAAGGCAGAGGCTGAATTATCTGCCGGAAAATATCAATAATGCGAAACAGAACCATGGTTCTGAAGAGGGAATCGACTTTTAAAAGTGAAACGTTTCGCTTTGAATTCAAGTTTGATTTATAAAACGATTTGTGAAAAAGGAGCCGATAAGATGGCAAAACGTCTCTTGCTTGGAATTGATAGCGGTACTTCGGGATGTAAAATTACGGTTTTTGACTTTCAAGGAACAGTCGTTGCAACTACTACCGGCCTTTATCATACAGATTATCCGAAGGCGGGCTATGCCCAACAAGATGCCCGGGAATGGTGGAAAGTCATTTGTGAGGAAATTCAGGGCCTCCTTCATCATCATGAAATACAACCGGAAGAAATAGCGGCCATTGGGGCGGATGGAATCAGTTGGGTCTGCCTTCCAGTCGACTCCAAGGGTGAACCCCTTCGCCAAGCTATGATTTGGTTGGATCGCCGTTCCGAAAAACAGGCTTCCTGGTTAAAAGAGCATATTGGCGAAGATATGCTGGTAAATTTGAGCGGCAATCCGGTTGATCCGGCTTACATCGTCCCCAAGATTCTTTGGATGCAAGAAAATGAGCCGGATATTTACCGCCGGACTAAAAAATTCCTTCAAAGCAACGCTTATATCGTTTTTAAATTGACCGGGGAATATTCCCAGGACTATTCTCAAGGATATGGCTTCCATTTTTTCGATATGGCTAAAGGGGTCTGGAATGAGAACCTTGCGGAGCAAATGGGTATTTCATTGGATTTGATGTCCCCCTTTTTCCATTGCCATGATGTGGTTGGCACAATTACCCAAAAGACCGCGGCTGAAACGGGATTAGCAGTGGGTACTCCGGTAGTCGCCGGTGGACTGGATGCCGCCTGTTGCACTTTGGGGGCAGGGGTGGTCCGTCCGGGTCAAACCCAAGAACAAGGAGGGCAGGCCGGTGGTATGAGTATTCTACTGGATAAACCCCTCGTTCACCCCAAATTGATTTTGGGATATCATGTTATCCCTGATTTTTGGCTCTTGCAGGGCGGAACTGTAGGCGGCGGGGGAACTTTACGCTGGTTTAACCAGGAACTCGGTTATTATGAACAGCAATTCGGCAAGAGCGCCGGGAAAAGCGCTTATGAAATGATGGATAATGAAGCGGAGGGAATTAAAGCCGGTAGCGACGGCCTACTCTTCCTTCCGTATATGGCCGGCGAACGTTCCCCGATCTGGGACAGTAAAGCCCGGGGAGTGTTGTTTGGATTGTCCTATGATAAAACCAGGGCCCATTTAATTCGGGCCATGATGGAAGGTGTCGGATTTTCATTGCAGCATAACTTGAAGGCCGCAGAGGAAGTTAACGCTTTGGCCAAGGAATTGATTAGTGTTGGAGGAGCATCCAACAGCCGGGTTTGGACTCAAATCAAGGCCGATATCACCGGCAAGCCCATTCATGTCCCATTTTCCGATCAGGCCACCACGTTGGGCGCAGCCATTTTGGCGGGAGTGGGTGTTGGAATCTATAGTGGTTTTGATGAGGCGGTTCAAAAAACGGTTCATATTCAGAGAACCCATAGGCCAAATCCGGATAATTACCCGGTATATGAAAAATATTTTTCCCTTTACATTGAGCTTTACCAAAAGTTGCGTGAAAGTTATGATTCGCTCTATCGAATCGCCAACGACTACCCAAATCGACCAACCGATGAAGGCTGTAAGCATTCAGATAATCAATTTAATAAGGAGGTAGAACTTTGAAAGCAGCGGTTTTGTTTTCATCCCGTGACCTGCGCTACACCGATTTTGAAACTCCGCAAATTAACGATCAGGAGATTTTGGTAAGAATGAAGGCCACCGGGATTTGCGGTTCCGATTTGCCCCGGGTCCTGGCTGATGGAGCCCATTTTTTCCCGATTGTTTTGGGTCATGAATTTTCCGGGGAGGTGGTGGAGGTTGGCAAGGAGGTTCGTAATATTCAAGTCGGAGAAAGTATAGCGGGAGCTCCTTTGGTCCCCTGTATGAAATGTGCGGATTGTCAGCGCGGTTGGTATTCGCAGTGTAAAAACTATACGTTTATCGGATCGAGGATTCCCGGAAGTTGGGCTGAATACGTTAAGATGCCGGCCATGAATGCGGTGAAATTGCCGGATGGCGTAACTTTTGAACAAGGCGCCCTTTTTGAGCCGGCGACCGTATCTCTCCATGGTTTGCTGGTCATGGATTTCCGCGGTGGCACGGATGTTGCCATCGTCGGCTGCGGTACCATCGGAATGTTGGCGCTGCAATTTGCCAAGATATTGGGGGCAAAACGCATCTTTGCCCTGGATATCGATCCCGGGAAACTTAAACTGGCCAGGGAATACGGCGCCGACTTTTGTATCAATACCGGAGATGCTGATTTTAAACAGCAAATTCAGGATTTAACAGCCGGACGCGGATTTGAAATGGTCGTTGAAAACGCCGGGATTGATTTCACCGAGAAGCTAAGTCTGGAAATAGCCGGTAACAAAGGGTATGTGATGTTTATCGGTACGCCCTCACGGCCGATTACTTTAGCGCCGAGAGAGTTTGAACATATCAACCGGAAAGAGTTGACGGTCCGCGGTTCCTGGATGTCCTATTCGGCGCCTTTTCCCGGCAGGGAATGGGAGATGGTCGGTTACTATTTTGAGCAGGGCAAACTACGATTTAACGAACTCGTCGATCGGATTATACCGCTTTCTGAAATCAACAGCGCATTTGACGATTTGGCCGTTCCCGGCAAAGTCAAAGGGAAAATACTTTTGAAAGGATAGGAACCACCATGGCATTAATTAATCCTTTGGAATTTATCGCAGCGGCCCAGAAAAAAGGTGTAGCCATTGCAGCCTTTAATGTGCATAATCTGGAAACCGTTCAGGCGGTTGTTGAAGCCGCCGCCGAAGAAAGAGCTCCGGTAATGATTCAGACCACCCCGGGAACTCTAAAGCACGCCGGTATTCCCTATATCGGAGCCATCGTGAAAACTGCCGCCGACCTTTACCGGATTCCGATTGCGCTCCATGTTGATCATTGCAGCTCTTTTCAGACCATTGTCCAGTGTATCCAATCCGGGTATACTTCGGTGATGATTGATTCCTCCAAATTGGCTTATGCCGAAAACATTGCGATGGTCAAAAAAGTTGTTGAAGTGGCCAAGTCCGCCGGAGTGGCGGTTGAAGCCGAACTTGGCAGGATTGGCGGGACCGAAGACCAACTAACCGTGGATGAGCGTGAGGCAACTTTTACAGTACCGGAAGAGGCCAGGGATTTTGTGGAAAAAACCGGGATTGACACGTTGGCGATCGCTATCGGCACGGCTCATGGGGAATATAAGGGAGAACCGAAGTTGGATTTCGAACGCTTAACCGAGATTCATAACTTGGTATCTTTACCCCTGGTCCTTCATGGCGCCTCCGGTGTGCCCGATGAAAGCGTCCGGGAATCAATCCGCAGAGGAATCTGTAAAATCAATATTGCCACCGAACTAAAGATTCCAATGGCCAAGGCTATTCAAGAGAGTTTTGCGGGCAACCCGAAGGAAAACGACCCCCGTAACTATATGGGCGCTGCCAAAGAAGCCGTAAAAAAAGTGGTCCGGGAAAAGATCCGTTTGTGCAATGCCAGCGGATTTGCAGATGAACTAAAATAAAATAGGTGAGTAGAAAAATATGAGCAAAATTTTGGCCATTAATTTGAATGCCGCCATCGATAAAGTCTATGCAGTGGATGATTATAAGGTGGGAGGAGTTTTCCGCCCCCGGGAAATGACTGCCACAGCAGGCGGTAAAGGGCTGAATGTCGCCCGGGTCAGTCATTTGTTGGGTGAATCCGTCGTGGCTACCGGATTTTTAGGTGGCGGCAACGGACGGTTTATTGAACAGAAGGTCCGGGAATCCGGTATTAGCGCCGAGTTTATGCAGATCAGCGGCGAGTCGCGAATTTGTATTGCGGTGATGGACCCCAAGAATAAAACTTCCACCGAAGTGCTGGAAGCGGGTCCGACGATTACCCCTTCCGAATGCGAGAACTTTTTAAAACACTACCGGCAACTATTAAAGGATTGTAAAGTGGTTGCGGCTTCGGGAAGCCTGCCCAAGGGAGTGCCGTCGGATTTTTACCGCATACTGATAGCCGAGGCGAAAGCTCAGGATATCCCCTTCATATTGGACACCAGTGGCGCAGCCTTGGTTGAAGGGATTGGCGGACTGCCTTATATGATCAAACCCAATCAGGAGGAGGTGGGAAAACTTCTCAATCTTGCTCCGGATTCCTTGGCGGATCAGGCGGGAGCCATTCGGCAACTACGGCAAAAGGGCATTGAATTGCCTTGTATTACATTGGGAGGAAACGGCTGTGTTGCAGGAATCGCAGAAGAAGTCTATCGTTTCCATGGGCCTGCCATTGAAGTATTGAACACTGTCGGTTCGGGAGATTCATTTGTTGCGGGTTGCGCAGTGGGAATAGTCCGTAACCTGCCTCCAGTGGAAATCATCCGGCTAGGAATGGCATCCGGCATGGCCAATACTCAGTTTTTTGAGACCGGAATGATTTCTCGGGAATTGGTGGAGAAGTTTTTGAAACAAATTCAATATGAACCGGTTTGAAACTAAAATAACTACATAAAAGTAACTTTCAAGGAGGCTTTTCGATGACAGCACAAAGTTGGTCAATTGCCCCGGATGGAATTAATCCGGCAAAGGTACCCCAAAGAACGCTCCATACCGGGGCAAAAATGCCTGCAGTTGGATTGGGAACATTCGGATCGGATCGTTTTAGCGGAGAAGACATTGCTGAGGCTGTAAAAGGGGCGATTTCGGTTGGATTCCGCCATATTGACTGCGCGGCCGTATACGGCAATGAACATTTGATTGGCAAGTCCCTTCAAGAAGTGATGCAGGCGGGAATCAAACGGGAAGAGCTATGGATTACTTCGAAAGTCTGGAATGACATGCATGGCGATGGTGATATTTTATTATCCTGCGCCAAGAGCTTAAAGGATTTGCAATTGGAATATCTCGATCTCTTTCTGGTCCATTGGCCGTTCCCTAATTTCCATGCGCCGGGAGTCAGCGTCGATTCCAGAGATCCTCATGCCCGCCCTTATATTCATGAAGAATTTATGAAGGTATGGCGGCAAATGGAGCGGCTGGTCGAGATGGGCCTGGTGAAACATATCGGTACTTCCAATATGACGATTGCGAAAATGAAACTATTATTAAGGGATGCCAAGATTAAACCGGCATGTAATGAAATGGAATTGCATCCTCATTTTCAACAACCGGAGTTTTTTAAGTTTGTGATGGATAACGGCATTGTCCCGATTGGTTTTTGCCCGATCGGTTCCCCGACCCGTCCCGATCGTGATAAAACCGAGACGGATACCGTGGATATTCAGGATCCGGTCATTTTGAAGATTGCTAAACGGCTCAATGTTCACCCGGCCGTTGTCTGCGTGAAATGGGCCGTTCAACGAGGACAGGTTCCGATTCCTTTTTCGATTCATCGCAACGAGTATATGAGTAATTTAATGTGTTCAACCGTGGATCCCTTAACGGAAGAAGAAATGAAAGAGATTGCCGCGACTGATAAGAACTGCCGCTTGATTAAAGGACAGGTGTTTTTGTGGGAAGGTGCTAAAGATTGGGAAGATCTTTGGGATCTGGACGGAAAAATCCCCCAATAAAATTGGGAAAAAAATATTTAATCAGAGAACCATGAGGAAGGAGTTGTCAAATGTTAAAAGGAATTCCTAAAATTCTCTCTCCGGAATTGCTTGCCATTTTAATGGAAATGGGCCATGGCGATGAGTTGGTAATCGGTGATGGGAACTTTCCGGCTGCGGCCTATGCTCAAAGATTGGTGCGGGCCGATGGGCATAATGTGCCCGAATTGTTGGAGGCGATTTTGAAATTATATCCATTGGATCCCTATGTTAAAAGCGCCGTCTCTTTAATGGAGGTTGTTCCGGGAGATCCGGTCAAAACTCCGATTTGGGATCAGTACCGGGAAATTGTGAAAAAATACGAGCCCAAGGCGGGGTTTGAGAATATTGAACGTTTTGCCTTTTATGAAAGGGCCAAAAAGGCTTATGCCATTGTTGCCACGGGTGAATCGGCCCTTTATGCGAATATTATTCTCAAAAAGGGCGTTGTGGTTGATTAAAGAATTGATTCAGCTGCAATTGATTCAATAGGTATCGAATTTCGATCCCTTATTGAGCTGCAAGAACCGATGGGGCTGTCCAGGAACTATATATGTTGAAATAAGTAATTTAGATGCCTAACTGCGACTCACCCCCTGAGATCTATTTTGCTTATGGTTACTCTTGAGCCATCCTCCTCTCTTCCTTCCGAAAAGAGAGGGGGACTAAGGGGGTGAGTTGCTTTTAGACATCTTATGGGGAACAAGAGGATATAAAATTTGCATGGATATGTTGAATTAACTTTTTGAAAAAAGTTGGCCTAAAAAAATCAACGGAGACAGGATTAACAAGACTAACAGGATTTACAGGATTAAGAACCGGTAGAATTGGGCTGCGAGAAAACAGATAATTCATAAGGGTTTTAAAAAAATCCGGTAAATCCATAAAATTTTGTTAATCCTATATAAGTTCTTTTTGTTCGGCATACCGTATCGTTTAATTATGCGTGGTCGTGGTTAGGCATTCAAAAGAGAACGTAATGATCGCTTCTGCTGAAATATTAACCAGAAGGAAAAACAGATGATTTGTTAAATTATTATTACAATCTAACAAGTCGGGAAGTGTTTTCGTGGCATTCAGAAATCAACTTGAAAGCGCAGATGATATTCTTAGGATTCAGAATTTACGTATGGATGAAATCAGCAAGGGATGCAACGAAATTAATTTGGATTTGAAAAAGCATGAAATTCATGCGATAATGGGCGAATCCGGGGCTGGGAAGACCGGTTTGGCTCAGATTTTGGCTGGGATCAATCGGCCCGGCCGGGGCATGATTTATATAAATAATCAATTGGTCGATTGGAAGGCGCCTTCACAACCCATATCCTTGGGAATAGGGGTTTTATTTCAAGACACCAAGTATAGTTTTTTTCCTCATTTGACCGTTAAAGAATTTCTTTATCTGTGGTTTGATTCGTTTTTTATCTCCAATAAAAGATTAGCCCAAAAAACCGTTGATCTGTTCCAAGAATTTGAAATCACTCTTAGTCCAAACCGTTTTATTTCCGAACTCAATCAGGAAGAATACCGTATTCTGTTTCTTATGAAACTATTGGCCCGTAATCCCGCGATCATTGTGCTGGATGAGCCTACGGCCGATTTGAGCGAATCCAAAAAGCAGCATTTTTTTCGGATTATCCGCAAATTTGCTGAAAAAGGGGGAGCTGTTTTATATCTCTCCAATAAGCTGGATGAAATTTTGCAGATGAGTGATAGAGTCACAATTTTAAAAGATGGCGGAACCATTGATAGTTTTACGATTGATTATGCGAAAAAAAATCCCCAGAAAGTTTTGGGTTGTTATTTTGGACGCGAAGAGAGTCATAATGTAAGCGATGACGAATTTAAGGATGTCATTGATACGATTTTACATTCCACCGAATTGTTAACCTCGGAATATGAGTTACAGGACTTATTAAATCTACTCGCCGAGAAAATTACCGAGGTATCCAAAGCCGACGGCAGCAACATTATTTTGTTGGAGGAAACTTCCATGAACGTGGTGGAAAGTTTTTGGCATTTGCCTCAGGAAATGAGCCCCGTCGAATTAAAAGACGAAATCATCCGGAATGTAATATCAGGCGGTAAACCGTTGGTCATTCAATCTCTCGAGCGGGAAGAAATGGAACGTTTTTTCGATAAGCCATGTAATGTAAGGGCAATGGTATGTGTGCCGATTAAGGTACGTACTAAAATTAATGGCATTATCGAGGTGTTTTACTCGCAAAGGAAATATTTTTCCCAGGAAGATATCGAATTGTTAATGACTTTTGCAACGCAAGTGGCGATAGCGCTAGAAAATAGCCGTTTACTGGGGCGCTCGACTTTATTGAAAGAGGCTCATCACCGAATCAAGAACAATTTGCAGTCAATTATCAGTATGTTGATTCTGCAATTACAATCGGAAAGTAAAAAAAGTTTGGAAGCCACAATTTGGCAAATTATCGACCGGATAAAAACCATTGCCGATGTCCATGAAATCCTATCCAAAGATGAACAGGGAATCGGCTTGATTAATTTTCAAAACTTAATCAAATTAATCGTGGCCAATTTTCATGAAAAGGACAATTTGCGCAGAATTGAAATGATTATTGATGCCGAAGATTTATATGTTTCATATCGTTCGGCGACGTCTCTGGGTTTGGTAGTGAATGAACTGTTGGCCAATTGTTTTGAACATGCTTTTCCGAAGGGCGCCGGAAAGGTGATTTTACAACTTCATCATGATGAAAACGGGGTTTTTTTGCAAGTGATTGATAATGGAGTGGGATTTCAAAAAGAGCAACTTCAATCCATGGGGACCTTGGGTCTCTCGTTGGTCAAAACCTTGGTAAGCAGGGATTTGCGAGGAACTATGGATATTAAGAGTCAAATGGGAACTCGGATCTCCATTGAATTTCCTAAAAAGCAGGTTAATTATTAATCTCAATGTTGCCGCGTAAATAAATGACAAGCAGGTGAGACTATGAAAAGCCTTAAAATCGTTGTTGCCGAGGATGAAACATTAGTTGCCTTAAGTATTATTGCTCAGTTAAAGGAACTTGGGTACCAAGTGATAGGTGATGCCACGGATGGAATTGAGGCGGTTGAATTATGCGGACGGTTACAACCGGATTTGGTGGTCATGGATATTAATATGCCGCGTCTTAATGGCATTGAAGCCGCAAAATCCATTAAAGAGAAATGGCAAATCCCTGTGGTGATTGTCAGCGGCTATTCCGATGAAAAATTAATCAAAGATGCAACGGAGGCCGGGGTCATCAGTTACTTGATCAAGCCGGTAACCAAACAAAATCTGGCTCCTGCCATTGAAGTGGCAGTCAAAAACTATGGCGATTTTTCCGCTGCCCGGGAGGAAACGAACCGTTTGCGGAAAATGCTGGAAGAAAGAAAGCTATTGGAAAGGGCCAAAGGAATCTTGATGGCCAAAGTTAACATTACCGAAGCACAGGCCATGAAAAGGCTCCAGAAGTTAAGTAATGACCGGAATCTAAGATTGGCGGAAATCGCGAAAGAAATTATCAATGCTGAGAAATATTTCTTTTGAAGGTTGTTGACTTTTTGTTAACTTAATCTTATAATTACTTTAAATATGAGTTACAAACGAATAAAATTCCGATGCTCATGGTGGGTGTTGGAATTCGGCGATGAACGCCAAATTGTTGATTGTTTTATCATCAACAGTTGGCGTTTTTTTATTTTTAAAATTTTGAAAAGAGGTGTTTTGTTACGGGTTAGTAAATGCCAATCGTTTTGGCTTCGTTTTTCCAAAAGTCGTTGATGAACGGATGGGGTTTTTGAAAAATTGATTGCAAGAGTGATAAAGGAGACATTCGTAATGAGTGAACTGCTTTTGAAAATGGAAAGTATCCGAAAAACTTTTCCGGGCGTGATAGCCCTGGATAATGTCAATATGGACTTGTACAAAGGCGAAGTCCATGCGATTTGTGGTGAAAACGGGGCCGGTAAATCAACCTTGATGAAAATCTTAAGCGGAATTTACCAACCGGATTCCGGAGCGCTGTATTTTAAAGGGAAAAAGACTTCAGTTCATGGTACGCAATCTGCCCAACAACACGGTATTTGCATTATTCATCAGGAGTTGAACCTGGCCCCTCATCTTACCGTGGCCCAGAATATGTTTTTAGGCCGCGAACCTATGATATATGGGAATATGCTTGATGAAAAAAAGCTCAATCAAATGGCTGCCGAAATTTTAGGGTCACTTCATTTAGATATCAAGCCGACGACTTTGGTAAAAGATTTAAGCGTTTCCAAACAGCAAATGGTTGAGATATGTAAGGCGTTATCGGTGAAATCTCAGATTTTAATCATGGATGAACCGACTTCCGCCTTGAGTGAGGCCGAGATTGACGAATTGTTCCGGATCATTCATAAGCTCAAAAGCGAAGGTGTGGGAATCTTTTACATATCCCACCGCCTGGAAGAATTGAAGCATATTGTGGATCGGATTAGTGTGTTGCGGGATGGTTGTTACATCGGAACCTGGGAATACGGGCAACTGTCTTTGGATGAAATTATCGCTAAAATGGTGGGCAGGACCTTAAGTGATAAATTTCCCCGCCGAGATACTAAAATTGGCGATATCGTGTTTGCGGTCAGAAATTTCTCCCGTAAAGGAGTTATTGAAGACATATCATTTCAGCTTCATAGAGGGGAAGTTTTAGGAATCGCCGGTCTGATGGGAGCGGGACGGACAGAGCTGGCCCGGGTGATTTTTGGCGCCGATCAAAAGGATAAGGGGCAAGTTTTCCTTGAAGGGAAGGAGATTACCATCTCGAGTCCTTTGGAAGCCATTAAAGCCGGGGTTGCTTATCTTTCGGAGGATCGAAAACGCGACGGACTGGCTTTAAATCTGGCTGTGGACCAGAATATAACACTCGCGAATATCTTTTCGGTTTCCAACCTATGGGGTGTTATATTCAAAAGCAAAGAAAAATTAGCGGCTGAAAAATATGTCAAAGATTTGCGCATTAAAACACCCAGTTTGGATCAGCGTGTTATTAATTTGAGCGGCGGCAATCAACAGAAAATTGTAATTGCCAAGTGGCTATGCCGTAACTCACGGGTGGTTTTATTCGATGAACCGACCCGGGGGATTGATGTCGGCGCCAAGTATGAGGTTTACGAATTAATCAATCAACTTGTAAAACAAGGCGTGGGTGTAATCATGATCTCTTCCGAACTTCCGGAAATCATCGGCATGTGTGATCGAATCATTGTTTTACATGAAGGCAGACTCACCGGTCAGTTGACTAAAGCCGAGATGACCCAGGAACGGATACTAAATCTGGCAACCGGGCTAGAAAATCAGAATAAAGAGGTAATGTAACATGAAGGCGATTGAAAAATCAAAAAATAATTTAGTACTTGGCTTTATTAATCCCGATATATTCGAAAAATTTGCGGCTTTTGCGGCGCTGATACTTTTAATGATCGTTTTTTCCATCATCTGTCCGCCTTTTCATACGGTTAATAACTTACTTACCGTAGCTTTACAAACCAGTATTATTTCATTTATCGGCATCGGCGTCACATTTGTCATTATTACTGCAGGAATTGATTTGGGAATCGGTTCGGTTATCGCTCTTGCCGGCGTATCAACGGGTTTGGCAATGAATGCCGGCATTCCGTCGGTTCCTGCCATTTTAATCGGTTTGGCCGTAGGCGTTATTTGTGGATTATTTAACGGCTTCGTGATTGCCAAAATGAAATTGCCGCCTTTTATTGCAACCCTCGGCATGATGATGATTGCCCGCGGCGTCGCGCTGTATATTACAAATGCGGCTCCGATTACTGTTACATCACCTTTTTTTGACCTGATAGGCAGTACCATACCGGGAACAATCATTCCTGTACCTGTCATCATCATGATTTTTGTCGCATTAATTTTCGGATTTGTATTACAGAAAACCCGTCTCGGCCGATATGCTTACGCCATTGGTTCCAACGAGGAAGCTGCACGGCTTTCCGGCTTAAACATCAACCGCACTAAATTCATGTTATACGCGATTTCAGGCCTGTTATCGGCGTTAGCAGGTATCGTGCTAGCCTCACGCCTATCAACGGCCCAAGCGACAGCCGGTAGTTCTTACGAACTTGATGCAATTTCTTCGGCCGTTATCGGCGGCACCAGCTTGAACGGAGGCGTGGGCACAATCATGGGAACCATGATCGGCGCCTTTATCATCGGGGTACTCCGAAATGGTCTAAATATGCTCGGTGTATCATCATTTGTACAACAAATCGTGATAGGAGGTGTTTTAATCGTAGCTGTTTATATTGATCAGTTACGAAATAAAAGATCCTGAAGTGAAGGAAAAGCAAGTGAACCGAAGGAAATTCATTAGGAGGGGAAGAAATGTTTAAAAGTAAAAATCTCATGCTCATGATGGTTATAATCTTTGTTTTAAGTTTTGTGCTGGGAAATGTTTTAGCAGCTACCGAGGATATTGCCGTTATCGTGAAGACCAACAATTCATCATATTGGCAAGTTGTTAATAAGGGTGCTCAAGCCGCAGCAAAAGAATTAGGTATTGCCATTTCTTACGATGGTCCGGCCGCCGAAACCGATATCAACGGCCAAGTTTCAATGGTAGAAAATGCCATCAACCGTCAAGTGAAAGGAATCGTGCTTGCTCCCTGCGATCCCAAGGGCTTGGTGAAAGTTGCCGAAAAAGCCAAAGCGCAAAAAATTGCTCTAATTGGTATTGACTCTGCGCTCGACACGGAAACCGATTCTTTCTTGACCACCAATAACGTTGCTGCCGGTCAAAAAGCCGCCCAGGAATTAATCAAACGCGCCGGGACAACCGGTAAAGTTGCATTGATGCTCTATGTTGCCGGCGCCGGAAGCTGCGTTGACAGAGCCAAAGGATTTACCGACGAAATCAAGGCCAAAACCAAGATGAAAATCGTTGGACCGTTCTATTCCGATTCCGATTCCGCCAAAGCTTTAAATCAGATGACGGATGTTTTGGCTTCCAATCCGGATTTGAAAGCCGTTTTCGCTGCCAATGAACCCACCGCAATCGGTGTTGGTAAGGCTGTTGAAACTGCAGGTAAAGCGGGTAAGATCGTAGCCATTGGTTTCGATGGTGCTCCGATTCTCCAAGACTATACCAAAAAAGGCGTATACCAAGCAATTATGGTTCAAAGCCCTTATAATATGGGTTATATGGGAGTTAAAGCTGCTTGGGAAAAAATCAAGGGCAAATCCATTCAAAAATTCATCGATACCGGCGTATTTGGTGTAACAACCCAAAATATTGCCACCGATGAAGCTCAAAAGGCTTTAGGCAATAAATAAGTGTAGTCTTTTAAGTTCAATACGGGAGGTCTGTCGCTAAGTTCGACAGACCTCATTTACTTCTATAGACCCATGACATATAATGATGTTAAAAGTTTATTAATTATTTTTTCCCGTTTTTGCAGTCTATAATGTCTCCTTAAATGAATTGAGTCAAGATTATTTTGTTTCCGTGAGTCAAACCAAAATTGCTATCATTGTAAATTCACTCTTTCATCAGTTCGGTTCAAATAATCAAATTCATCTCATGATACTATCAATAAATACTCGTAATATGGCCTAATATTTAAAAAATCCTCTCTACCATGATTTCGTGTTTCAAAAATTGCTTACCAAGAGAATTTCATAACTCCTTTTAAAAACTGAATTCTAGGAGGTTGCATTGTGAAAACTCGTTTGAGAGAGGCTATGCTGAATATTTTATCCAATCCATTGTTAAAGCGATTACGGGTGTTTCATTTGATCTTAAGCGTCATTTCGGTGATGGTTATTTTTACTGTAATTCAAGGATACGTACAGCTTCGATATATTAACTCTGTGCAACAGGTAGACCAAAAGATGTCCAATACTTTATTGCAGTTTAATAAAGATACGAATACTTTAAAATACAATTTGATGTTTATTAAAGAAAATTACTTAAAACGTTTATCCGGACTTTCCGACAGTAGCGCTTTGGATTACACATTCAGTACAATCGCTCGAAACCTAAAGGATATTGAGAGAATTGCTCAGAACACTTCTGCAAACACAAGAATAACTGAGCTGGTTGCTGATCCGGCTCAAGATCTTATCAAAACAGTAAAAGAACTTAAAGAATTGGCATATGCTGCCGATACCAAAGAAAATTATTTGGCTTGCGAGGCTAAACTCTTTCAAGCTATAAAAGATATTGATAATATAGGACTCCAGGTTGATGAAAATTCCTATAATACTTCGACCTACAGTAGACAAGCATCTCAAAACCAGAAGTCCTTTGCAATCATCCTTTTAATTACCGGAACATGGATTGCGGTTTTAATCGGCTTAATGATTAATGCTTCCATTTCCTGGCCTTTACGGGAAATCATCAGATCTGCAAAAGCAATGGCGGGGGGAGATTTTACCCGGAATATCAATACCTTTGGCTGCCGGGAGTCCTAGGAGGTTGTGAAGGAGATAAATACTTCACTTGATAGTCTGAGACTTCTTATCGGCCATCTCAATCAACAATCCGATGCAATTGCCGAGGCGAGCGAAAATTTGAAAACTGCTGCAAGAGATTCGGGCCGATCGGCCGAGGAAGTTGCTAAATCCATGCAGCAATTGGCGAATGCAACATCAAATCAAGCGGAGCAGGTTACACAAGCCGCCAGTACCGTTGATAAGTTGGGAGAAAGAGTCCGTACAGTTTCCAAGCAGACTCTGGATATTGCGGATTCCTCAGAACAAGTAGCCCTTACTGCGCAGGAAGGACGAAAACTTACAAATGCAGTAAATCTACTCAGTATTTCGAATGAGATGAAGCAAACCGCAAAAGTATTTAAGGTTTAAATATCCTTTCGGAGAATTATTCGATTTGTTATAAAGATACATTTTTAAATGGTTATCGCTACCTTGTAGGTTATCTAAAATTCTTTCAAAGATGGAGCATTATAAATATATGAATGATTTCATTGATTCAACGAAAACTTTTTTGAGAGAAAACATGCAGCGGTTCACTCCGTTGATAATTTTTTTGGCGATTTTTATTCTTTTGACATTTCTATCCAAGTATTTTTTAACTGGGGATAATTTAGGGGCGATCGGTGTCCAAATTGCAGTGACAGTTATTTTGGCCATTGGTGAATTGATGGTTATTGTTTCTGGCGGAATTGATCTTTCGGGCGGCTCTGTTTTGGCTTTGAGCGGAATCATCACTTCGGTCATGCTGGTCCAGGGATATTCCGAATTATTAAGCATTATTTCCGGTGTTTTCATGGGAGCCGGTTGTGGTTTTATTAACGGCTTTCTGATTAGTAAAGGAAAATTACCGCCCTTTATCGTGACCTTAGGAATGATGGGAGTAGCCCGGGGGATGGCGCTTATTATTAGTGATGGCGTTAGTATATCCGGCTTTTCCGATTCTTTTTCCTGGTGGGGAATGGGAACCCTTTTTGGAGGTTTCCCGGTGCCGGTTTTCTTAATGATTGTTGTTTCTGCGGTTGGACACTTTATTTTGCGATATACGCGTTTTGGACGCTTGAATTATGCCATAGGAAGCAATTTGGAAGCGACCCGGTTATCCGGTGTTAATGTTGATAATTATTTAATCGGTTATTATTCCATGTCGGGACTATTGGCCGGGTTTGGCGGTATTATCTTGGCTTCCCGTTTGAGTACGGGTCAACCTACCGCCGGAAGTGGTTACGAACTGGAGGTTATCGCCACCTGTGTTATGGGAGGCGCTTCTCTACGGGGTGGGGTTGGCACAGTCATGGGTTCGATTGTCGGTGGACTGATTATGGGATTATTGCGGAACGGCTCCAATTTATTGAATGTTTCCGCCTTTTGGCAGCAGGTTTTGGTTGGGGTGGTTATTGTGGGAGCTGTCTATTGGGATCAGCACCGACAGCGTCATATAAGCAATCTTAAGATTCAACTATGAAATGGAGTACGGGTGATGAAGGAACATTTCAAAATTATCATTTTAATATTGGTTGGAGTGCTCATACTTTTTATACCATCCCATGCTGCGCCGAAAAAATTTACGATTCTTGTTTGTGGCAAGACGCTGTCCAGTTCTTTCTGGTTGACGGTCCGGGCGGGGGCATACGCAGCCGGAGAGAAATATGGAGCCGAAATAATCTGGAAAGGACCGGCTGTGGAAACCGATATTGCCGGACAAATATCCATTGTTGAGGATTATACCAACAAGCGCGTCAATGCGATTGCCCTTGCGGCTTGTGATGTCAAGGCCTTATATGCTCCAGTCAAGAAAGCCTTTGGAAAAGGCATTCCGGTCATTTCGTTTGATTCCGGATTAGACCCCGATCCTACCCTGAGTCTGGTTGCGACCGATAACTTAAAAGGCGCAATGGATGCCGGAAACACATTAGCCGCCTTGATAGGCGAAAAGGGGAAAGTGGCGTGTATTCCCTATATCCCGGGCGCCTCCAATTCCATCCTTCGTGAGAGGGGTTTTAAAATGGCCATTCGTAAGTTCCCTGATATCAAATTGGTTGCAATTCAATATTCTGAGAGCGATGTAGCCAAAGCAATGTCGGTAACGGAAAATATTTTAACGGCTAATCCTGACTTAGACGGTATTTTTGCCGCCAATGAGCCGAGTGCCATTGGCGTGTCACGTGCCGTTAAAGCGCGCGGCTTAACTGGGAAAGTCAAAATTGTAGCCTTTGATGCCTCTCCGTTAGAGATCGAAATGCTTCAAAGCGGTACAATCCAAGCGTTGGTGGTCCAAAACCCCTATAATATGGGATATACTGCGGTAGAGGCTTGTATTGACGTTTTACATGGGAAAAAGATTGCTAAACGGATTGATACAGGAGTGGAAGTAGTAACAATACATAATTATAATCAACCGGATATTCAAAAATTATTGTTTCCCTTTAAAAAGGCAAATTAAAACTTCAGGTCCGGCTCCCGAAACGGTCTTACCATGCAGGCGCGCACACATCATCGCCTAATCTGAAAGGGGTTTCATAAAAAAGGATGTTTCATCGATTTAAACTCCATATATGAAAATATCAATATTGCTGAAAAGGGTTTCATAATGAAGGATGTTTCTAAAGGAGTACCATGGCAACCATTTATGATATTGCAAAAAAAGCTGGAGTTTCAATTACAACAGTTTCCCGGGTGATTAACAACCATCCGTATGTGCAGGAAGAAACTCGCCAGAGAGTCAAACAAGTTTTACAGGAAATGAATTTTATCCCCAATAGCAACGCCAGTAGTCTGGTGAGAAAAGCTACCAATACTCTTGCGGTGATGGTTCCGGATATTACCAATAATTTTTTCACCACCTTGTTGCGGGGCATCGAAGATAAAGCCAATGAAAATGGGTTTGCAGTCATTTTCGGCAATACGGATGAAAACAGCGCGAAGGAGTATTCCTACTTGCAAACTTTCATGGAACGAAGGGTGGACGGTCTGATTATCGATCCGGTTTTTGAAGAGAGCACGAATATAAAATCGATTATTAAACGGGAAATCCCTGTGGTACTTATCGACCGCGAAATCAATCATTTACAAACCGATTATGTGGGTTCGAATAATTCTAAAGGCGCTGAAGATTTGGTGCATTATCTCATCGGATTGGGACATAGACGGATTGCGCTAATTTCAGGAGCTCCGGAAATATCGGTTTATCGACAACGAATGGAAGGGTATAAAATAGCCCAACAAAAGGCCGGACTTAGCGTTGATCAGAAAATAATTCTTTGGGGTGAAAAACCCAATCAAGAAACGGGTTATTTGCTAACCAAGACCCTACTGAAAAATACTTTGCGGCCCACAGCCATTTTTGCAGCGAACAACTTTTTGGCGATCGGAGTCGTCAGAGCATTGCGGGAAGCACGCTTAGAAGTGCCAAAGGATATGAGCGTCGTTTGTTTCGATGCAGCCGATACCGATGCTACTCTGAATCCTTTCTTCACCAGCATGGTTCAACCATCCCAGGCAATGGGAGAAATGGCGGTGGAACTTTTGTTACGGCGCCTGAAAACTAAAAATATTGTCGCTACAAAGGTCATCTTGGAACCGCAATTTGTTATGCGGGAATCAACCGGAAAAATATAAGAAGGAGGTAAAGGTATTGAAAAAGGAACTCCATATGCTGGCTTTTGACTTTGGGGCGTCCAGTGGGCGGGCGATTTTGGGTACTTTTGACGGAGCACGGATTCGTTTGGAAGAAATTCACCGTTTTGCCAATGAGCCTGTCTGGATGAATGAGCATTTTCATTGGGATATCTTAAGACTTTGGCATGAAGTAAAGAATGGACTTAGGAAAGCCCTTGCCAAAGGTATTGAAATATCAAGTATTGGAGTCGATACTTGGGGAGTCGATTACGGTTTGTTGGATAAAAGAGGCAGACTGTTAGCCAATCCACACCATTACCGTGACCGGCGTACTATACCGGTTATGAATTCCCTTGTCCGACAATATGGCGAAGATTATTTTTATGAACGTTCCGGGGTTCAGTTTATGAGTTTTAATACCATTTTTCAACTGGGCGATGATATCCATAGCCAGCCGGAAATGGTGAAACTTGCTGATAAAATTTTGTTAATGCCCGATCTTTTGAATTATCTTTTGACCGGAGAACAAGCAGCCGAATTTTCGATTGCTTCAACGACCGGACTTATGAACATAAAAACCCGTTCATGGGATAAGGAATTAATGAAGACCATCGGACTGGCCCCGGAAAAATTATTGCCAATCATTCCTGCGGGAACACGTTTGGGGGTATTGACCAAGTCTTTACAGAGTGAACTTGGATGTGGGCCGATTCCGGTGGTAGCGGTTGCCGGCCATGATACGGCATCCGCAATAGCGGCTGCTCCCCTTGCCTCACCAAACGCCGGTTTTTTAAGCAGTGGCACCTGGTCCTTACTTGGAGTGGAAAACCCGGAACCGGTCACTACAATATCCGCCCGCAAACTGGATTTAACCAATGAAGGAGGCTCGGATTATGCCGCATTGTTGTTTAAAAATATCAATGCTTTATGGCTGCTCCAAGAGTGCCGGCGGATTTGGCTGCTTCAAGATTCCCATATAACTTTTGGAAACATTTCCGAGGCTGCCCGGGGAGTGAAATCATCCGGTCCGTTAGTGAATATGAATGACCGGCGTTTCTTTGCTCCGCAAAATATGGTCACCGAGATTCAGCAGTATTGCCGTGAGACCGGGCAGACAGTTCCAGGGACCATCGGCGAAATCGCCCGGTGTGTTTATGAAAGTTTGGCGATGGAATATCGGAATGTCGTAGAAAAGTTGCATTGGTTAACCGGTAAACCTTTACCATCGATTCACATTGTGGGAGGAGGTTCACAGGATGAATTTTTGGCGCAGTTAACGGCTGATGCTTTGCAAATACGGGTTAATGCCGGCCCTGTTGAGGCCACCGCCTTAGGAAATTTAATGATTCAGGCAATGGGTATCGGTGTTATAAACGGGCGACAAGAGGCCCGGTCGGTTATGGAACGATCTTTTACGGTCCGGGAATACGCACCGGGAGAATTCAATTTGGAATCCGCCTATCAAAGATATTTGCATCTTATTCAAAACAAATAAAGGAAGGGAGAAATGGCAATGAATAATTTGAAAGAGGGAAAGCCTGTCAACAGAATGCAGGGTAGTATGGCGAAAGTGGGAATTCGCCCTGTGATCGATGGAAGAAGGCGGGGGGTCAGGGAGTCCCTGGAGGATCAGACGATGGGGATGGCGAAAGCTGTCGCCAGGCTGATTAGTGACAATCTCAGGCATAGTAATGGCTTGCCGGTGGAATGCGTTATTGCCGATACTTGTATCGGTGGAGTGGCGGAAGCAGCCCGGACTGCCGAAAAATTTGCCAGGGAGGGAGTGGGCGTATCGTTAACGGTTACTCCCTGTTGGTGTTATGGCGCCGAAACGATGGATATGGATCCTTTGATTCCCAAAGCGGTATGGGGCTTTAACGGAACTGAACGCCCCGGAGCAGTATACTTAGCGGCGGTATTGGCGGCCCATAATCAAAAAGGGTTGCCCGCTTTCGGAATTTATGGACATGATGTTCAAGAAGCCTCCGATACGACTATACCTCAGGATGTACAGGAAAAATTATTGCAATTCACTAAAGCGGGTCTGGCCGTGGCTACCATGCGTGGCAAATCCTATTTGGCGATGGGAGGAACCTCCATGGGCATTGCCGGCTCGATTGTCGATCCCGGTTTTCTGGAAAATTATTTGGGAATGCGTTCAGAATCAATCGATTTGTCGGAATTTATCCGCCGGATGGATGAAAAGATTTATGACCCCAAGGAATACGAAATGGCTTTAAAATGGACCCAAGAGAACTGTAAAGAGGGACCGGATCTTAATTCCTCAAATCAACAGGCAAGTGCGGCAAAGAAGGCTCAGGACTGGGACTTTGTTGTAAAAATGGCCATCATTGCTCGGGATTTAATGATTGGCAATCCCAAATTGGCGGAGCTGGGATTTGGTGAGGAAGCTTTGGGACATAATGCAATCGCTGGGGGATTCCAAGGACAAAGACAATGGACCGATCATTTTCCAAACGGGGATTTTTTGGAAACGATCCTTAACTCATCCTTCGATTGGGATGGAATTCGGGAGCCATTGATTGTTGCAACGGAGAATGACTGTTTAAACGGCATCCCGATGCTTTTCGGTCATTTATTGACCAATACGGCCCAGATTTTCTCGGATGTCCGTACTTATTGGAGCCCGGATGCGGTTGAACGGGTTACCGGTAAAAAATTAAACGGCATGGCTCAAAACGGATTCATTCATTTGATTAATTCCGGTTCAACTTGTTTGGACGGTACCGGTCAACAGTCACGGGATGGTAAACCGGCCATGAAACCATTCTGGGAAATTACTCCGGATGAGGTGGAGAAATGTCTCGGTGCAACTAGTTTTCGTTATGCGAATATGGGATATTTCAGAGGCGGCGGATATTCCAGTGAATTTACCACCCGGGGCGGCATGCCGGTTACTATGTCGCGAATTTGTCTGATGAAGGGACTCGGTCCGGTATTGCAAATTGCCGAGGGTTACACGATTGATCTTCCGGCTGAAATCCATAACGTGCTGGTTAAGCGGACCGACCCCACTTGGCCGACTACTTGGTTTGTTCCGAATACAAATGGGGAAGGGCCCTTCAAAGACGTATATTCAGTTATGAACAACTGGGGCGCTAACCATGGGGCTATCTGTTACGGACATATCGGGGGAGATTTAATTACGCTGGCATCCATGCTCAGAATTCCCGTAAGTATGCATAATGTGCCGGAAGAACGAATTTTCAGACCCAGCGCTTGGGGGATGTTCGGAGCAATGGAACCGCAAGGAGCCGATTTCCGGGCTTGCACCAATTTCGGGCCTTTATATGGCAAATAATTTACTCAAAAAATAATTAAAGCCGGAGAGGTAAGACATGAGCTATCAATTTGAACCTTGTTCCAAGAATATTCAGCTATTACCCCCCTCTGAACTATTGGTGATGATGTTGAATCGGATTTATCATTATGGTATGACGACCACTTCGGGCGGTAATTTATCGATGCTGGACAGTAACGGTGATATTTGGATTACACCAGGCGGAATTGACAAAGGTTCCTTAACCAGTTCCGACATTGTGAGAGTGAAACCGGACGGAACAATGGTTGGCAAACACCAACCTTCGTGTGAGCTTCCTTTTCATCGCTCAATATATCGGAATCGGCCGGATATTAAAGCAATAGTCCACGCTCATCCGCCGGCATTGGTATCATTCAGCATGGTTCGCAAAATACCGCAGACAAACCTTCTTCCGGAAGTTAATTTTGTCTGCGGCCCTATTCAAATGGCTGAATATGGGCTACCGGGAAGTGCCGATCTGGGGAATAAAATTGCGAGGGCCTTTAAAAGCGGAGTCAATATTGTAATGCTGGAAAATCATGGCGTGGTCGTGGCTGCCGAAGATATTTTCAGGGCCTTTATGGTGTTTGAAAGCTTGGAATTTTGCGCTCAAATGGAAATCAACGCCCGTCAAATCGGCCAGCCGCTTTCACTCAAAGAAGCGGAAATTGAAAATGCAATCCAATTTCAGAAGGAAGCAGTTGCCGCTTTACCGGAATTTATTCCCCGTACTTACAGCAGTGAGGAACGGCAGGCTCGAAAAGAAATGTGTACCTTTCTTGGCCGGGCTTATGATCAAAAACTCATTGCCGGTACTCAAGGGAATTTTTCAATTCGCCTGGGGGCCAATTCATTCATTATCACGCCCCTAGGTGCTGATAGAAAATATTTAAATGTCGATGAGATCGTGCGGATGGATGATGGATCAAGAGAAGCAGGTAAAATGCCCGGTTTGTCAGTTTTACTTCATCAGTTGATTTATGATAGCCATCCGGAAGTTTCCTCCATTATCGATGCCACTCCTCCGAGCATCACGGCTTTTGCCGTAACCAAAGAAGGGTTTGATCCAAGGACAATTCCCGAAAGCTATATTGTATTACGGAATGTTCAGCGGGTACCCTTTCAATCGGATATTTCCAAGATGGATTTGAAGGTATTGACGAAAGAAAATCCTGTCGCCATGATGGAAAATTATTGTCTGATTGTCACGGGCAATAGTTTGATAAAGGCTTTCGACCGGCTGGAGGTGGCTGAATATACGGCGAAAACGATTATCGCCTCAAGGAGCATTGGAGAAATCGTGAATATCGACCAGCCTAAGATTGATGAAATTGAGAAGGCTTTTCCACTGTAAAAATGATTGTGCAATAGTAGATAAGATCCAAAAGGGGCTATCTCGGAATGAAACTGAGATGGCCCATAATATTTTTATGAAAGCCTTATACAGTATGTGAGTTTACTCATCATCCTTTCAGTATGGCAATCTTTGTTTTCCAGAATATTTCAGCTACAAAGATAAAAAATATTCTATCAAAAAAAAAATTTTTCTATTCAGTTAATAAAATGTTTCGTCTATATTAAAAATATCTTACAAATACTGTAAAATATCCACGAAAGACACCTTTCTTTTTTTTACTATTACATGGAAATATTATCCATAAAAGGAAATAAATTTTATGCAGTGGCAATGCATGTTTTGAAGATTTCCAACTGGGAGAATTTTGCTGAGCGATCACGGTCCCATTGTCAATACATCCGGATGTTGTTCATCAATAGCGATTGGAAGGAGGGATAGATAATCGAATTGTCTTGAATGGACAGACCTAGTTAAATCAAAGCCGAGTTTTTAAAAGAAAGGGTGGAGAAAAATGATGAAGCAAGTTATGAAAAAAGGTTTAGTTTTTATGATGGGATTGGTTTTATTGTTATTATTATTCGGTTCAGTATTTGCCGCAGCAACCCCAAATCCGACATGGTACGTTGATGCTCGGGTCATTTATCACGGCCAATGTCTTCCCTATGATTATTATGGCGCCAAAGACCCGACTATCGTTTACTACGGCGGTAAATACCATGTATTTTACACCGGCGCCAATCAAAGCGGCGGCTGGCAGATGATTTATACATCCGCGACCACGATTTCCGGACTAGCAAGCGCATCCCGAACTTACATGAGTAAAATCGGTGAAAGCTATTTCTGTGCGCCGGAAGTATTTTATTTCGAACCCAAGGGTTTATGGTATCTTGTTTATCAGGATGGGAATTACGGCGCCGCTTATGCAACCACCAGCAATATCGCCGACCCTGCCTCCTGGTCCGGACCAAAATCATTCGGCATATCCGGAAACCTGGGTTGGGATTATTTTATTATCTGCGACGATACATACGCCTATATGTACAACACACCGAGTGATGGTACACATAACCTATATTTGCGTAAGACGACCCTGGCAAACTTCCCGACCGGCTGGAGCGCGCCTGCAGTTGCCATAACTGATACTTTTGAAGGTTCGGAAGTTTATAAATCCCTTGCCGACGGTAAATATTATCTACTGGTCGAAGACATGAAAGATGGACGGTATTATGAGTTGTGGACGTCCTCGAGCGCCGGGGGACCATGGACGAAGGTAGCTGAAAAATGGGCGTGGCGCGGCAATCTCGTTTACAATGCGGACAAGTGGACCACTAACGTATCCCACGGCGAACTCATTCGCGCGGGGTACAATCAAAAACTCGAAATTAACGACATCAACCGGGTCGATTTCCTGATCCAGGGTACTACCAACACGTCGGGTGACTACCAGAGGATCAACTGGGATTTGGGTGTCATCCGCAATTATAGCGGCAGTATCACACCGACGCCGACTTTAACACCTACACCTACACCGACCGTCACGGTAACCCCCACTCCTACCCCCACTCCGACTGTGGGTTGTTCGGTTAGTTACGGCCAAAACGATTGGGGCGGCGGGGCTACAGTAAGCGTTACGGTTAAAAATAACAGTTCTTCACAGATTAACGGCTGGACCCTGGCCTGGAGCTTCCCCGGCAATCAAACCATCACCAATATTTGGAACGGAACCTACGCCCAAAGCGGCACAGCCGTAACCGTAAAAAATCTCTCTTACAACAATATTATCCCGGCCGGTGGCTCCGTCTCCTTCGGATTTAACATCAGTTATAGCGGCGCCAACGCCAAACCGGCCAGTTTTACCCTGAACGGTGCGGCCTGTCAGCTTGAATGAATTAGATTGGAAGAAAGGGCAACTTCCTATTAAGAAAACAAATGGATTGCCCTTTCTTTCTCACGAATACGGACCATTTGACAACGGCATTCCCAAGTTTTTGGTTTACCACTAGCCATTCGCTGTAATTTCCAATCCGCCGTGATAATAGAAAAGTCTGCGGATTTAAGTGTGATTTAGAAATATCAGTATTTTAAGGAGTGAAAATGATGGGAATTCACTTTAAAAACTTTAGGTTCAAAAAGCCGTGGAGTCTCCTATTATTAATGAGTCTATTCTTTTTATTAAACGGTTCCATCTTCGCCTGGCAGTCGGACAATGGGGACGGCACATTCACCAACCCGCCGTTATATGCCGACTATCCGGATCCCAGTATTATCAGAGTTGGCAATGATTTTTATTTTGCCAGTACCACTTTTGTGAATGTACCGGGTCTGGTGATTTTACATTCCCAGGATCTGGTCAACTGGGAAATTGCCGGCCATTGTATATCATCATTTCCCCATGGCGGCAAATACGACATGATAGGAACAATCCAATACGCCGGTGGTTGTTTTGCTCCTTCCATCGCTTATAAAAACGGCACGTTTTATGTGGCGGTTACGATTAATGGTGAAAATACCCGTATTTATTACGCCACTAATGTTGCCGGCCCGTGGAATTACTACCAGTTTAGTTCCGGCTATTTTGATCCCTGTATATTCATTGAGAGCGACGGGACTCCCTATCTAGCCTGGGGTGGCGCCTGGGAAAACAGTATCAAGATGATCCAATTGAATTCGAACTTAAGCGGTACGACAGGATCACAGCGGACCATTCTCTCTTATAACGGTGTTGAGGGTACCCATTTAGTTAAACGCAACGGCAGATATTATATATTTAACGCTGTGCCTGGGTCGCTGAAAATGGTTTGCTCCCGTTCGTCCAGTCTATGGGGGCCTTATGGGGAAACCATTACCCTATGTTCCGACGGAAGCGGCGGACATCAGGGCGGTATTGTGGACATGCCTGACGGGAGTGACTGGGGCTATATCATGAAGGATTGCGGAGCCATTGGCCGCATGACCTATATTTGCCCCATTACCTGGTCAAATAACTGGCCGTTGTTTGGAAGGGCAGGCCATACCGGCACGGTTGAATCAAGCTATACCAAACCGATTGCCAATAAACCGCTTATGATACCGGCGACTTCGGATGAATTCAACAGCACAACTTTGGGAAAACAGTGGATGTGGAATCATAATCCGGATGATACAAAATGGTCCTTGACAGGATCTGCCCTACGACTCAAACCCACAACCGCGCCGGATTTTTGGAGCGCCAGAAATTCCTTGACTCAGAAAGGGCAGGGTCTGACAAGTTCCGGTAGTATTAGAATCGACTGCAGCGCCATGCAATCCGGGGATGTAATGGGACTTGGAATGATGGGCGATCCGCGGGGCTATATTGCCGTAACGACCGGTCCCAAGCGCATCATCATGTCGGAAGAAGACAGCATAAAAGCAACGGTTAATAATATAACCGCCAATATTTTATACTTCCGCATTGAAATGAATTTCAACACCAAACAAGCCAAGTTTTTCTGGAAAGATGACGCCCGGGATTGGCAACAGCTTGGAACTACGATAACTATGGGCTATGATTGGCAGAATGGCACTTTTCAGGGTGAACAGTATGCCATTTTGTGTTTCAATACCGGCTCCAGTTCCGGTTATATGGATGTGGACTGGTTCCGGTTTAATGATATACCAGGTCCGGAGGTAAGTCCGACACCTACGCCAACTTTAACTCTAACTCCGACACCGACTGTCACTCTAACTCCCACCCCTACCCCCACTCCGACTGCGGGATGCTCGGTTAGTTATAGCCAAAACGACTGGGGGGGTGGCGCTACAGTGAGCATTACGGTCAAAAATAACGGTTCATCGGCGATTGATGGTTGGACATTAGTCTGGAACTTTCCGGGAAATCAACAAATCACCAACCTGTGGAATGGAACCTACACTCAAAGCGGCACAGGCGTAACTGTAAAAAACCTCTCCTATAATAACATTATCCCGGCTAAAGGAGCCGTCTCTTTGGGATTTAATCTCAGTTATAGCGGTACCAATGCCAAACCGACTCGTTTTACTTTGAATGGGATTACCTGTCAACTTGAATAAAATAGACCGAAGCCGGAGTGGCTATAGGGCTCTATTTTTATTAATAGAAAAGGCAATCATGTTGCTTTGGTTAACATTAAATGTTTGGAGGTTTACGCAATGAGAAATAAAATCATCGTGCTCTTTTTATTGACCTTGATTATGCTTTTTGGAATCACAATATGTTTAGCGGACAACCCAATCGTACAAACAATTTATACCGCTGATCCCTTCCCCATGGTCTATAACGGGGTTTGTTACTTGTACACCGATCATGACGAGGACGTAACCATAAACAATTTCTACACGATGAACGACTGGAAATGCTATTCCTCAACAGACATGGCAAACTGGACCGATCTTGGAACCGTGTTATCATACAAGTCATTCAGTTGGGCGCAAGGCGATGCATGGGCCGGCCAGTGTATTTACAGGAACGGTAAATTTTATTTATATGTTCCTATGACCAGAGCAAACGCCGGGGGCGCCAGGGTTATCGGCGTAGCGGTATCTACCAGCCCCACCGGCCCGTTTACCGATGCCCTTGGAAAACCTTTAATAACCTATAACGGCGCCCAGGATATCGATCCTACCGTATTCATAGACGACGACGGGCAGGCTTATCTTTATTGGGGGAACTCCAACCTTTATTATGTGAAGTTAAATCAAGATATGATTTCTTATTCGGGTAGTGTTGTCCAGGTATCTCCGAAACCATCGAGTTACGTCGAAGGTCCGTGGCTTTATAAGCGCAACGGATTATATTATATGGTATATGCGAGTATGGGATCGGGTAGCGAAGCGATTGCTTATGCCACAAGCAACAGCCCTACCGGGCCATGGACATCCCGGGGTACTATAATGCCTACGCAGGGCAATAGTTTTACCAACCATCCGGCAATAATTGACTACCTGGGAAATTCTTACTTCTTTTATCATAACGCCGCTTTGCCGGGAGGTGGAAGTTACAAGCGTTCGGTATGTGCCGAACCGTTAAAGTATAACGCCGATGGTACAATCCAGTCGATGACCATGACTACAACCGGTTTGTCTCAGGTTGGAAATCTCAATCCTTACAGTCAAATTGAAGCCGAAACCATTTGCTGGGAATCGGGCGTCGAAACAGAAGGCTGCAGTGAAGGCGGAATGGATGTATGTAATATCGAAAACGGAGACTATATCAAGGTTAAGGGTGTGGATTTTGGGACCGGAGCGACATCCTTTGACGCCAGAGTCGCTTCGGCAGCCGGTGGCGGGAAAATTGAGATCCGGCTTGACGGCTCAAATGGGATTCTGGTAGGAACTTGCGCTATTTCGAATACCGGCGGCTGGCAGGCATGGGTGACCAAATCCTGTGCTATCAGCGGCGCCAGCGGTATTCATGACCTCTACTTTCGATTCACCGGTGGATCAGGGAACCTGTTTAATTTTAACTGGTGGAAGTTTTATGGATCAGGAGGTCCTACGCCGACTCCGACTGTAACTCCAACCGTAACTCCAACCCCAACTCCGACACCAGTAAGTTCGTATGTCAGATTCCGTAATGCCGCCACCGGTTTGTACATTGACGGCATGGGCTCGACTGCCAATGGATCCAACGTCTGTCAATGGAACAACAGCGGCAGCGTCAACCAGCAATGGACGATTATCAACTCGGGAAGCTATGTAATGCTCCAAAACCGGACCACCGGATTGTATCTGGATGGCATGGGTCGGAGTTCCAACGGGTCGGTTTGCGGTCAATGGGGTTACAGCGGAAGTACCAATCAGCAATGGATACAAGAAATAATGGGAAGTTATGTTAGGTTTAAAAACGGCGCCACCGGATTGTACCTGGACGGTATGGGATCGACCGGCAATGGGTCCAATCTGTGTCAGTGGAGCAATAGCGGTAGTGCTAACCAGCAGTGGCAGATCCAGTAATGTCTCTCATGCTGCCGTGCATTCATTGGGGATGTACGGCGGCTCAAAAAAATTATGATGTTGAAAGTGAGGTAATAAACAAATGAAAAAAAATCCCATCCATTTCCTGCTGTTTGTTTTCGTCATGACCGCGGTTTTTCTTTCATTGCAATATCCGGTAATTCAAGCGGCAACTCCCATATCCCTAAATGGGACCGATATCTATAATGGACTCAGGGGCCAGAATTTTGACGAGGGCTGGAAGTTTTACAAGGGAGATGTCGGCGGAGGCCAAAACACTACTTTTAACGACAGCAATTGGGCTAATATTACTCTGCCCCACGATTGGAGTATTCATAATGCTTTTAACCAGGGTTCGGCAGCCGGTTCCGGCGGAGGTTATCTGGATGGCGGTATTGGTTGGTACCGGAAAACTTTCACCGTGCCTTCAGACTATAATGGCAAGAAAGTATTCATTGAATTCGATGGGGCTTACATGAACAGCCAGGTATGGATTAACGGCAATTCTCTGGGGACCCGTCCTTACGGGTATATTTCATTCGAATATGATTTAACGCCTTATCTGGTCTATGGCGGCTCCAATGTGATCGCGGTCCGGCTCAACAACAATCAGCCGACCAGCCGCTGGTATTCGGGGAGCGGCATTTACCGCCACGTATGGCTGACCGTATTAAACCAAACTCATGTCGACTATTGCGGTATGTTTGTAACCACCCCCAGTGTCAGCAGCAGTTCCGCCACGGTGAATGTCAGCACCAAAGTCGTGAATCAGTCCGGCGCGTCCCAAGCGGTTACATTAACAACCACCATCCTGGATGCAAACGGCAATACCCTTGCCTCCAATACATCATCGTCGGCAAACGTCAGCGCCGGCGGGAATAACACCTTAAACCAGAATTTTACCGTTTCCAATCCTCAATTATGGTCTGCCGATTCACCCTATCTCTATGCCGCTCAAACCCAGGTAATTATCGGGGGAACCGTAGTGGATAGTTATCAATCAACCTTTGGGATCCGCTATTTTAATTTTGATGCCAATAATGGATTTTCTCTAAACGGAACAAGTATGAAAATAAACGGAGTTTGTCTCCACCATGACTTGGGAAGTTTAGGCGCAGCCGTCAATTACCGGGCGATTGAAAGAGAGCTCCAGATTATGAAGGAAATGGGTTGCAACGCCATCCGCACTTCCCATAATCCGCCCGATCCCGAACTGCTTGAAATTTGTGACCGGTTGGGTTTTTTAGTGATGGAGGAAGCCTTTGACTGCTGGGAAACGGGTAAAGTCAATAACGATTATCACCTCTATTTCGGCAGTTGGGCCCAGACTGACATTCAAGCCATGGTCACGCGGGATCGCAACCATCCGGCGATTATCATGTGGAGTATTGGGAATGAAATCTCTTCACCAACTACTGCTACTGCCACCAACCTTAGGAACTGGGTCCGGGCCATTGATACCACCAGGCCGGTGACTTGGGGCTGTTTTGCCGGTAATATGGGAAATGCAACCGAACAAGCGGTTGCCAGTCTTCTCGATGTAGTGGGTTATAACTATTTCCCCTATACCTATGACAGCGGGCACAGCGGACATCCCGCCTGGAAGATGTTCGGCAGTGAGACCAGCTCGGCCGTGAGAAGCCGGGGTATTTATAAAACTCCGACCAATCAAAATATCCTGACCGGCAGTGATAATCAGTGCTCCTCTTATGATAACAGTGTGGTTAGTTGGGGTAATAGCGCCGAATCGTCATATACGGAAATCAACCGCCGTGGTTACATGGCGGGCGAATTCATCTGGACCGGATTTGACTATATTGGTGAACCGACACCTTACGGATGGCCGGCCAAAAGTTCCTATTTTGGAATCGTCGATACTTGCGGTTTCCCGAAAGATATTTATTATTTTTATCAGAGTAAGTGGACTACCAAACCAATGATCCATATCCTTCCCCATTGGAACTGGAGTAGCGGAACCACGGTGGAAGTATGGGCTTACAGTAACTGTGACACGGTGGAGTTATTTTTAAATGGCGTTTCTCAGGGAGTCAAGACGGTGGGCAGTTCCTTGCATCTGGTATGGAAAGTTCCCTGGGCCTCGGGAACACTTCAGGCAAAAGGCACTAAAGGCGGTACCGTGGTATATGACCAGGTAATTACGGCAGGCTCAGCGGCCAAAGTGCAGCTAAAACCGGATCGAACCAGCATTACCGCGGATGGTAGGGATTTGGTGTATATCGAAGCCGATATTACCGACGCCAATGGGGTAATTGTTCCGACAGCAAACAATACGGTCAATTTCTCAGTGTCCGGACCCGGGACGATTGTTGGCGTGGATAATGGGAACGCCATTAGTTTGGAATCATATAAAGGAAGCAGTCGGTCTGCTTTTAGTGGAAAATGTCTGGTCATCGTCCAGGCCACGAAAACTTCCGGATCAATCGTGATAACCGCCGGTTCCAGCGGACTATCGTCCGGCAGCGTGACTGTGAATACTAACGGAGGGACGGTTACACCGACACCCACGCCAACTGGAAGCATTACCCCAACTCCGACCCCTACCATAACCCCGACACCAGGTTCTTACGTTAGATTCCGTAATGCCGCCACCGGTTTGTACATTGACGGCATGGGCTTGACCGCCAACGGTTCCAACGCTTGTCAATGGGGAAGCAGTAACAGTACCAACCAGCAATGGACGATCATCAACTCAGGAAGTTATGTAATGATTCAAAACCGGGCCACCGGATTGTATCTGGATGGCATGGGCCGGACCTCCAATGGGTCGGTTTGCGGCCAATGGGGTTACAGCGGAAGTACCAATCAGCAATGGATGCAAGAAACCTCGGGAAGTTATGTTCGGTTTAAAAACAGCGCCACCGGATTGTATCTGGATGGTATGGGTTCGACCGGTAACGGCTCCAATCTATGCCAATGGAGCAACAGCGGCAGCGCCAACCAGCAGTGGCAGATACAGTAATACCTTTCGTGCCGCCTCACCTTAAGTTGAAGGATAACAAAGAAGCCGGGTCTTGATCATCGAAACATAAAAGCACTAAAAAAAGGAAGGAAGCTGAAAAGTGAAAAAATTTTTAAGAATAACCTACCTTCTTCTGTTTGCAAGTATCCTAATACTGTCAGGCGTTTTCTTACAGACAATACCGGTAGCACGGGCGTCTTCCCAGTTTATGGATTATTTTACAACAACACCAGTTACAGGTTCCCTATCTTCGACCTGTTGGGGCGCAGCAGCCATAGGTCCCCGCGATCAATCGAACGGTTTGGAAGATAGGACCATATTTCAATGGTGTTATTGGGATGGAGGGATCATCAAAGGGACGGATGGCTTATACCATATGTTCGCCAGCCGCTGGAGTCAGTCTGCCGGCCATAATGGATGGTTTGGCTCGGTGGCTGTTCATGCAACCAGTTCTAACCTCTATGGGCCTTATACGGACCAGGGTCTAGTATGGCCCAATGACGCCAGCGGTCAAGGCCACAACGTGCTTCCGATTGTTCTGAAGGATGGCCGGTATGCTGTATATTGCAGTGAAACCAGGCGGCCGGCGGTTGTTTATGTCGCTACTAATCTCAATGGGCCTTGGACAAAACTTGGCACTGTATCGGTTACAGGTCCTTCCGCATCCGGTTTTACACATTCAAATGTTTACATTATGCTGCGTCCGGATGGGCGTTATGGGATTATTTCAAGAGATGCCTTGGTTGGTGTGGCGAATGATATCCTTGGCCCGTATAACATCACGGGAACTAATATTTATGCGCAAACTGCCGGTATGCCCACAGGCAATGTGGAAGATCCGTGCATGTGGTATAGCGGTGGCCTGTATCATGTGGTTGCCAATAAGTGGGATACCCGCAAGGCATATCATCTCACTTCTCCGGACGGTATCAGTAACTGGAAATTAGACCCGGGATTTGCTTATGATCCGACTGCCAATTTTATCCGCTATCCAAATGGCACAGTCAATCATTGGAATAAATTAGAGCGTTTTAATGTCTATATGGAGGACGGCCATGTGGTTGCAGTCACTTTAGCGGCAATAGACGTTGCAAAAGACCAAGAACTGGGCAACGACCAACATGGTAGCAAGGTTATCGTAGTTCCGTTTGATGGGGCTAGCCTGGATTCCGGTGGTCCGACGCCGACCCCCGGTTCGCGCCCGGCTCTTGCTCGGATTGAAGCGGAGAGTTACAACTCCCAGTCGGGCATTGAAAATGAAAGCTGCAGCGAAGGTGGGCAGAATATCGGATACATTGAAAATGGGGATTACGCCGTTTACAATAATGTCGATTTTGGCAGCGGCGTCGCAGGTTTTCAGACTAGAGTTGCCAGCGCCACCAGCGGCGGCAGTATTGAAATCAGGCTTGATAGTGTTGCCGGAACTTTGGTAGGGACTTGCCCGGTCATCGGAACCGGCGGTTGGCAGACTTGGGTTACTGCAACCTGCAATGTCAGTGGTGTAAGCGGAACGCATAACTTGTATCTAAGATTCATTGGCGGAAGCGGATACTTATTTAACGTTAACTGGTTCCAATTTACAAATGGAACGCCAACTCCAAGCGCAACCCCTACCCCGGTAGGTTCTTATATCAGACTTCGTAATGTAGCCACCGGTTTGTACATTGACGGCATGGGATCGACCGCCAATGGCTCCAAGGCGTGCCAAGGGGGGAACAGTAACAGCGCCAATCAGCAATGGGCCATCATCAACTCCGGGAGTTATGCGATGCTCCAAAACCGGGCTACCGGATTGTATCTGGACGGCATGGGTTCGACTTCCAATGGGGCCGCCTGCGGCCAATGGGGTTACAGCGGCAGTGCGAATCAGCAATGGACCATCATTAACTCCGGGAGTTATGTGAGGATCCAAAACCGGGCCACCGGGTTGTATCTGGACGGCATGGGCTCAACTTCCAGCGGTTCCTATTTGTGTCAATGGAGCAACAGCGGCAGTACTAACCAGCAGTGGCAGACACAATAAAACCTCAGAGTGTTTTCCGGAACTTTAACCGAACATGAGTCAGCGCTATGCAAAGACATTGTAGACCATTAAATGTTTCAAAAATAGTAAAGGAGGGAAAAAAATGACTTTTCATAAAAAAATATTCCGGTTTATTCTCATAGCATTATCGGTGGTAGCGTTCAATGCTCTGATTGATCTGGGTCCCTTACAACCCTCTAATTATGTGGCTGCACTAAACAATGATTTGGCCAAAACTCCGCCCATGGGGTGGAACAGTTGGAACATTTTTGCAGGCAATATCGATGAAACCAAAATTAAACAGATTGCCGACGCCATGGTTAGCTCCGGCATGAGGGACGCCGGTTATATCTATCTGAATCTTGATGACAACTGGATGGCAAATCCGGCTCGCGACTCCAGTGGAAACCTTAGAGGCGATCCCACCCGTTTTCCAAGCGGGATGAAGGCTTTGGGCGATTATATCCATTCCAAGGGTCTTAAGTTTGGAATATACGGATGCCGGGGGACGATGACCTGTATGGGGATTCCGCAGAGCGGAAGCTATGGAAACGAGCAGCGGGATGCCAATACCTTTGCTTCCTGGGGGGTAGATTATTTAAAATATGACAACTGTAATGCAGTTGGGAATATGCAAACTGATTATCAGAACATGCAAAGAGCGCTCGCAAATTGCGGCAGACCCATCATTTTCAGCATCTGCGCCTGGCAATACCAGAGTTGGATGCCGGCCACCGGCAATTTGTGGCGGGTCTCTCCCGATATCACCGACAAATGGGATAATGGCACAAACTACTTCAAGGGCATTATCAATGCCATTGATGCCAATGCCGGTTACGCAAGTTCGGCATCGCCCGGAGCATGGAACGATCCGGATATGCTTGAGATTGGCAACGGCGGTTGCACAACGGAGGAATACCGCACCCAGATGAGCATGTGGAGTATGATGGCCGCTCCGCTTATTGCCGGAAATGATATTCGAACCATGTCGCAAACCACCAAGGATATTTTGCTAAATAGTGAGATCATCGCAGTCGATCAGGATCCAGGCGGCATTCAGGGAACCAGGGTGAGCGCCGGCAGCGGTCTTGAGGTTTGGTGCAAGCCGCTGGGTTCAGCCAATGGGACAACCAAAGCAGTGGCCTTGCTGAACCGAAATGGAACGGCAGCCAATATTACCGTCAACTTTGCCAACATCGGTTTGTCAGGAACTGTAACCGTACGAGACTTGTGGGCAAAAGCCGATCGAGGCGGCTTCAGCGGCTCGTATACAGTGTCCGTTCCATCCCACGGGGCTGGTATGCTGAAGCTTACCGGCGCTGTTTCGCCGACTCCAACTCCCACTCCGGTCGGTTCGTACGTTAGATTCAGTAATGTCGCCACAGGGTTATACATTGACGGCATGAGCTCAACCGCCAATGGTTCCAACGCGTGCCAATGGGGAAACAGCAACAGTACCAACCAGCAATGGACGCTCATCAACTCAGGCGGTTATGTAATGATCCAAAACCGGGCCACCGGATTGTATCTGGATGGCATGGGCCGGACCTCCAATGGCTCGGTTTGTGGCCAATGGGGCTATAGCGGGAGTACCAATCAGCAATGGATCCAAGAAACAACGGGAAGTTACGTCAGGTTTAAAAACGGCGCTACCGGACTGTATTTGGATGGTATGGGTTCCACCGGCAATGGATCCAATCTGTGTCAATGGAGCAACAGCGGCAGTGCCAACCAGCAGTGGCAAATTCAGTAATACCTTGAGAATGGGAATTAGTTGCTGATGTTTCGGTGCAATAATTGCCGGGTATAAGCGGAAAGGAGGTGGCTAACTGCAAAATAGCCAGGCTAATCCGAGCAATCGGAATGTTTAAAACGACTTTATGCTTATCTAAAAACTGCAGGAGGAAAGCATGATGACTAAAGGATGAATTCGTATTCGCGGGACTTAAGCACTGAAAGTGAAACCTGATCCGAAAATGGAAGGAGAGAGGGCTTATGGGAACAAACCGTTTCAAAATTAGTAAAAAAGTATGTAAACCATTATTGCTGGCGCTCTTTGCCTTGTTGGCGGCGGTTGTAATGAATTCGATGCTTATCAGCGCTGCTACGCCGAGAACAACTGTGACTCCGATGTCGGGTGCCGGAAATTATGAAGTTGTTTATACGATTCAGAACGACTGGGGTAGTGGGGCCACGGTTAATGTGACAATCACTAATAATACCACTGCGGCGGTGAATGGCTGGATCCTGGCCTGGACCTTCCCGGGCAATCAGACCATCACCAATCTCTGGAACGGGACCTTTACCCAAAGTGGAGCCTCGGTGACGGTGAAAAATGCCAGCTATAACACAACCATTCCGGCCAATGGCGGCAGCTTGAGCTTTGGTTTTAACTTAAACTACAGTGGCGCCAATGCCAAACCAGCCAATTTCACCTTGAACGGGATTGCTTGCTATGAGGGTAATGTAACCCCAACGCCAACCCCAAGCCTAACACCAACCCCGACTCAGGGTAAATTCCATTGTTTTTTGTTGCTGGGTCAATCCAATATGGCAGGATATGCTTTGGCTCAAGCCGCTGATAAAGTGGAAGATCCCCGTGTGCTGGTATTGGGATACGATAATAACTCGGCGCTCGGCCGGGTAACTGATCGATGGGATGTGGCCTGTCCACCTCTTCATGCTGCCTGGCTTGACGCCATCGGCCCTGGAGACTGGTTTGGCAAGACCATGATCCAGAAAGTCCCAACGGGTGATACTATCGGGTTAATACCCTGCGCTATCAGCGGTGAAAAGATCGAGACATTTCTGAAGGTCGGCGGTAGCAAATATAGTTGGATTATCCACCGGGCCCAACTTGCACAGCAAGCGGGAGGAGTCATTGAAGGCATCCTTTTCCACCAGGGCGAATCGAATAGTGGTGACACGAGTTGGCCCGGCAAGGTAAAAACACTGGTGGCAGATCTTCGAAACGATCTGAACCTGGGTAACGTTCCTTTTCTCCCTGGTGAACTGCTTTATAGCGGTCCTTGTGCCGGTCACAATACGTTGGTAAATCAGTTACCTTCTTTAATTACGAATTGTTCTGTGATTTCCGCCAGTGGACTCGTTCAGGATCCCAGCGATACAACCTATCATCTCCATTTTAGTCATGATTCATCGGCTGAACTGGGCAAGCGATATGCTGCAAAAATGATCCAAGTCCTCGGCTGGTGATATGGCTTTAGAAAACCACGATTTTTTCCAGCGGTGAAAGCGGATACTGATTCAATATTAAATGGTTCCATTTAATGAAAGGAGAGAGTCTTATGAAAAGAAATCGTTTTAAAATTAGTAAAAGAGTTAGTAAACCATTATTAATGACATTTTTTGCCTTGTTGATGGCGTTGGTGATTCATTCAATGATCATCAGCGCCGCCACTCCAACGGGGACACGGTTAAAAAATATTCAAAGCCGAGTTTTAATCGGCAGCGAATTCCCCAGCGGCTTCAACACGATGTCGGATTCCGCCACGTTTACCAGCATGGCCACAGCCGAATTTAATATGGTCACCCCGGAAAATGCAATGAAATGGGATGCGACCGAATCTTCCCAAAATAACTTTAACTACGGCGAAGCGGATAAGCTCGTTTCCTGGGCGCAATCGAACGGCTTCAAAGTCCACGGACATACGATGGTATGGCATAATCAAACCCCCGGATGGGTCCAGGGCCTGAGCGCCAGCGCCATGCAGTCGGCCATGTACAATCATATCGATAAGGTAATGGGTCATTTCAAAGGGAAGATCCTGGTTTGGGACGTCGTCAATGAAGCTTTTAATGAAGATGGGAGTTACCGGGGTTCTTTCTGGTATAACACTCTCGGCAAAAGTTTTATTGAGAATGCCTTCATCCGGGCCCGGGCTGCTGATCCCGGGGCCAAACTGATTTACAACGATTACAATCTTGAGGCTACCGGTAGTAAATCCAATGGGGCCTATAACATGCTCAAAGACTTTAAAAGCCGGGGGATACCGGTAGATGGGATCGGCTTCCAGATGCACCTGGATATTCAATATGGTTTTAATTACAACGATTTTGCCAGCAATATGCAGCGTTTTGCCGATTTGGGGCTGGAGATTTATATAACGGAGATGGATGTCCGGGTGTCGAGCAATCCCTCTGCCGCGGAGTTACAAACCCAAGCCGACTATTATAGGGGCGTGATCCAAAAATGTATGGCCCAACCCGCGGTGAAAGCCATTCAACTCTGGGGCTTCACCGATAAATATTCCTGGGTGCCGGGGACGTTTCCGGGGAGAGGGGCGGCTTTGATATTTGATTCCAACTATAATCCGAAACCGTCGTACTACGCAGTACAAAGCGCTTTGGGTTCACCGATTACTCCCACCCCGACTCCTACCGTAACGTCGACGCCGACTCCTACTGTAACGTTGACCCCTACCCCGACTGGCACCGCCAGCTATGTAGCCGTTTATACGATCCAGAATGACTGGGGCGGTGGCGCTACGGTTAATGTGACCATTACCAATAAAACCACCGCGGCAGTGAATGGCTGGACTTTGGCCTGGTCTTTCCCGGGCAATCAGGCTATCACCAATCTCTGGAACGGGACCTATACCCAGAGTGGAACTTCGGTAACGGTGAAAAACGCCGCATATAACGCTACCATTCTGGCGAATGGCGGCAGCGTAACTTTCGGTTTTAACCTGAACTATAGTGGGACGGATGCCAAACCTACCGACTTTACCTTGAACGGGACAGCTTGTCAACTTGAATAACAAGGTACGGAACAGATTCGTCAAAGATGAATGCCGGTGATAAGAAAGGAGGATGGAAGAACTCAAGAAACAGCAATACGAATACGGTGTGCTTCTTATCCCTATCAAAAAAATAAGGAGGGTAAAATAATGGCGGAATAATGGATGAAATTAAGCTATAATTTCCATTAAACAACATAAATATAAAATAATGGAATAAAAGAAAGGGGAATTAAAAAATGAAACTCAACTCCTTAATAACCAAAATAAGCAGGAAAACGGGACTGACTTTTTTCGCTCTCGCGGCAATTTTCGCACTAACACCTGTATTTCTGTTCGCGGAAACGTTCCCAACCCTGCCGCCGACGGGATTTGACCAAGTCCAGAGCAGCATTTCACACGGTCAGGTCAGTTCTTTCAATTATCAGTCCACGGCGACAAACAGCCAGCGGAGGGCGATGATTTACCTGCCGCCGGGGTATTCAACGAGCAATAAATACAGTGTAATGTATTTATTGCATGGCATCGGAGGATCGGAAAACGATTGGACATCCGGTGGCGGCAACGCCAATGTTATCGCCGATAATCTCATCGCCGCGGGGAAAATCAAGCCCTCAATAATCGTAATGCCGAATTGTAATGCGAGCGGAACGGGAATATCCGATGGTTATGAAAATTTCACGAATGATTTGATCAATTGCCTGATACCCTATGTCGAATCACATTATTCCGTTTATACCGATCGCCTCCACCGGGCAATATCCGGCCTTTCCATGGGTGGCGGACAATCATTCAATATCGGGTTGCCGCATCTGAACCTGTTCCCCTATATCGGCGCCTATTCCGCGGCTCCCAACACTTATTCGAATTCCAAGCTGTTTCCTGATGGTGGAACCGCAGCCAAGCAACAGCTGAAATTGCTGTTTATTTCTTATGGAACTGCGGATAGTCTGATAAGTTTTGGTACAGGGGTACATAACTATTGCGATTCAAATGGTGTCCCCAATACTTATTGGACCATCCAGGGAAGAGGGCACGACTGGACTGTTTGGAAACCAAGTTTGTGGAATTTCCTCCAAATGGCGGATGCGGTAGGATATACGGATTCGACTACTCCGACTCCGACTCCTACTGTAACGCCTACTATAACACCGACTATAACGCCAACACCAACGCCGGGTGGAAATTATGAAGTTGTTTATACGATTCAGAACGACTGGGGTAACGGCGCTACGGTTGATGTGAAAATCATCAATAATACCACTACGGCGGTGAATGGATGGACCTTGGCCTGGGCCTTCCCGGGTAATCAGACCATCACTAATCTTTGGAACGGGACCCACACCCAAAATGGAACTTCCATAACGGTGAAAAACGCCGCATATAATGCTAACATTCCGGCGAATGGCGGCAGCCTGAACTTTGGTTTTAACCTGAACTATAGTGGGCAGAATGTTAAACCCGCCAGCTTCACCTTGAACGGGACCGCTTGCCGGGTTCGGTAGCTGTTTGGATGACCCGGAGAATGATTAAGGATCGGATTGCTCGGATTATTCAAAGGACCCCCCAGTGAAATGAATTGGATGTTGATGATTTCAGTTGCGACACTAGACTGAAAAATGAAAGGAAATGAATCGGAAAAGCGAGCCTTCTGTTAAGTTTTACTCTGGCAGGAGGCTCCAAAAATCCAACCCCAACGAAAAACATCTTAAAAAACAGAAAAGGAGAGATGATGAATGCGCGGTCAATTTTTGAAAATGCGTAAACCCTTAATATTAATAGCTATCGCACTGGTCTCCGTATTAGTTTTGGCGATGGCCACGCAAACCAATGCTGGACTCGCCAAGACCAAATTTTTGGGCAATATCGTTAGTACCAGTGTTCCATCGAACTTTTCCACTTATTGGGATCAGGTAGTCCCGGAAAATGGCGGTAAATGGGGTACGGTTGAGGGTAGCCGGGGCAATATGAATTGGAGCCAATGTGATACTGCTTATAACTATGCTCGCAGCCATGGTTTTCCCTTTAAGTTTCATTGCCTGGTATGGGGAAACCAACAACCAAGCTGGATCGGCGGACTTTCAGCGGCTGATCAGAAGGCCGAAGTCACAGATTGGATCAAACAAGCCGGTATTCGATATGGCGGTGCTCAAATGGTCGATGTTGTTAATGAGGCGCTTCATACCACGCCTCCCTATGCAAATGCCATCGGTGGCAGCGGTTCTACCGGATGGGATTGGATTGTCTGGTCATTCCAGCAAGCCAGAGCCGCTTTCCCCAATTCCAAACTGTTAATCAACGAATATGGAATCATCAGTGATCCCAATGCCGCATCCAGGTATTTAAGTATTATTAACATTCTTAAGAGTAGAGGCTTGGTGGACGGAATCGGCATTCAATGCCATTATTTTAATATGGATACCGTATCGACAAGCACGATGAGAAATGTTCTGAGCAGCCTGGCAGCGACTGGACTGCCAATCTATGTATCGGAACTTGATATGACCGGGGATGACGCAACTCAAAAGGCGAGATATCAGGAGAAGTTTCCGGTTTTATGGGAAAATTCGGCTGTCGCAGGTATCACCCTGTGGGGCTATATTGAAGGGCAGACTTGGGCATCCGGAACTCATTTAATTACCAGTTCAGGAGTTGAGCGTCCGGCTTTGCAATGGTTGCGCCAGTATTTGTCAATCAACCCTACCCTGACGCCAACAGCGACACCGACTATAACACCAACACCGACTATAACACCAACGGTAACCCCTACCACTCCTCCTACGGGTTGCTCGCTTAGTTATAGCCAAAGCGATTGGGGCAGTGGCGCTTCAGTAAGTATTACCATTCATAATAATGGTTCGTCGGCGATTGATGGCTGGAGATTGGCATGGAACTTTGCAGGCAATCAAACCATCACCAACATGTGGAACGGGACCTACACACAAAGCGGCACATCGGTAACTGTAAAAAACCTTTCCTATAATAACATTATCCCGGCGAAGGGCTCCATTTCTTTCGGATTTAATATCACTTATAGCGGTAACAATGTCAAACCGACCGCTTTTACCCTGAACGGGACAGCTTGTCAACTTGAATAAGTGACCGGGTATATCTTCGGGGTTTTGGCCTGGGGTACAGAGCTATGATGATGGAATGAAGAGTCTATGTGTAATGGTACGTAAAAGTATAAAGTTAAGAGGGAGGCCAAGTTGCGTTCCAAAAAAAGTTATCCGTCAAAACGCAACTTGGTATGAAAGCATAAAGGAGTTCAAATGAAAAAAACATTGCCGGTTGGAGTTCTTTGTTTGTCCATCGTTATCGCCTTGATTATCTCTTGGAAAACTTCGCTCCGGATTCCCAAGATGAACATTTCCGGAAATTATTGGAGTTTTGGCGCGGTTCAAAATATAAAGAGCATCAAACATGCTTTCGTCATAGAAAACTTGGGTAATGCCGACTTGACTCTCGCTGCCTGGCCCAGTTGTCATAAGTGCATAAACCCCGTTCTGGATGTAACGAGAATCCCGCCGAACGGCAAGGCTGAACTGACAGTGGAGCTGTATATCGTGAAAGAAGGACTCAATGAAGCATATGTAATGATGGAAACCAACGACCCCAAAAGCCGTACTGAAAAGGTTACCGTAAAGGCGATAGCGGCGCGCGCGCGCGAAAAACAAAGACCCTGAGCTGTATTTGCCGGAAGAAATTATAGAAAGTTCCACCCCACATGAAGAAACTTGCTTGGGAGTAACGGAAGGAAATCGGCCGAATGGGGGCATATTACCGCGAAATGATAAAAATCATCGATCAGGTTTTTATAAGACGACACATTCTCCGTGTTTGCTGCCTGGTCTTCTTGTGGGCGAATATTTCTTGGGTTAATGCGGATAACGGCAAAGTAAAGATTTTGTTCTTTTATACCAGGACTTGTCCGGAGTGCCAGTTTATCAAGAATAAGTTCTTACCCAAAATCAGCGAAAAATATCAAAACCGGCTTGAGATGAAAGCCTTTGAAATGACTTCGATTGAAAATTTTAAGCTGTTGATCAACCTCGAAAAGAGTTTTGGACGGAAAATCAATAAGACTCCCCCCTTAATGATTGCAGGGGATGATGTTTTAGAAGGGGAAGCGGCTATTCGGGATAAGCTGGAGCAGACAATCAATAAATATCTCAGAACGGGCGGGACAAAATGGCCTATATACGCCCTAAAATTGAATCAAGGCGGTAACCTTCCGATAATCGAAAAATTCCGCGGGTTGACTCCGCTGGTGATAATCGGCAGCGGCTTGCTTGATGGGCTGAATCCCTGCGCTTTTGCTACCTTGATCTTTTTTATTTCGTATTTAACCATGTTAGGCAGAAAAGGAAAAGAATTATTGTTCCCGGGGATGAATTTTGCGATAGGAGCTTTTTTGGCCTACTTTTTGGTTGGATATGGACTACTGGAGTTATTCAACCGCTTATCGACATTTCGCGTACTCGGTAGTTGCATTCCATATATCATGGCCGGAATTTTGGGATTGTTTAGTATTTTAAGTTTTTATGATTGTATCTTGGTGAAACAGGGCAAGCCCAATAAAATCAAATTGCAATTAAATGAACATTTTAAACGCAAAATTCATGCAACGATCAGAAAACGAACTCGTTCAAGTTTTTTTCTCATTACGGGTCTTATTTTAGGATTTATCGTAGCATTATATGAATTTCCTTGTACCGGACAGATTTATCTCCCCATAATTTTTGTTTTAAAAGGGATCAGCGCCTTAAAATTGACGGCCATTTTGTATTTAGCGCTTTATAACTTGATGTTTATTTTGCCTTTAATCTTTGTCTTTGGCTTTGTCTATTGGGGAACGACTTCAAATCAGATTGCCCAAATGATGCAGAAACATTTAGGAAAAATCAAGCTGTTATCCGCTTTGTTATTCGGGTTATTGGCCGTGTTGCTTCTATTGCTACACTAGTAAAACGTTCTCTCGATAACGTGACGTTTTACTTAAGTAGAGCGGCATACAGTTACCATATTGATTACGAGGAGGTGATTGTTTCAAGCGCAATTTGGGAAATATCATTTCGAATAAGAATTCGGAGGTTAAAGACCATGAGAAGTAAGATTTTAATCATGTTCTCATTCATGTTGATTACTCTTATTTCCATTACAGTATGTTTTGCCGACAATCCGATCGTGAAAACCCTATATACCGCTGACCCGGCTCCGATGGTATATAATGGAAGAGTCTACTTGTATACAGGGCATGATGAGAATTCCGCCGCAACAAGCTATTTAATGAAAGATTATCGTTGTTTTTCTTCTGCTGACATGGTAAATTGGACGGATCATGGGGCGGTGTTGTCAGTCACTGCCTTCAAATGGGCATCGCAGGCTGACAATGCCAACGCAGCGCAGGTTATTTACAGAAATGGCAAGTTTTATTATTACGTATCCGTTTTAGATGTGGGAGGTGGCGGAATCGCCATTGGAGTTGCTGTTTCAACCAGCCCGACCGGTCCCTTTACAGATGCGCTCGGGAAACCTCTTATTACTTACAATATGACCAATTTTTCCGGTTATGCAACCCATACGTGGAGAAATCTTGATCCGACAGTATTTATTGATGATGACGGGCAGGCGTATTTGTACTGGGGTAACAATGCTTGTTACTGGGTAAAGCTTAATAGTGACATGATTTCTTTAAAAGGTGCTATAAATTATATTCCATTAACAACCCAGGCATTTGGACAGGACTATGAAGAAGCACCCTGGATTTACAAACGTAGCGGATTGTATTATTTGGTATTTGCAGCCGGTTTCCCGGAATGGATTGCCTATTCCACAAGCTCAAGCCTTGCCGGACCCTGGACCTATCGAGGAGTTATTATGCCCAAACAAGGAACCTGCTCGACAAATCACCCAGGGGTAATTGATTTTAACGGTCATTCTTTCTTTTTCTATCACAATGCCGCTTTGCCCGGAGGCAATAGTTACCACCGTTCAGTATGCATAGAGGAGTTTAAATATAATTCCGATGGTACATTCCCGACGATGAATATGACAACAGCCGGTGTGGTTAGTCCCATTCCAACATCCACGCCTACTTTAACGCCGACACCGACGTCAACACTAACACCTACACCTACGCTAAGCGTAACGCCTACTCCCATTCCCACGGGTTGTTCGATCAATTATAGCCAAAGCGACTGGGGAGGTGGCGCTTCGGTAAGTATTACCATTAACAATAATGGTTCGGCGGCGATTGATGGCTGGACCCTAGCCTGGTACTTTACAGGCAACCAACAAATCATCAATATGTGGAATGGAACCTACACCCAAAGCGGCACAGCCGTAACTGTAAAAAATCTCTCCTATAATAACATTATCCCGGCTAAAAGCTCCGTTTCATTTGGATTTAATCTCAGTTATAGCGGGACCAATGCCAAACCGACTCGTTTTACTTTGAATGGGACAGCCTGTCAACTTCAATAACATATTCATTAAAGCGCGAATCAGGAGAAATGTAAAAAGTGAAAGGGGGATTATGATGGTAAGAATGAAAGGGCATACTAACTTATTTCTTTGGTGCTTACTGATATTGTCTTTAACGCTAAGTTCCTCGGCAATTACCAGAATATCCGCTGCCGGCGTTGAAACGTTGCAATCATTTGATATGGAACAGGTTAATATTACGGATCCTTATTACGTTAATGCATTTAACAAAGAGCTTGCCTATCTGCAAGCGATTGATTACAACCGTTTGCTGGTCGGTTTTAAACAAACGGCGGGTATATCAACCAGTTACAGCCTATATGGCGGTTGGGAGAACTCCTTGATTCAAGGCCATACTTTAGGGCATTTTATGGTAGCTCTTGCGCAGGCCTATAAAAACACCAAGTCTAATCAGACAATAAACGCAGATTTAAAAAACCGGATCGATAACATTATTTCTCAATTACAAGCCTGTCAGAATAAAAACGGCAATGGCTATTTATTTGCAACGCCGGTGACCCAATTTGACGTTGTGGAAGGGAAAGCTTCCGGTTCCAGCTGGGTGCCCTGGTACACCATGCATAAGATTATGTCCGGCCTGATTGCCATTTACAACTTGGAGGGAAATCCAACGGCATTAACCATAGCGAACAATTTGGGAAATTGGATTTATAACAGGGTTAGTGCCTGGAATTCCTCAACCCAGGGCCGGGTGTTGGGTGTCGAGTATGGCGGAATGAATGATTGCCTTTATGAGTTATATAAGTTAACCGGCAACAGTAATCATTTGGCTGCGGCCCATAAATTTGATGAAACTTCGCTTTTTAATACCATCGCCTCCGGGACAAATTGTTTGCCGGGATTACATGCCAACTGCACGATTCCCAAATTCATCGGCGCATTAAACCGTTACCGTACTCTCGGCGCAACGGAAAGCTCCTATTTCACCGCAGCCCAGCAGTTTTGGACGATTGTTCTCAGAGACCATACCTATGTAACAGGAGGGAACAGTCAAGATGAGCATTTCAGAGCTGCGGGACAACTCAATGCATATCGGGATAATTTAAATAACGAAACCTGTAATGCCTACAATATGTTAAAGCTTACCCGGGATTTGTTTCGAGTGACCGGAGATGTCAAATATGCCGATTACTATGAAAGAGCATATATCAATGAGATTTTAGCTTCGCAAAACCCGGACAGTGGAATGACCACGTACTTCAAAGCCATGGGAACCGGATACTTCAAAGTATTCGGCACGCCATTTAATAATTTTTGGTGTTGCACCGGAACCGGGATGGAAAATTTATCTAAATTGAATGACAGTTTATATTTTAACAACGGAACGGACTTATATGTGAATATGTATATAAGTTCCACCCTGAATTGGAACGCAAGGGGTCTTTCCTTAACCGAACAGGCCAATATTCCTCTATCCAATACCGTAACCTTTACCGTCAATAACGCCCCTGCCTCCGCTGTTAAGATTAATTTCCGCTCACCCTACTGGGTTGCATCAGGGCAAAGTGTAACTGTTAAAGTTAATGGTGTGGCGTTTAGTACATCAAATGTTAACGGTTACCTGGATGTAAGCAAGGTTTGGGCGGCGGGAGACAAAATCGAATTGGCGATCCCGATGGAAGTCCAAGCATCAAGGTGTAGTGATAATAAAAATGTGGTCGCTTTCACCTATGGCCCGGATGTTTTAAGCGCAGGGCTTGGGACAGCCAGTATGACCACAGCTTCTCATGGAGTGGGTGTGACAATCGCCACAAAGAATGTTACGGTGAGAGATACCATCAATATTTATAACTCAATCAGTTCCAACATTGATCATTGGCTTAGCAATATCAAGACCAATTTGGTTCAAACACCGGGAAAAGTAGAGTTCACATTAAGGAATACCGATGCCGACAATAGTTTGGTATTCACTCCTCACTATCAAAGATATACGGATCGCTATGGTATTTACTTTACCTTAGCGATGATTTCCGGCGGTCCAACGCCAACGCCAACTCCAACCCTAACGCCAACCGTAACTCCTACTCCTATCCCCACGGGTTGCTCGGTTAATTATAGCCAAAGCGACTGGGGCAGCGGCGCTTCGGTAAGTATTACCATAAACAATAATGGTTCGGCGGCGATTGATGGCTGGACCGTAGCCTGGAACTTCACAGGCAATCAACAAATCACCAATATATGGAATGGAACCTACACCCAAAACGGCAGAGCCGTAACTGTAAGAAATCTCTCCTATAATAACATGATCCCGGCTAAAGGCTCCGTTTCATTTGGATTTAATCTCAGTTATAGCGGGACCAATACAAAACCTACCGGTTTTACCTTAAACGGGATCGCCTGCCAGATACAATAATAAACTTCAGTACAGTTTGTCAGAGAATGAAGATTTTGACTTCTTAACGATTTCGATGAAAAATTTGAGGAGGAGTAAACATGTTTAAAAGAATGATAAAATTACTTTTTATCGGTTTGTTTTGCACCATTATGACAATGGTTGCTTTTAATGGCACAGCCCCGATTAATGCCGCCGGCGATATCACCGTCAATGCAACAGCTACCAAACAGACTATCAAAGGTTTTGGAGGGATGAATCATCCGGCCTGGATTGGCGACTTGACAGAAAGTCAAAGAACGACGGCCTTTGGGAATAATGATGGACAAATCGGCATGTCAATCTTGCGAATGTTTGTTGATGAGAATAGCAATAATTGGAGCCGGGAAATTGCCACAGCTCAAAGAGCCATTGCGCTTGGCGCCACCGTTTTTGCGTCTCCCTGGAATCCGCCCAGCAGTATGACTGAAGTGGTAAACGGAAAAAAACGGCTCAGATATAACCAGTACGGCGCATACACCAACCATTTAAATTCTTTTATCAGTTATATGAAACAAAACGGGGTTAATCTCTATGCCATATCGATCCAAAACGAGCCTGATTACGCCGATGATTGGACGTGGTGGACCGCAACGGAAATCGTCAATTATCTGAAACAGAATGCCGCCAGCCTTCAAACCCGGGTAATCGCCCCCGAATCGTTTCAATACGTAAAATCAATGTCTGATCCTATTTTAAACGATTCGGGTGCGCTGGCGAATATGGATATTCTGGGTGCTCATTTGTATGGGACTGCGTTAAGTAATTATCCATACCCTCTATTCAAGCAAAAGGGACAAGGGAAAGAACTTTGGATGACGGAAGTTTATACCGACAGTACCAGTGATGCTGATTCATGGCCCAATGCCCTTGACGTCGCCTACAACATTCACAATTCCATGGTTGAGGCGGAATTTAACGCTTATGTCTGGTGGTACATCCGCCGCTCTTACGGAATGATTAAAGAAAACGGGTTAGTCAGTAAGCGCGGATATTGTATGGCCCAATTCTCCAAGTTCATCCGGCCCGGATATGTGCGCGTTGATGCAACCAAAAACCCAACGACGGATGTCTATGTGTCGGCATATAAAAGTGATCAGAAAATAGTGGTTGTGGCGGTAAACCGAGGCGCCTCTTCAAAAAACCTCAGCCTAACCGTTAATGGTGAAACGGTTCAAACATTTACAAAATATACAACCTCAGGAAGCAAAAATGTTCAAAACGACGGTACGGTCATAAATTCCAACGGAAGTTTCCCATTGAGTCTTGATGCGCAAAGTGTCACCACTTTTGTCGGAAGCCTTACCGGGTCAACCCCGACTCCAACGCCAACAACGACTGTGACTCCAACTCCGACTCCCACTGTAACGCCAACGCCAAGTGGTGATTATGGAGTCGTTTATACGGTTCAGAATGATTGGGGTAGTGGCGCCACGGTCGATGTAAAAATCACCAATCATACCACTACGGCAGTGAATGGCTGGACCTTGGCCTGGATTTTCTCGGGCAATCAGACGATCTCCAATATTTGGAACGCCGCATACACCCAGAACGGAGCATCCATCACCGTGAAAAATGCCGCATATAACGCAAACATTCCGGCCAATGGCGGCAGCCTGAACTTTGGCTTTAACCTGAACTATAATGGGCAGAATGCCAAACCCACCGCATTCACCCTGAACGGGACTGTTTGCCGGATTCAGTAGCGGTATGGTTTGGGAAACATCCGAAATAATCATTGCAACCTTGGGGGAGTCCGGTAAGTAACTGGGCTCCCTTTTTTTATTGCTATAGGGAGCACGCGCCTTGATCACAGCAACGGTTTTCAACCCGATGACTGGGGAAAATCAAGCCAGAGGAGGGAATTTTTGGACTCCCCGGACCCGGCATTTTGATGCTGAATTTCTGAAAATCACCCAAGGGAGAAATGAAAAAAATGTTTGGAGAAATGCAATCACCCAAGGGAGAAATGAAAAAAATGTTTGGAGAAATGCAATCACACAAGGGAGAAATGAAAAAAATGTTTGGAGAAATGCAATCACACAAGGGAGAAAGGGAAATAATGT
>JAEVYU010000046.1 GCA_023392595.1 Bacillota bacterium | reverse complement strand
TGGTCTTCCCCCGGTTGATTAGACACCGAATTAAGCGCATTTTCTTTGATTTTCATAAAATTCCGGGATTATATAACCGATTGCGGAATGAAGCCGTTTCCGGTTGTAGTAAATCTCAATATATTCGAAAATCGCGCGCTGGGCTTGATCTCTAGTCAGATAGATTTTTCCGGCAATACATTCAGCCTTTAAGGTACTGAAAAAGCTTTCCATAGGAGCATTATCCCAGCAGTTACCTTTACGGCTCATAGAGCATACCATTCCATGTTTCTTCAATAGTTCTTGATATTCTTTACTAGCATACTGTACTCCGCGATCGGAGTGATGTAACAGCCCTTTTAAAGGATGGCGACGATAAATAGCCATTTCCAGTGCGGTTGTAGCCAATGTAGCCGTCATCGTTTTTGACATGGCCCAACCAACTATTTTGCGAGAATATAAGTCCATGACGGCGGCTAAATACATCCATCCTTCAAAAGTGCGAATATATGTTATATCAGTTAGCCATTTCTGATTAGGCCCGTTAGATTGGAAATTACGGCTTAGAATATTTTGAGCTACCGGATAATTATGGTCCGATTTGGTAGTAACTTTAAACTGTCGCTTATGGATTGCCTTAATACCCATTGCTCTCATCAACCGTTCAACACGTTTGCGACTGCACCGAATTCCTTGCGAGCGTAAGCTCCTATGAATACGAGGGCTGCCATATCGTTTTTGATTTTGCTCATAAATGGCTTTAATTTTTATCTTTAGTTCAAGATCTTGCTTCTTGTGACGGCTATCGCCACGATTGCACCATTGATAATAGCCGCTATGCGAGACTTTAAGTATTTGGCACATCTTCTGGATGCTATAGTCCTTATGTTCTTTAGCTGTCTCGCTGATATCCCAATATTTCATTGTTGGGGTTTTGAGAAGATGGCCACCGCTTTTTTTAAGATGTCACGCTCCATTTTAACAGTAAGGAGTTCTTCTTTAAGCCGACGATTTTCTTCTTCAAGCTCGGTCCCTGGCTGACGATGACCTTGCCCTGGAAAACTACAATCTTTAAATTCTTTTAACTCATCACGCCATCGTCGAAGCATATTGGCGTTGAGCCCCAGATCTTTAGCGATTTTGCTAACAGGTTGATCGCTAGTTTTTATTAACTGTACAGCTTGTTCTTTAAATTCTTTTGTATAAATCTTCCGGTTTACCACTAGTTCACTCAGCTCCTTAATGTCTATATTTTATACTCTTAACTGAGTGTCTGGCAAATCGGGGGAAAAGCATGGCGTCACGAAGCCATTTAGGTGGGGACTTTACTTAACTAGCACTTATCAGAAATACCCACTCCACTCCTAGTCCATAGGTAAGGGAGGGGATTGATGGAGATCCATCAAAGCCTTACTTCTTTTATTTCTTTGGTTTCCTCATCGAAATATTCAAATAACCTTTTATTTTTCCAACCAATCGCCGTATCATAACCTGCAACCCTTAAAAGTTCTTTATATGGTAATTCCATTGGTTTACTAAAGTCATAAAAAACAATATCATATGGGGCTCCCCAATAACATCCTTCAACAGCAATAATGTCATTATCATGTAAATAGTGAACCTGAACCCAACAGAAACCAATACCTTGATAATACTCTTCAGGAACATAATGTTTAAGTTCACCATTTTTTAAATCTACTATAGAGTATCCTTGATAATCTGCACCGCATAAGAAATAATCTTTTTCCTCAATCCAACAAAATTGAAAGTGATCATAATTCCTTTTTATCTCAACGGTTTTTCCATTTTTACAATTAAGGACGCCTTTTGAATAGGCATATACTATATTTCCTTCTTTATGTTCGTAATAATAGATTTTTAAAGCATATGTACCTGAAGGAGAAATGATATTCTTGGTTTCCATTGGCTTCAAATATTCTTCACCAAAATATTGATTTATTTCTGACCGTTCTTTCATGTATTTCTCATCATTTACAATATTACGCACTTTTTTATTCCTTAAATCCGTTTTTATTTTGCAGGGTGGAGCTTCTTTGCGTTGTATTCTTGAAGTTTATATATAACTCCATTTCCACTCCCTGTCCATAGGAAGGGTAGGGGATGGAGGATTGAATCTGTGTGCAAAGCAGCAAAAGCCGTGTTATATGAAGTTGCCAGCTAGCTATAAAAAACAATTTATTTTTTATTTTTAAACCAAAAACATATTTTTTGACACACATTTTCAATTTTTATATTGTAATTTTCTATATAATCCTTTTTAATTTCTTTATTAAGCCCAAAATGCTCTCGCATGTCGTTAAATATGTAGGTTTTGATTTCTTCAGTTTCTCCGCCTTTATATAAAATAGACAAAATCTTTTCAGTTACACAACTATACTCATCTTCTGGAGCGCTACATGAGATCAACCCAATTGGGTCCCATTCATTTATTATTTTGGTCAGTTCAAGGAAATTACTTTTATAATTATCTTTTTTTATATGGTCCTTTTGATTCAATGGTTTCTCCTTACACAGTCCATAGGTAGGGTAGGGGAGACGAAATTTGAACCTACGATCTCTTGAACTTTAATAAAATAACAATTTGCCCCAATTTACTTTTTTATTAATTAGTTTCTTTATGATACTCATTAACTGGAATAAAGCTGTTAAGGAAATGAAATCCTAAATCATCAATCCTATTTGCCGAATTAGATAAAACAACAACACCTGTTTTGCTTTTTTCATCAAATCCAATAAAAGTTTGAAATCCCCCCATTAAACCATTATGCCAGATAATTTCATTCCCAAACCTCTTTGAAATGAGCCAAGCCATACCAATATTGTAATAAGGCGTTCCATAAGCTATCTTTATATGAGTTTGTTGCATTGTTTGTAGCAAATTAGTTTTGATTAATCCCAAATTTGCACCGACATAAATCAGCATATCATTGGCATTTGAACGGAGAGCTCCAGCACCGGCCAGAGTGGAAAGATTCCAATTTTCAACCGGCATGCCTTTTTTGTCATGACCGGTAGCCATTCTTGACTTAAACTCGGGAGTAAGCGTAATAACTGTACTGTTCATCTTTAATGGCTCACAAATGTAACGATGGACTAGAGTTTCATAGTCCAGACCTGTTTTTAAACACAATATATGTCCTAATAATCCGAATCCCAGATTAGAATATTCGAATTTTTCACCGATATCGCGTGTTAATTGATAGGAAGACAAAAAGTTATAAAGTTGATCTACAGTATAATCATTATATGGATTATTGGGATTCGGTTTCATGTTATCCGGACGCCTGGGTAGACCAGAGTGATGAGTTACTAAGTCAAGTAAAGTTATTTCTTTGCCATTCCTTGTAGGTGTTTTTACTGATTTAGGCAGGAACTTCGAAATAGGATCAGATAAATTTAAATCTCCTTGTTCCACCATTTTTTCTAGTATAATTGCAGTAAACGTTTTTGTAATAGAGCCAATTTCATATAAAGTATCTCCATTTGCTTCTTCCTTACTATCCCTGGATACTTTGCCATAAGAAATAACTTTTTGTCCTTGTTCATTGATTATTCCAACAACTATGCTAGCACTGCGTCCATTGTCGACTTCTTTTTTTATTGTTTCTTTGATTTGTTCACTAGTAAGAAAATCTTGTGCAATGGAAATGTTTGTGAAAATAGAAAAGAACAAATATAAAGCCAAGAGTCCAAATAATTTTTTTCGCATAACTTAAGCCCTCCAAAATCAATAATCTGTAGGGTAGGGGAGAACCGCCAAACCTCAATCATTCTTCAATCCCTGTACTTTAAGTGAACACAACAGCCGCATTTAGTTCAATGGATTTCTTAGCAGCATAATATAGCCTTAAACATATGTAAGACTCTATCCCATATCTTTTCCATTTTGTATCGCCTTGACCTTGATTATCCGTTGCATTCCATACTTCAGCCGATTCCGGGTCAATATCCAGTGGAAGTTCAAGTCCAACAACTCCCCTTTCATAATATCATAGAAACGCAGCGAACACTAGTTCTGTTTGGCTTTCATTCTAAATTTTTTATTAAAACCTATTGATTCATATACTTCTGAATATTAGCCAATATTTCATCCTTATGTCCATAAATATCATCTAAACTGTCAATTGCATATTTGACTTCTGTATCATCTTTCGGAATTGTAATATACTTCTTTTTGCCATCGAGATATAAACGGCAGATCCATTTCCAAGTGTTGTTTTCAAAAAGAACATTGAAGTAGGAGAGAGTGTCTTTGTATGTAATGCGTTTTGGATCAATGATTTCGCGGCAAATTGATTTCACCAAAAAGAATCCTTCCAACTCTAAAGCGGTTGTGATGATTTTTTTCTCTTCATGTTGATCGATTTCTTCTTCAATAACGGAAGCCGCTTCCGATTCTGCTTCTGAAGACTCCAATGCCGATTTGATTTTTTCATTCATTAGGTCGCTAACATGTTGATTGAGAGCTTTTTTGACGATGGGTTTAAATTTATCGATGACATTTTTTGTCGCATTTCCTGCATAAATTTCCTTTAAGAAATACCTGACGAATTCATCCTTGGGTTCTTTCAGTTCTTCGTCAAATATTGATTTTATTTTATTCGTATATTTTAAAGTAGTAGCAGCAGTGAATAATTCATCTGCATTATAGGATTCTTTTTTGAACTTTTTTAGTTCAGCGACCAAGGGTTCCTTAATGTCAAGGAGATTGAACTCTAAAAAAGGAGCATCATCCATTTTATTGGGTTCCTGGATGTCGGAAAAGAACTTATACAAAATTCCATTGGTCAAAATTGCAAATTTTGATTCGGTGACCGAGAAGTATCGATATAGTTGATTATCATGGGCTTTCAGTGGATCATCAACTTGCTTTGCCTCAATTAAAATAGAGGGTTTACCATCAATGAAAATAGCATAGTCGACTTTTTCACCTTTTTTTGTTCCTATATCTGCCGTAAATTCGGGCACTACTTCATGGGGATTGAATACATCATAACCAAGCAACTGAAGAAATGGCATAATGAGTGAAATTTTTGTTGCTTCCTCAGTCTGAACTTTGTCTTTGAGTTCCTGAACTTTTAAGGAAAATTGTTTGATTTCATCAATAAAATCCATAGTAAACCCTCCTTTAAATTTTCATATATTTAATTCAAAAATACTAGAGACGGCTCTTTTGGATGCCGTCTCATGTTGCCTAATCTCTTAAGCTTCTTGCCGTTTTTTTGGGGATAAACCGTTAATCTATTCCTAACCTATTGAGGGGCCCAAAAAGGGTAGGATGGGACATCAGGATTTTCACCCACGCCCCCCTGGAGCCTGATTTATATTTTTGACCGGTTTAATCCCAATCCAGCACCATTTGTAAGATAACTTATTTCCCTTCCTCGTCAAGAAAATGCACGGTTTCATCAAGGGAACTCCTGCCGCTGACGAAGTTGTTGATTCCATTCTCCTTGTCGGCATAACCGATAGCAATGCCGATGGTAATTTTCAGATTATCCGGGATTTTCAATTCCCGCCGGAGAACGTCCGGATAAAGCACCAGCGTTATCGCGGGTATGGTGGAAAGGCCTTGCTCGATAGCGGCAAGCATCAGGCTCTGCGAATAAGCGCCGATGTCATAAAGAGACCATTCCGAAAGAATCTTGTCCATGCAAATATAAATGACAGCAGAGGCATTGAACATAGTCTGGTTGAGCAACCCGAACTGTCCTACGGCCTCGCCGCAGTCACGCACCATATCCGGGTGAAGCTGCTGCAGATGTTTTTTGGCGGATTCCGTCCATTCGGCGGGGCGAGCTATTTCCGGGGCGGCAGGGGCTTTGCTGGCGTATTTTTGGTGATAACCCTTCTTGATCTTGTCCAAAGTTTCGCCTGTGGCAACAAATATTTCCCAGGGCTGTGTGTTTCCCCAGGAGGGAGTGCGGACGGCCGCTTCAAAAATATTGGTAAGCTTATCTTTCTCAACGGGTATGGAAAGAAATGCCCTGGTCGAACGGCGGGTATTCAGTGCATCTTTTACATTCAATATAAATACCTCCCTATGTTTTGGATAGTCGATATAGCAATGTATGCTCTTTTGATAATTTTTTTAACATCATTTTTTTGATTTTTAATTATAAATATTTCTGCAAAAATCCGACAAATCCTCTAGAAGATGGGAGTTATTTCCATTTGTTAAATATCAAAAAACCTCACTCCTTATTCGGAAGTGTTTTTTTGTGCTCATACCGAATGAAAAGGATGCCCCATAAACAGGCATCCTTTTTTGAATTGATTTTGCTGAATCATTAAATGAAACGGCCACCACCGCAGAAGCAGCAGAAAAGTAAGAGAATCAGAATAATGCAAAGACAACCGCCGCCCCCAAACCATTCAGCATTTACACCGGCGCCGTCAGCGAATCCCATCCATATACACCTCCCAGCGAAAGATTCTACTATAACATATGTTGAATATTCCCGGATTGCATTAAGGATAAAAGAATGAAATCATCCCCATAATTTATGAACGGTTCAACTTTCGAACCACTGCCACAAGCCAGGTAATGGGGATCAACAAACCCAAAGGCAATATGATGATGGGATTTTTTAGAGTATCAAGTTTAATCACTTCGATGACATTGGAGGGTAATAGGGTTAGGATGATAGTAATCAACATCAGCACGATTAATGGTTGATATTCTTTTAAATTAAGCCACTGTGCCAGTCCGACTACGGATGGATAATAAAAAACGAGGATTTCCAGATAGCTTGATATTAGCCATAAAACCATAAACATAGCTTCCATACCCGTAAGGAAATTGCCGATGAAGATGTAGCGCGACATGTAAAAAACCGGGAAAATAAAACGGGCGGTCAAAGTGCTTCCGGTAAAAGCAATGTTGGCTGCCACCAAAACCGTTAACAATATTCCGGCCAGCGGCATGCCCAATAATATTGCACGGAGGCCGTCCTGGCGTCTATTCAGACAGAGGAGCCATAAGGCCATAAATAAAATGGTTTCCAGCGTATAAGGGAATTGGACCCATAAACCCTTCAGCACCGGACCGAATCCGTTTGCCAAGACCGGAGTTAGATTATTCCAGGTAAAATTCGAAAAGTTGAGAGGGAGAATCAAAATAATCAAAAAGATGATCAGCACCACGAAAAGTTCAGCCGTTCGGGCAAAAAAACGACGTTCCAAATCAAACAAGATTTTATTTCTTGTCCATCATAAAAATAAGTATAAACAAAATGCGCAGTTGGTATCCATTGATAATAATTTTCAATGGAAAGGGTCTGAATACGTTTGTTTTGGGCCGGAAGGCAGAAGTATTTATGCCATTAAAAATATGCTTTTAAAAATTATCAGCATTCCTTTTTCTCCATATTATAATAGTAAAGATTCTTAAAGAATGGGGAGATATAACCAAATGTCAATGTATAATCGACCCGATCAGTATGGTCAGCCATCTCAAGGTCAGCCTGGTCAGTATGGTCAACCTTATCAAGGTCAACCTGATCAATATGGTCAACCAGACCAGTACTACGGTCAACCTTATCAGGGGCGGCCCGACCGGCACCGCTGCCGGTCCTATACGGTTCAACGGGGGGACACTCTTGGCAGCTTAGCGAGACGAAATGGAATTTCCGTGGATGTACTGGCTGCCGCCAACCCCAATGCCAATCTTCAACGGGGACAGGACATATGCATTCCAATTAGCGGCAGAAGATAACGAGATAAGGGTGAAAATCTTTTCGAGCGGATTCAAATAATCAAAAAGGCTGTCGCAAAAGTAAATTTCGGAGGGGAGATATCCAATTGATAAATTGTTGCCTATTTTGGGGCGATAAGTTATCGAGCGGATTGACAAAACTCGTTTGCGATGGCTTCTTTTTTAGTCCGGATTACGTCTTATATGTTTTTCCGGTCCGTTTGAACCCATATTTTTGATATAACCCAAGCCATGGGCGTCACGGGTTGCTAAAACACCAAATATTTCTTTTCTTGGGTTAGGCGCGCAATTGATTTTCCCCAGCCTTTTCCCCGGTATTGATCATCCATGATTCCACCCCATAGCCAATCCATTGTACTTGTTTTAAACTCTCCGGAAATTCATTTCATTGAACTTTCCTCCGGGCATTCAACAATATGTTCCCTGATAAAAGAGATTTTTCTGCCAAATTATTATTTTTTATGAAGGAACTTATTGAAAGAACAAGAAGTACCATAAAACTTCATTACACTATTCCTGGAGGTCTGACAAGTGTTGGAAATTGAAATTGTAAGTAATGATAAAATCACTTATAAGGGAAAAATTGAAGATCTTATTCAGCTTTCAAAAGAACAACGTTCCAAATTAAAATTCTTAACTCTTGTGGCAAATTCATCGATGATTGAGAAAGAAGGGGTTGAGTTTGGTATTGAGGAACGTCAAGCAAAAGCCATTTTGAAAACCATCCAGAAAATTATCGGTAAAAACCGGATGCTTGATATTACAAAAGAGGTAAAAGAATTAATTGAAAAAAGAATCGTGCTTTTTCCGAGTCTTACTCAATATGACCACCAACCGGATCCTCACCGGATTTGCATTCACAGGAAAGTTGCTCTGGAACGTTTGATAGCTACCGGTAAAATTTTAAGGGTTATCGCCAGGTTCAATCGGGAGGACAAGGAAATTCATCAGCATTTAGCGTACCAGACAGAGAGTAGAATTGACAGCGGCAAACTATTGATCAGTTTCTCACAGGACAAATATATTATCCTATTGAAAGCCAATATAAACGAAGGAGAAAAAACGTCCCCATTATGCGCGGAATTATTGGAAATGATTGACCATACCCCTTTTGATTATACTTTGGCAGAAACGGAATGCAGTTGTGGAGGGGAGGCTTCTCCCATTTTAACAGATGTTACTTATCGTTTGGATCCCCAAGATATTGTTGTCGAAAGCGTCCCGGTACTAATATGCTCCAAATGCGGGGAGCTATATAATGATGCATTGATTGCTATCCGAAGTGAGCTGCAAGCCTATAAGGCTATGCAAGCAAACAAAAACCGGATCGAATTTTAGGCTGTTTATTTTGTGATGGTGGGGGAGAGACAGGTTGGTCCCCAATGACATCAAGCTATCATGGAGAAATTCCCCAAAACTCTCGGGTTTAAATGCCGACCTCTCACCCGGCCTCTCCCCGGCGAAGTCGCGCGCGCGGTTTCAAAGATGGCGATTTGACGGGGAGAGGTGTATCGAATGAAATTCGTGCCAATCTTTCAGGCTTCAAATTTTGGCTTTAAAAAGGCCCAAGTTTACTGCTCTAAAATCCCTCGCCGTGAATTTGCTTCTCTGAGTTGCATCGTCGGAGAGGGCGGGGTGAGGTCAAAATAGGCAATTAAAATCCTTACAAAATATGGAATCATCCCTTGATGACATTGGGTTGGTCCCTCCCACGTGTTTCTGAACACATATACCAGACATCAATTATTTTAGGCAATTCTTTATGAAATACTTCAACAGATTTGGAAATGCTTTAAAGAGCAGTGTTTGCAATAATGGGATAAATGTTATATTGATGGAATGGTTAGTCCCTTATAATTTCCACCATAGGGTATCTTCATGTTTATAGGGTTTAAAACCGCATCGTTCCAATATTCTCTGAGATGCAATGCCGTCAATGCTGGTTTCGGCGATTACATGGGAAATATGTTCTTGCTCCATAACCCACCGGCACATAGCTTTAACTGCTTCTGTCATGTAGCCGTTATGTTCAAACTCCTTGCCAAGTCCATACCCAATCTCCACTTCGCCGTCGATGTTAGGCAGGCCTTTAAAATCGGCAGATCCGACAACAATCCTGTCCGACTTGCGCACGAGAAACCAAAAGCTATGATATAAATAATTCGACTCATCTTTCATAAGAATTTTTAATTGTCCCTTTACAATATCTAAAAATACGCCTTCCATAGGTTCCGCACGGTAGATACAGTTTAGCTCTTTTTCCAAAGAGGGGACATTCTCTATCCATGATTTAAATTGAGAAACTGTTAACGGAATCAGAAATAACCTATCGGTTTCAATCATCATTTTTAGTGACCTCTTCACGGTGTATCATTAGAACTCGAACGAATCATCAACTCTTGCTCCGATTGGACAATCTTCCACGGTACAATTTTCCATGTTGTCACAATCAAAGGAAAAAGCTTCATAAACCGGCGGTTCATTACCAACCCTTGTCAAGGTATAGAGGACTTGGATAGTATGGCTTGCTTTCAGTACCGGACAATAGCCTTCGAAAATTTTAATCCGTTTTTCTGGTTGCTGCATGCGTTGTCTTCTTTCTGTGTATGTATTTTTATTAAAACAGTCATAAAGCAAATTGTTGAGTAATTTATACGTCGCCTGCTTAAATCCTTCCTGCCTACCTTCTTAAAATCAAATTCGTGGATTAAAAGCAATTGGTTTGAATGATGCATACCATACTCACGGGTGATGATTGTGGCCTATTCAATCATAGTTTCCTTGGGGAAACGTCGGCTTTATCTATTGGATAATAATATAGTTATTCAATCATACCCGGTTGGAATCGGAACCATTTTAAATCAGACTCCCTCCGGTATATTTAGGATTATCAATAAAGCCCCTAATCCGGGCGGACCTTATGGAGCCATGTGGATGGGATTGAATAAAGCGCATTACGGTATACACGGTACCAATGACCCGGGGTCGATCGGTAGGCAAGTGTCCAAAGGATGCATTCGAATGTATAACGCAGATGTCCTCAATCTTTCCAGAATAGTACCAATTGGGACGAGAGTTACCATTAGGCCAAATTAATGCGAATATGAAAATATTCGAAAGGGTCGTTAATTTCCTCTATTTTCCAATATCATAACACAGAATCAATGAATAATCAATTTTTTCTGTTTTGGAATTAATTTTTAGTTTGGATTTATCTTGCATTTATGGAACGGGGGATTTTGCCCGGGAGGCGTTGACGGATTCATTCATATTGAATTATAAAAGGATATCCCGTAAAAAATTCTATTTTTCCGAGGATATTCTTATTTCTGTCGAGGAATAATAACGATAAGAATCTGTTTTTCAGTTGATTTTTAATTTCTAAAGGAGGTTTTGGAATGGAAGGTAAGGTTAAATGGTTCAATGCCGACAAAGGTTTTGGTTTTATCGAGCGTGAGGGTGGCGATGATATATTTGTTCATTTTTCCGCAATCAAGATGGAAGGCTACAAATCTTTGGAGGAAGGGCAGAAGGTTCATTTCGACTTAACGCAAGGCGTGCGCGGTCCACAAGCTGAAAACGTTACTAGAATCTAGAGCAGGACCCTAAATAGCCTGAATGAGTGATGAAGAAGGATATGTGGCTATGTGAGTGAAGGATATGAATGAGGAGAAAGTTATGGAAGGTATGAATGAAAAAGCTCCCGGGCTGAATGAAGAAAAAAACGAAAAAAAATTTGACAAAGAAACTGACGATATCGCCGGTAACGATAAGTCCGCCAAGAGTCTTGGCGATGGACGCTGGAGTTATCAAGGGAAGATTTATAAAGAAGAACGCATCGGAAGAACTTAGGTTGATAACTTGTTCGGAGGAATTTGTTCTGCGGTGAAGAAATAATAATTTACAAATTTTGACGGGCAAGGAGATGAGAGTACATTTTGAGGAGAATTTTATGGATCTTAACTTTAACGGCTATTTTGGGATTAGCTGTTTCGGCAAACGTATATGCGGGAAAACAAGATTTCACCCTGGTCAATCAAACGGGAACTGCTATTGAAGAACTCTATATATCTCCCACACAGTCTGATGATTGGAAAGAAAATATTCTTCAAAACGTGCTGGAAGATGGAGAGAGCGTCGATATCACCTTTACCGGCCGGGATGAAACATATTGGGATATCATGGTAATCGATAAAGATGGTAATCATTACACCTGGGAAAAATTTAATTTATCGGATTTGTCAAAAATCACTCTTTATTTTAAGGGCGACAAAGCAATGGCCGATTACGAATGATATTTTTTCGAATCGGGCATTGGATTTTGGTGGGAAAAAGGTACTTCTGTGCGCTTGATGAGGGGCGCCTTTTTTATTGAACGTAAAAACGCCCCCGGCCGGGAATTTTTCTCAAAAGGAACTTCATGAGAAATTTACCGGAGTTTCCAAGAGGGTATATTCCGGTGATTTTTGGCCGATAATGTGATGTTGGAATCCATTGTCAAAACGAATTTTATTCATTATAATACAAATTGCAATACAAGCAATATTTTAAATGAATAAAGGAGTGGCTAGATAGCGATGGGGAAATTAAGACTTCAACCCAGGGAATTCAGACTTCGCGCCGGAGCCCGCAGTGAGGTGGATCGCAGATTTCTGCAGATAGTTAACCTCTTGCCGGAAAATATTAATTTAAGCGAATTTATTAAAAAAACAGTGGTCACTTATTATGAGGAACAGAGTAAATTTTCCAAAGCCGACAAGTTGCAACAAGATTTCTTTGAAATTCAGGAACAATTGGGACAATTCGTAGAGAATCTCCAAAAGGTAGCAAAAACAATTCCAAATGAGGAAAGATTTAAAATCATTGCAATTAAAGATAAAATGGAAATTCTTTTCAACAATCTTCTGGAATCAATGGAAAATGTTTCGTAAAGTTGATCATCAGAATATACTAATATAGGGATCCATATAATTTAGGGCCCACAAAAGGGTTCAAACTCATCAAATGGTGTCTGGGTAAGTAAAGTTGGCCGGATGTCATTAAGGCGGTTCTTGCATATTTCCCAATTGGTATCCCGAAATGAAGCATAGACGATTTCAGAACCATCCGGCGACCAGGACGGCCAACGATCTGGACCCGGATTTACAGTTAACCGCGATACTGAATTGCCGCTTACATTCGAAACATAAATTTCTTCATTTCCATCCCGTTTGGAAACGAAGGCAATTTTTGTACTATCTGGTGACCAGGCGGGAAATTCATCATCAAAGCCGGTTTTAGTAAGATTATAAAGGCCAGTGCCATTGTTTCGCATGACATAAATTTGGTAATTGCCGTCCCGCTTGGAACGAAAAGCTATCCATTGACCGTTAGGAGATAATACAGGCGAATCATCCGTAGAATTATTTTGGGTTAGATTGGTTTGTCCGGTCCCGTCGGTATTCATCCTATAAATTTCTTCATTGCCATCCCGATTGGAAACAAAAATAATCCGATGATTTTTCGGGGACCACAATGGATTCCAATTATCAGCGGCAGTATTTGTGATTTGCTGTAAATGACTGCCGCTGGCATTGATTACGAATATTTGCAGATATTCATCAACCTTTGAAACAAAAGCTATTTTTTTACTGTCCGGCGACCAAACGGGACTGGAATTGCTTCCTCCATGGGTTAAAAAACGAGATTTTCCACCTTCCAAATTAATCGTGCAAATATCGGTATTATCATCATCATCCATAACCGCAAAAGCTATTTTTTTACCATCCGGCGACCAACTGGGATTGAACTGCAATTTGGACCTGACCTTAAGGCTTAAATGACGGGTGCCGTCCGATCGAATTAAATGAATTTGCTCATGTTCTTCCGGCATTGCGGTAAAAATTACCCAATAAACCCTTTGACCGCAACCGGTAATGAATAAAAGCAAAAATAGTAATACTCCAACCAAAATTATTTTTTTACTCATAGTTGATCATCACATCCAAATATTTGCAATAAAAAAGCCCAGCAGGGCTTTTTTATTTGCCAAATTGAATATTGCTAATCTCATCTTCACATTCTTTTAATTTATCGACAATCATTGCCAATCGGTTTGAAAAATCACCATTTTCTTTTAAAAGATCCATTAATATGGAGCGTGATTTCCCCAATTCATTGCCTGCCATTATTAATTTTGCAATTTGTTCTCCTGTCATCCAATGAACCTCGATTCTATAAAAATAATGATGCGAAATCGCTTTGTAAGAATATGTCAATAAAATTCCTGAAAATGGAATTTATTACAGTATCAATATCTATATAACATTTTACACTGCTTATAAAAGTTTATCAAGGAAAAGCTATCGATAAATGTTAAATATTTCTACTTTCGCCAAATCAGTTGTTTTTTTGGAGGAGGAATTGCGGACATGTATAATATAGAAATCTATTGTATATATAATCGATCCAATATGGAGGAAATATGAACTCAACAATTGAATTTCGGGTAAGGTATCAGGAGACCGATAAAATGGGAATTGTTCATCATTCGGTGTATTTGATCTGGTTTGAGGTTGGCCGCACCGAATGGTTAAGGGAACAAGGTTTTACATATCGGGAATGCGAAGAAAAGGGCTTGCTTCTCCCCGTGGTTGAAAGCGGAGTTAAGTATTTGAATTCTGCTAAGTATGACGATCTGATTTCGGTTGAAACAACTTTTGTCCCGGAAAAAAACGCTTCTTTTCTTTTTGAATATGTGGCCCATCTTGGAAAAAACGGACCGGTTTTAGCGACTGGATTTACTCGACACGTATGTATAACGGGCCATAACCGTATCAATAAGGAAGCCACCCGATATTTAAAGGAAATATTGAATAAACAACCAGTTGAAACTGAAGGTAAGTGATTCGTATGGATTTTGTCTTTGGTTTTTCACAGCCATGTCATACCGGACATATCATGTATCAGAAAAGTATACCGCTTCGCACAGGACTATTCTAAAATGACTATCATTTGTGCAAATAGAATTCAGGAAATTTATGAATTAAAAATTTTTTACCATTATAATTTTATCCTTATATCTGCACTTGTCTCAAATTGAACTCCTCCACCTGGGCGAAGTTGGTTGGAGGAGGAGAGGTATGGCACCGTTAATGAATGGCAATAGCCAACCTGATCCGGTAGAGAGGTTGAGCCCGCGCGAAAAAGAAATATTACCACTTGTCGCCCAAGGTTTAGATAATAGACAAATCGGCAAAATGCTTTTTATCAGCGAAAAAACAGCCAAAAACTATATCACAAGTATCCGCAAAAAACTGGGGCTTGCAAACCGGACTCAAATCGCTCTCTATGCAATCAGAGAAGGCCTTATTGACGTGAATCAGAAAAGTACCTAACGTTTGGTGAGGCTGTCATAAAAGCATTCAAAACAAACCATAAGATATACAATATATTTAACGTCTTTGAAAGGTCGTCAACATATATTGTATATCTTTAACATTAAAGCACTTATTGGGACAGATCCATAATATTGAATACCAGTGTGGAAATACCTCGGTTTCCCGTTTTTTCATAAAGGGAATTGGGTGGGGAAAAAGAATTAACATTTCACCGAAATAGTTAAGTGGAATTGTAGAACAATTCCTAAAAAAACGCGCAACGTTTTTAGGGACAGGGGGAAGATTACAGAAAATTGCATCGCAATGTCTGTGAAGAAATTTGCAGATGAGCTGTTCAAACAACAGACAAGCCTATACACTAACGTTAATTGCAGAATAGGTGGTAAAATGAATTACAAACCATACACCCAAAGTCACAGAATTATTTTTGCAGGCAGTTCACTATTCATCGCACTTATGATTGTTATAATTTTTCCATCTCTGGCCAAAGCTGATGTTCAAAGCGACACTTACAGTTCGATTGTCAACAAAGAACGGCATTCTGTGGTCAACACCTCCATGGCTACTCTTAGGCAAGCTATAACCGGGAATCCAGAGGCCGAGAATTCTGAAAAAGATGGTTTATCCAGCGAGGAGGCACAAATGATTTCTTTAATAAACCAGGAAAGAGCGAAAGCTGGTTTAAACGAACTAATCATTGACAATTCTCTGATTAAGCTGGCAAAAGAAAAAAGCATGGATATGGTGTCCCATAACTATTTCGGTCATAATTCCAAACAGTTGGGTACCATTTATGATCAGCTGAACCGTGAACAAATTGAATATGAAAGGGCGGCCGAAAATCTTGCCGGAACCGGAAATGTTCGAAAAGCGCAAGATTATTTGTTTGCCAGTCCCACGCATCGTTGGAATATTTTAAATCCGAAATTTAAAAAAATTGGTGTGGGGATAGTCCGTGGAGGCCCGTTCGGCGCGATGATTACTCAATTGTTTTTGGGATAAAAAGAGCCTCTGTGCAAGATCAAAACCGTATATTTCATCTGTAAAGAATGAGAATTTAAGCCGCAATCATCTGATTGCGGTATTTTTTTGAGATAGGTGTTGGATTTTATCGGAGAGCGAATCGATGGCACATACCTTAACGAGTGCATATACTGTAATAGAAATTTGGCACCCTTTTAGAAATACAAAATTCGGCAGATTTCTCTGCCGGATTGAAACGAAGGGAGGTAAGGCAAGAAGAATGAAAACGGAAGATATCAAGGATGAAGGAAAGAAGAAATCTAAAAAGAAAAAAAGTCCAAAAACCAAAGCGGAAACTGCAACCAAACGAAACTTGAGTATCATTTCTCAGGATACGAAAGAGGCAAAAGACAATAAAGAACCGAAAGTTCCGAAGGGTTCTAAAGAACTTAAGAACTCAAATAACCTCCAAAAACCTTCTAAAAAGAAAACAACTTCAACTCCCAAAAAGCCAAAAGGGGTTGAAGATGATATAAAAATCGACAATGTTCAGACTCGCGATCAAGACTCAAACCAAACTGTTCCAGAAATGAAAAAAAGAGCTGAAGATGGCATAAAAGTCGACGATAGTCGGTCTAGTGATGAAAACTCAATCCAAACCGTTTTAAAAAAGAAAAAAAGAGCTGAAGATGGCATAAAAGTCGATGATAGTCGGTCTAGTGACGAAAACTCAATCCAAACCGTTTTAAAAAAGAAAAAAAGAGCTGAAGATGACATAAAAGTCGACGATAGTCGGTCTAGTGACGAAAACTCAATCCAAACCATTTTAAAAAAGGAAAAAATTGAGGATGATATAAAAGTTGACAATAACCAGACGAGCATTGAAATTCCGATTCAAACCGTAAAGTTAACAATCGATAAAATTGCTAAAATGGTGGATGAATTAATCGAGGAAGCGGAATCTCAGCCCATGGGTCAGGTTGAGAATTCAGGCGAAGCGGTGGAGATCGCCGAAAGTAGAAAAGAAGATCATAAAGAAGAATCAAGTGGGTCACTGGAGAGTGCGGTTACAATTTCGGAATCTGCGGATCCGGTTTTTTCGGAAAGTTCAAAAGTTGAAATTGCTCAGGTAATACCATTGCCATTAACGGCCGTTAAAATTCGGAATATTGTTGGGAAAGTTATTAATCTGACCGTTGAAATTATTCCTAATAAGGTCATCGTTCAAGGGATTGTTCATCAGCAAATATTTTTTGTGGGAAATGATGGGGTCGTTCATCATCAGGCCACCGAGGAAAATTTCAGCACTTTTATGGATATTCCCGGTGTTCAACCGGGGATGAACGGCAATGTAACAGCAAATATTGAAGATACTCTATCCGAATTGGCACCCAATGGGTTAAGCTTTGTTCTAAAAACAATTCTGGAAGTTTTTGTAAAGGTAACTGAAACAGTTCAAATTAACGTAACGGCCGGTATCGGTCCAACACTTTATTTAAAACAGGTGGTTGGCGAAAATTCTACTCAAACACTCGTGGAGTCGGATTTGACATTGTTGACACCTGCTATTAAAATTGATGAAATTGTCGGTAGCGTTTGTGATTTGAGCATTGAGACGATTTCTGATAAGGTTATTGTTCAAGGCATCTTCCATGAACAAATCTTTTTTATCGATACGGCAAATATCGGTCGGCATCAGGCTCAGGATACACCGTTTAGTTTCTTTGTCGACATACCCGGTGCTGTCCAGGGAATGAATGTGATCGTTCAACCGCGGATTGAAGGCATATTTTATAATCTGCTATCGGATACTTTGCTTCATCAAAAAGCGGTACTTGAATTTTTTGTAAAGGTGACTGAAAATGTTTTATTACCGGTAGAGGTAGGTACCGGGCCATTATTCAAAGTAGATGAGTTCGTGGGTGAAAACAGAGTTGAAGAATTGACAGAGACACTCGTTTTCTTGAATCGCCCTGCTGTTAAAATAAGGGAGATCCTTGCCAGTCTTAAGAACTTGGTGACGCATGTTATTCCTAACAAACTTATTGTTCAAGGAATTCTCCATAAGCAAATTTTTTATATTGGAATCGATAATATTGAATACCACCAAGCCGAAGATGTCCGGTTCTCAGCCTTTCTCGATATCAACGGTATTGCGCCCGGCGACAATGTGGTTCTCAAAACGGTAATTGAAGGTGTTTTCTTTGATTTAATATCGGAAACAGAACTTCGGCAAAAAGTAATTTTCGCAATCAACGCAATTGTAACGGAACAGGTTCAATTAAATCTTGTCATCGGAGTAGGTCCACTATATGCTATCGAGCAAGTGGTCGGGGAAAATACAAAACAATTGCTGGTCATTGGGAAACAGGGGATTACACAGCCAGTGCCTCCGGTTCCGCCGATACCACCAATACCGCCGTCGCCCCCGGTTCCTCCTGTTCCGACATGGACGACTCCGGTGGTAACAACGGCCATCATTGATCCGGAAGTCAATGAAATAAAGAATTCACAACAAATAATAGTACAGACATCCGTACCCCTGCCGGTGAGGGCTATCAAAGTAAAAGAAGTTCACGATTTGGTCTCCAATCTATCAAGCCATGTTATTCCCGAAGGAGTGGTCCTCGAAGGAGTTTTAATGATCACAACAACTTATGTAGGTGACGATAACGTTGTCAGAACTGCTAATACGGAAAAGCCATTCTCAATTCTTATCAATGTTACTGGAATAAACTCAAACCAAATTACGAATACCGTTGTCAATGTCGAAGATATTATCTTCCATCTTGCTCCAGCAGGAAATATCGTTGACTTAACCATTGTACTTCAGGGAATCGTGATCGGTTTTTCAGTACAAGGCGAGATGCTTACGGTTGTGACGGATGTTTCAGGAGTTGGAATTTCAGAAGATAAGGTTGCTGTGCAAGCTTGGGTACGTACACCGACGGGTGAACAGTTTGAAGATATCAATGTTGTAACGGATGTTTCCGGTCCGGGGATAGTTAATGTAACGAGAAAAACTGTTTTATTACGGAAAGTTGGCGATACGATTGCCACACCAACAACGGTTGTGACCAATGTTACTACGGAGACTGTGATAATGCCGGGGGTTTAGCCCCCGGTTTTTTTTATATATTTTACTTCTCTTCTTTAGGACAACTGCGTAAACATTTACTGAGGCGAATCATTGGATTTTTGGTTAATTTTGAATTTTTTTATACGGCATTTTTTCCGAGTAAGTATATTTTTGTGCAAAAATCTATTCTAAAGGGGGCCAAAAATAATTATGAAGGTATTAATTACTGGCATCACCGGATTTTCCGGTAGTCATCTCGCCGAATACATTTTAGACTCTATCGAAGAGGTCGAGATTTATGGTTCGATGCGTTGGCGAAGTAACCGTAGTAACTTGCAAAAAATCGAAAATCGTATTAAGTTTTATGAATGTGAATTAAGAGATGCCAAATCTGTCCGAGATTTGATTGAAAACGTTAAGCCAAAGTATTTATTTCACTTGGCAGGACACAGTTATGTACCGGCTTCCTGGAATAGCCCTAATGATACCATTACCAACAATATAATAGGTCAAATCAATATTTTGGAAGCAGTAAGGAATATTTCGCCGGATTGCAGAATCATGATCGCCGGTTCCAGTGAGGAATACGGTTTGGTTCTGGATGAAGAACTTCCAATCAATGAAAACAACCAATTAAGACCGCTTACTCCCCACGGTGTCAGTAAAGTAGCCCAGGATATGCTGGGGTATCAATATTATAAAAGTTATGGGCTTGATATTGTGAGAACTCGGGCGTTTAATCATACCGGCCCCCGGCAAGGAGAGCTTTTTGTAGCATCGGATTTTGCAAAACAGGTCGCTGAGATCGAACTTGGTATCAGGATTCCCGTGGTTTATGTCGGTGATTTGGAAACAAGAAGGGATTTCACGGATGTTAGAGATATCGCCTGCGCTTATTGGTTGGCTTTGCAAAAAGGGAAAGCGGGAGAAGTCTATCAAATTTGCACAGGGAATTCTTATCCGATTAAAAAAGTTTTAAATATTATTTTGAGTTATTCGGATAAAAAAATTGATATTAAAATAGATCCAACCAGAATCAGACCTTCGGATGTACCGGTCTTGCTAGGAACATATAAAAAATTCAATAAAGTAACAGGATGGGAGCCTAAAATACCTTTTGAAAAGACTTTGGCAGATTTATTGGACTATTGGAGAAACCGGCTAAAAGTTCAACAAACAAGTAACTCCTAGTAAAAAAACAGAAAATATCAGGAAATTTGCATTTTTATATCATTGAATAGCGCCTTATCATAATCATCTTCATAAGATGATTTCGGAGGTGTTATTCAATGAGTAGTAAATGTTCAGTTCTTCAAGATATTGCCAATGCAGCTCAAATTGTAGATTCTTTCTTAAGTACCCCTGGTAGTTTAACACCAGCTGCCGCCGCTTCTTTAGTAAATCAATTGCTATTAGTTCAGGGGGCGGTTCAGGCCTTACCCATCAATGCCGTCCGGAAAAGCGACATTATCAATCGCTTAAACCAAGCGATTGCTCTCCTGCAGGGCGGCACAGGGTTAACGAATATTGAGATTATTTTGGCCGTTTCGCAGATTTTGCAAACAGTAGCCTTAAAAGTTGAGAATCTTCGTTTGCCTTGTACTCAAGGTATCACCATCGTTCATCCTTCAAATACTTTCAGCACGATATGTAATTGCTGAAATGGACTCAATTGGATATTGAGTGACATAACAAAAAAGCCCGGTCTTCCGGGCTTTTAATAATTTATTATATATTGGCAAAGATCACAATTTTAATGGAAATAACGACAGATTTATTTTAAAGCGGGTTTTTCCTAAGAATTTTATTATGATTGGCCGATAAGATATAATTTGCTTCATTTAAAGATTCGTAGGTTCCGGCATCAGTCCAACGTCCATGAATAAAGCTATATTCCATTTGCCCTTGCTTGATATAAAGATTGTTGACAGTGGTAATTTCCATTTCTCCTCGGGTTGACGGATTAATCACACGGATGATATCAAAAACTTGGTCATCATACATATAACATCCTGTTACAGCGTAATGGCTCTTAGGTTTGGTTGGTTTCTCTTCAATCGAATCTATCTTTTCATTATAAAAAGTTGCAATGCCGAAACGCTCGGGATCGTCGACTTCCTTTAAAAGAATACGCGCTCCAGTGGCCTGCCGTAAAAAATCATCAACATAAGCAGAGATGGAATATTCAAAAATATTATCTCCCAGTAATACTATAATTTGATCACCACCCGCAAATCGTTCCCCAATCGCTAAAGCATGGGCAATACCTCCGGCCTTTTCCTGAACCCTAAAGGTCAGTTCACATCCGAAACGGTTTCCTGATCCCAAGGACTCAATCAAGAGTCCCATATGTTCTGCGGATGACACAATTAAAATCTCTGTAATTCCGGTTTCAATTAATTGCCTTATAGGATGCCAGATCATGGGTTCTCTGCCGACGGGTAATAAATGTTTGTTGATAACCTCCGTAAGCGGCGATAATCTAGTCCCTATCCCTCCAGCCAGGATGATTCCTTTCATACCGAAGCCCTCCCAAAGAAGATCATATGACTCTTATTATTGTATGCTGAATAAAGCACTCTTGATATTCTTACCGGGACTGGAATTGCTATGTGGGAGGACAGGCCAAAAAATCCGACACCAGAGCATGATTGCTGCTGATTTTGAAAAAATCATTGATCGCGGTCAGCAGCTGGAATCAAAATAATTTATTTCAAATATATTTAATTAGCTTCCTTAAAACATTGGAACGATGGAGAAAGGCAACCTGGTTTCCTGGAAAATAAGGCTTGACGGGAGGAATATTTTGAAAGCCAGTATTATCATTGTTAATTTTAATTCGAGGCCTTTTTTGGAATCATGTCTAACAAACTTAAAAACCAATACAGATATACCTTACGAAATTATTGTAGTTGATAACCATTCATCCGACGATTCTGTGGCTTTTTTACAAAAGATAAAGCAACCCGAAATAAAATTGATTTTAAATCAGTCCAATTTCGGTTTTACGAAAGCCTGTAATCAAGGAATATCTCAATCAGGCGGAGATATTTTGGTAACCATGAATCCTGATGTTTTAATACCCAAAGGATGGTTATCCCGATTATCTTGGCATTTATTGAACAATTCAAATACTTTAGCGGTGGGCCCGAAAGGAATTGGTATTGGCGGCCCGCAGGCCGCCTTACCTCTTTCATATTCGAGCAAATTGGAGGCTGCTGATCGCAAGTTTGCAACCGTTTACCGACACCAATCCGAACCGGTGAAATTTATTATCGGGTGTTTATTTCTCTTCGACCGGCGTCTAATCGAAAAAATCGGTTATTTTGATGAAAACATGCCCTTAGGAGCCGATGATTTTGACATATCCCTTCGTATTCGAAAAGCCGGTTATCAATTGCGGGTGGCCCTAGACGTACTCATCAAGCATTTTTGTCATGTTTCGTTTAATCACAGCGATATTTCTGAGTGTAAAAGATTAGAAAACATTAGTTACCAGCATTTTAATAAAAAATGGGCTAATGAGCTCCGGGAATTTGGTTGGGAACATCTTATGGAAAATGATCTGCCGGTTTTTCCCCAGGAAGAAAATTTACATTTTAGCTGCATAAAATGAGTTTTACTGATTCGACCGAACCCGAAATTCATGGTTCAGGTTATTCTTCGTAAGCGAGGAATAAAAACCTTGGCCGGATTGGTTTATCTTTTCGCTGGAATAACTTTTGTTGTTGTTACGATGGATGGGTTTGTTGATAACCCGGAAGATTTCATTCAAACGATGTTTAAATGTATTGGATGAATATGCTTTTCGCTGTGCGGCTTTGCCAATATTAATTCGTGATTGCGGGTTCACAAGATAAAAGTCAATCTTTTGGGCAAGATCTCCGGGATCATGAAAACCAACGATTTCAACTCCGTCGGTAAAATATTCCCAGATGCCGGATCGGGTATAATCTACCAGTTGAAAGGAGCCGCAACCCGCCAAAGCAAACGTACGATCATTTGGGCTGCAAGCTCCGATACCTAAAGTGTTTCCTGTGGGAGGGTCAACAGGGTCACGATGAATATTGAGATTGATCTTTGCACCATTATAATATTTTTGCACTTCCCGGAAATCATTGATTGTTGGAAGGATAAATCGTTTTAAGCTTGGAACTAACGCTTCGCCCCAACTTTGCCAATCGCCTATTAATTTCACATTTAAATTTTGAATTCGTGGAGCAATTGCATTCAATATCCGAATCCGGTTTCGGAACCCCATTCCTACAAAACACAAATCGCTTTGATAATTATTTGAAACCACTAAACTTCGATGAACTTCCGGATTACAGCACCATGGAAGATAATATACATTCTGTCTAGCATATTGTCCGACCGCTAATCGTTCGTTTGTAAAAACATAATCGTAAGAATTTACCATTTCTCCGCGGTGGACATCGATTTCATATGGATCTTCTATTATCCATAATATGGTCGTTATTCCTAAGGATTTAGCCAAACGAACCAGATGGCAAGATGTAACTGAACCGTGCATTACCAATAAAATATCCGGATGAAAACTGGTTAACAACCCGGGAGAGAGATTTTGAGGTGATACTTGCCGAGTTATGCATTTAAACTCTTTTGCTAGAGTTGAATAAACATCATAAGAGTAACGAGTATTGAACCCGGGCCCACCAGAGTCTACGAATAATACTTTCAAAAAATATTCCTCCTTCTTTGCATGCAGTTTTCATGTAGATTCGGAAGACTTATCTTTGATATGGTTTGGATAATACCGTTTTTATTTGTTCGATTTGATCCTGGGGATACCCGAATTGTCGCAATAAATTCTCTTCTTGGAGGTTAATTTGAGAAATCAAATTTCGCCATGCCTCAAAGCCTAAATTCGTACTATTCATTGCGTAAAATACCTTCCAGGCCCCATAAAGAGGATCGCATTCGGGGGTTCGACCTAAATGTTCACAGCAATGAGAAACAAGATAAGCTTTTTTTAAACCAAGCTGATTGGCTTTTTGGGCGGAATAGGTATCGTCATTTCCGTAAATTCCTTGTTGAGGGATTACAAAATAAGAACGCCAGATACTTCGTCTAAACATTACGCAAGTAAAAAGAACTACATCAGCATATTCCAGTGTGAATTCAGGTGTATTTATCCGGTCGTTACCGGTTAAAAGAACACCCGGCCAAGGTAATCCTACATATGCTAAATCTGAAAAGCGATTTAACGCTTGGCTCATTGCATTGATCCAGTTGTTTTTTGGAAGGACCGCGTCATCATCCATCCGAACCAAATACTCTCCGCCGGCAAACTTTTCAGCAAATTGGGTGCCTAAAATATGGGACAGGTTTTTTCCGGGATCCAATATTTTGACACGTTGATGAATGTAGCCTTTTAAATAAGTTTGAACCTCCGGATAAGGCGGATGATTATTCACTAATAGAATTTCAGTATCTGAATCCGTTGATTCAATTACTGAATCTACGCACTTTCTAATGATAGGGAGGGTATTATAACAATTGATAATTACCGAAAATCTCAAAAGCAATCACCTTTTTCAATGGTTATTCATAAAGGTTCTCTACAGGGGACTTTATAGCAATATACTTAAGTATATGTTTTTTTACTGGGGATGGTGTGTCTGACATCGGTATATTTCAATAGCCGATGTTTCAAAAACAAGGGATTTTTCATAAGATAGTTCCATAATAATTAAATACTTTATTTCGGTTTTAGACTATTAAATGCTTATAAGAGGAAAATATTCAATGAGAATTCTTTTTGTTGATTCCGGCGGCTTGGCTTTTGAATCCCGGTATGCTTATGGTATTTTTGATACGTTGACCAAAGATTTTGTTTGTGATGCCAGGCAAATTAATCCCTTTCAACTTTCAAGTCAGATTATCAATGAATTAAAACCGGATCTATTATTGGTTATTCATGGAACATTTACCCCATTGCATCTGGTACAACATGCAAAAAACAAAGGAGCGGTCACTGTTTTATGGTTAGTGGAAGATCCATATGAGATTGACTACCACCGTGGGCGGATGGTTGAAACTTATGATTATGTTTTTACAACTGAAAAACAAGCCGTGAATGAATACAACCGTCCTAATGTCTTTTATCTTCCCTGGTGTTGTAGCCCAAGGATTCATAATCGATTATTATTTCCGCCGTCTTATCATAGCGACCTTTGTCTGGTTGGAGTGGCTTTTCCGGATCGGATCCGGATTTTAAATTCGATTGCCCCTTCCATTAAAAATTTCAATGTTAAATTAATCGGAAATTGGGGTCAGGAGCTTGTTCCGGACTTAAGAAAGTTTATCATTCCTGTTATTTGTGATTTTTGGGAAGTTCAAAAATATTACTGCGGAGCGAAGATTAATCTCAATATTCATCGCAACCCAATAAATCCTCCTTCGGGGAACTCCAAAGGAATTCCGGGAACAAGCCCTAACGATCGGACTTTTGCCCTGGCGGGAAGTGGCGCATTTCAACTGGTGGATAGCAGCCGACCCGATTTATGGGAATGTTTCAATGTCGGCCGAGAGATGATTACTTTTACTGACTCAATAGACCTTGCGGATAAAATAATTGAATATCTCCACCATCCGGAGAAAAGAGAATCAATAACAACTGCGGGACAACAAAGAGCTTATCGTGAACACACATTTTATCACCGATTGGAAATGATCTTAAAAAAGACAGGCATTACAATACCCATACGTAATGTCCAAAGGAGTTGATGAAATGGTAGATAACAATAACATTACTTTCATTTATTACACCAACCATGAAAATGAATGTGAAGAATCTTCTAAATCCCTGGATTTATTAAATATTCCTTCCGGATATACTTTAACGAAAAAATTTTTACAAGGTAACTTCAGTATAGCCCAAGGTTACAACTTTGCTATGCGCAATTCCAATGCCAAATATAAAATATACCTTCATAGGAAAATGAATATTATTAACCGCAATTTTTTACCGGATATTTTGTCCTTGTTTAAGAAATATCCCAAATTGGGAATGTTGGGAATTATAGGAGCCAAAAAAATACCGCTTAGTGGTAATTGGCGTGATTCAACCGAGCAATGCGGAAAAATCCTCTTTTTGGGAAAACCTCTTATTTATGGCAAGGAAATAATCAGTGAATATGAACCGGTACAATCAGTTGACGGAATCTTTATAATTACCCAATATGATCTTCCTTGGCGGGAAGATTTATTCAAAAACCCCTACTTTTATGATTCAGCCCAATGCATGGAATTTATTAAAGCAGGCTATACCATAGGTATTCCCATGCAACGAGAACCATGGTGTTCCTATAATAATTCATCAGATGATATCATTCGTTTTTTCCAACAACGGGATGTATTTATACGCAATTATCAAGAATTCATCAATTAACTCAACCACCTAAATTCGAGAAGTGATTGTTTGCGAAAGTCATGAATAATCCGACTTTCATGAAAACAAATAAAACGTGGGCGGTTGAAAACCCCTTTTATTTTGGAAGGCGTATCCATACCCTATCGAATACTAAATACCAAGTTGCTTTTAGATTTATCACGAATGAGAAAGCAACTTGGTATTTTATTCTTCAACTTGACAAGAGTCTATTTAAAACCCGACTTGGCATAATCCTATTCCAGCGAACATGAGAAAAGCTGTAAAACCCAGGTTACCATTGCTAAATTATCAGTTCCAGGGGGTTGTGGTAAATTCGATACTGTAGTTTGAATATCTAAAATATCATTATTGTTAATCGCAACTGGTTTCTGTCCAAGGCCAAATGAAAATGTTTTAACATTTCGCCAAGGTAACGGGAGAGGAACTTGAAAGTTATACCCGGTGGTAGGGACTTCTTCCGCTATGGACTGACCATTCAATAGGATTTGAAAAGTGTATTCGTCATCCGCCGCAATGGAAAAAATGAACCTGAACTGATTGCCTATCGAACCGCCTGTCGGTATTTTCAGTATATTGGGTAAATTAATTTGCGTACTGGCCGTTAAACGCCGGGTAAATGACTTTGGTGCATTATCGTTCGGATCCGGGATTGGAGTTAACCATAAGTATTGTGGAACTTCACCATAACCCAGTGATGGTGTAATATTGCCATCAGACCAGTCGATATTTGGCCATTGGGGATAAGGCGTGGTCACTGTAACCGGACTTAAATTCGGTACAGTCGTGACCCAGTTCGCCCCGGATGAAGCCGGTATGGATGCATAGATTGCCAAAGGTTGAGACATTAAACATTCCTCCTTGATATTATATAAATTATGTCTATTAGGAGTTAAAAGTGATGCCGTTCTAGTTGCCACAAGTTATTTAATACAATGGTATAAATAATATGTATCGAAAAGAATGTAAAAACTTATTTTCTATTTCCTAGGATAGATGTGGTACTGAAAAGTTCATTAGTTAAGCACTTTTATTTATTTAAATGTCCCAACAATGTAATATCTGTTGCAAATCTCCACACCCCACATAAAATATATATGAAATTTATAAATGAACGGTAAAATTTACGAAAGCAGCTATAATAAATAGATCCTTTGTTTTTAGGTAGAGGAGGAGTGAGATTGATTGACTTCCATAAATTTCAATTTATTTATTGCGTTGATAATGACCAACAATTTCAGAATTCATGGAATCACGTGTGTAGACTGAACATTCCCTCCGGTTATAAAATTGACAAGGCGGTTATTACAAATGCCGGCAGTATAACCAAAGGATATAATCAAGCTATGGCAGGCAGTAATGCAAAATATAAATTATACCTTCATCAAGATGTCGATATTCTGGAAGAAAATTTTTTTTATTTGATTCTTGCTTTGTTTAAAAAAAATCCTAATTTGGGTTTGTTGGGAGTATTGGGAGCCAAGCGAATACCGACAAATGGAATATGGTGGGAAGCGAAAGAAACTTATGGAAAATGTTTATATTTTGATCAAAATTGTAATTGCAATACGGAGGTCGTTGGTGAATATGAAAGTGTCCAGGGGATTGACGGTATGATTATGGTTACCCAATATGATATAAAATGGCGGGAAGATATAGTTACCGGATGGCATTTTTACGATGTTTCACAGAGTCTTGAATTTATTAAGGCAGGTTTTACAGTAGGTGTCCCAAGGCAAAGTGTCCCTTGGTGCGCTCATAATTGTTTGAGTTTAATGCTTCCGTTTCAAATATCCCAACTAAAATTTATTCAAGAATACCAATCGTTTTTTAACTAAGTACTTTATTTAAAAGAGAAAGAAGGAAAAAAATGGTTGATTCTCGTAAAATTTGTTTTATTTACTGTGTCAATAATGATCGCCTTTTATTTCAATCACTCCGTACCATCGATAAGCTGAATATTCCGGGCGGATACACTGTTGAAAACCGCGTTATAAAAAATGCCTTCAGTATGACTAAAGCATATAACGATGCCATGAAAAACTCCAATGCAAAGTACAAAATATATTTACATCAGGATATGGAGATAATCAATCCGAATTTCTTAAAAGAAATGTTAATGATATTTTTAAAACATCCCCGACTGGGGTTGATGGGAGTGGCCGGAGCCAAACAGTTGCCCCCGGATGCTTACTGGCCACATGCTCCTGCTTGTTACGGTAAATTTATGTGGGGTAGTTCACCATTTATCTGGAATGAAGTGTTGGGAGACTATGAAACGGTACAAGTTATCGATGGAGTGGCAATGATAAGTCAATACGATGTGTTATGGCGGGAGGACATATTTAAAGGGTGGCATTTTTATGATATCGCACAGAGTCTTGAATTTATTAAAGCCGGTTATGATGTTGGGGTTGCCCGCCAAACCGAGCCATGGTTTTTGCACCAAGTTCATGATGTAAGTATGGCCGGTTATGAGGAAAACCGTCAGCTATTCTTATTTCATTACGGAAATTTTATTGTCCATTAGTACAACCCTTTATGAACAATCGGCTCAATTAATTGTTATTCCGGCACTTTCTTGCTTTTTTCACTTCCGTATTATCGTGCATAACATACAATATTTTATGTATTAAAAATTAAGTTTATATTGGAAGGTGGCTTCGAATAATGGGCGATAACCCGATCAGTGATCAGTTTCACCAATTGTATTATGATTCACTTACTTGGTTAAATACTTTCTGGATGGGAGTGCCGATTCAGAAATGTCCTTTAGATCTATGGATTTATCAAGAAATGATTTTTGAATTAAGGCCTGACGTCATCATCGAATCCGGGACCGCGGATGGAGGTAGCGCTTATTATCTTGCCAGTCTATGTGATTTGGTACAAAATGGGCGGATTTTAACAATCGATATTACCCCGAAAACAAGGCCACAACACCCAAGAATCACTTATTTAACCGGGTCGTCAGTATCGCCGGAAATTTATAATAGTGTACGCGATTCAATAAGGCCCCACGAACGGGTACTGGTTATTTTAGATTCAGATCACAGTGCTGGTCATGTTCTAAATGAATTACGCATTTATGCCTTGCTTGTAACTGAGGGAAGTTATATGGTTTTGGAAGACACAAACATTAACGGGCATCCTGTATATCCAAACTTTGGTCCTGGACCGATGGAAGCATTACAGCAATTTTTGGCCGAAAATAAAGGTTTTATAATTGACAAATCCCGCGAAAAATTTTTTATGACATTTTTCCCCAACGGGTTTTTAAAGAAGTTGTAATAGGCCCATTGTAGGGTTTATTCCCTTAGTCAAGGCCACCCGTCAAACGGGTGGCTTGCACCGCCCTAGGGCACGTTACTAGCGAAGTCTTAAGATTTTTTGAAATAAAGCCCGCCAACCGCGTTTCTTTTACAAAGCTTCCCCTCAAAGGGGCTTATTTTTTCTTGCTTGCTTTTACTGGCTCACCCGTAAACGGGTCAAATCGTTCTTTCAGACTTAGTTGATCTGAAGTTATGTCTTCTTGTAATGGATTCCTTAAATATTTCTCGATCGCTTCTTTGTTGCGTCCCACTGTATCCACGTAATATCCTCGACACCAAAATTGCCGGTTCCCATATTTGTATTTTAAGTTTGCATGCCACGAACTTTTACCTTTTAAATATCCCATAAATTGTGCTACACTTAATTTCGGTGGTATACTCACCAACATATGAATATGATCTTTACACGCATTTGTAATCACATAGTTTCCCGACATTTGGATATCCTCCTTTGCTTTTTATGCGGTTGGCGAACCTTTATTTTAGGAAGGGGGGATTCCTTTTTTCAACTCATAGGCTAGCCGATGGTTTTCAAAGGAACAAAAAAGAACCTCTTCATACTAAGAGGTTCTTTTTGTTCTTTTAGAAAATCCAAAGTGACTGGTGATTACCCAAGTACCGGAATCAAAAATTGCGTAATCCAGGTGAACATTGCCGGGTTCTGATCTGGGGTGAAGCCTGGCGCTGCCAAGTTTACCACTGTGGAAGTTATATCGATGGTATCACCAGTTACTAAAGATATTGCGAGATATTCATATGTTTTAACATTCCGCCATTGTAAAGGACTGGGCGTATTTGTATTAAACCCAACCGGTGTTAAGGCTATAGGTATTCCCAATAATGTAGCAGTTACGGAAACCGAGTATTGATTATCTGCTGCATGAGATAAGGATAAATTATAGAGCCCAGGTGGTATTGTTGTAACGGAAAATATTGAACCAATGGCTCCCACGGTTAAACGGCGGGTAAAAGTAGCTACCGTATCTACGGCTGGATCTGCTTGCGGTACGGAAAACAAGTATTGAGGTATTTCACCATAACCGCTTGTTGGTGTGATATTATCGCCAGTCCAATCCAGACTAGGCCAAAATGTAAAGGGATTGGTAACAACTACCGGTTGTGTCCCTACCCATAATGGACTTGGAATTGGAGCTGTTGCAGGCGGGATACTCGCGTATATGGCAAGTGGTTGCGACATTTATATCCCCTCCTTTTTTAGGATGATATATAATATGCAATTTTTCGTAATGGGTTATCAATTATTGAAAAATGTGCCAAAACTATATTGGAATAATAACAAATCCATAAATACCAAAAGTCTATTCGATTGCGAATTAAAGAAGATTAACTATATTCCGTGGGATCCTTTAAAAACAACCGCCATTTTTTTTGGAAATATTTTTCGCCTTCTCGAAAGTATTTACGTAGTCTTTGCTTGTCCTGAAGGCTTCCGGATACCTGGTGAATAACCGTACTTGCTGGGCAGTAGATTATTTTATATCCACGATACCTGGCGTTATAACAATAATCCGTTTCTTCGAAGTAATGGAAATAATGTTCATCGAAAAAGCCTAATTGGGGAATCAGTTCACGTTTTATTCCCATACAGGCGCCGCCGACGCTTAATACTTCGAGCTGTTTATTGTAACGGTCAGGTTCATTGGGTTCATTCCAGCCTCGAAACACTGGGTGGGCATTGGTTCCAACGACTCCGACTCCGACTAATAAACCCGAGGGATTTACTAATCTTGGACCAACGACCGCAACCCCGGAAGAAGATAACCCGTTGATCAGAGGTGGCAACCATTTGTCTGTAACTATCGTATCGCTATTTAAAAGAAAAATATAATTTCCCGTTCCGGATGAGATTCCTTGATTACAAGCCGGTCCATAACCTCGATTTTTTTGGTTGTAAATTCCGTTAACAAAATCACCACGGTTTTTAATCAACTCGACACTTCCGTCGCTGCTGGCGTTGTCCACGACCCAGACCCGGTAATCATCCGTATTGCCGGAAAATTTTTTTATACTTTGAAGGCAATCCGATAGATAATCTTTCGTGTTATGATTGATGATGATAATATCAACTTGGTAACTAACCATTAAAATTCCTAACCTTATATTCGTTTTTTAATTATGACAGCGGGTAATTTTTTATGAAATAGCGTTGTAAAGCATCTTGATAGGATGGCATGGTAATCCCCATCAAATTAAGAGCCCCTTGATCCAAAATGCTATACCGGGGACGGGGAGCGGGGCGATTTAATTCTTCTGAAGTAATGGGTTCTAAGGAAACATTTTTTTGGCCCGCATATTTTAAAATTTGTCCGGCAAACTCAAACCAAGAGCAATTCCCCGTATTGGTAATATGATAAATGCCATAAGCTTTGGTTTGAATTAATTTTGCAATGACCACTGCCAAATCAAAGGCATAAGTGGGGGAACCAAATTGATCATTTACAATGGTTAAAGACCTACTTTCATTGGCAAACTTTACGATGGTTTTAACGAAATTATGGCCGATGTCACCAAAAAGCCAGGCTGTTCTGATAATAAAAAATTTGTCTAAATGCATTTTTACAATCTCTTCGCCCTGCCATTTGGTTTTTCCATATACGTTAATAGGTTTGCATAGATCATATTCATGATAGGGCCGATTTTCACAGCCATCAAAAACGTAATCAGTGGAAATATAAACCAATATTGAATTGGCAATTTGACAAGCATTTACTACATTCTTAGTGGCTAATACATTTCCCAAATAAGCGGAAATCGGATTTATTTCACACTCATCTACATTAGTTTTTGCTGCGCAATGAATGACCAACTCCGGCTTAACCGTTAAGATATAGTCCAAGGTATCCTGTGCAATGGTCAAATCGATTTCAGGCAAATCTGCTAAGCTTAATTTTTCATTTTTTAAAATTTCTCTTAGCGCATTACCTAACTGACCATTCGCTCCCGTAATTAAAATGTTCATTTTTGGTCCCTCCCGGATTTGACATCTTTCTTCCAAGGATGATGTTCCAGATAGGAGGCAAATCGTTAACCCTCCAATGTTGTTTCGAATCGATTACCTATTGTGTGTCATCCAGTCAAACCCAATTGTCGAGTCATCCCAGGGAATTCGATACTCATCAGGGTTATTGGATTGATACGACTGTGTAGTTACATAAGTAATCATTGCCGGAGTATTTCCCAAAACCCTGTAACCATGGGCAACTCCTGCAGGAATTTGCAATAGAACTGGATTATGTTCACCGAGATAAAAAACATTTGTCTCCCTATGGGTAGGTGATTCCGGTCGAAGATCAAATAAAACGACTTGAGCATTACCCAACGGAAAAAACCATAAATCATCCTGAAGTTTATGATAATGAAATGCCTTGATAACACCGGGGAAGGTAAGAGAGAGGGAAAACTGGCCAAATTTTTTAAATACGGGATCATCATTTCTTAGTACTTCCATAAAAAACCCACGGTCATCAGGGTGCTTCATCAGTTTTTTGCTTGTTACGTTTTCTATCATTTTTCTCCCACCCTTGAAGAATTTTATAAATATATATTTCCGCCTGCTAAAGGTGATTATAGAAGTATCCTATTCAAATCCGGTGAGAAATTATGCTTAAAACTTATGTTCAGTTCATATTTTATACAATCATGAAGGCGCTCCGACTATCAAGCCTTCTGGGATGTCCAAGTACTTAAGATGCTCATAACAATTGTATCGTGAAAACAACCATTCCGAAAAACCTCTTCGCGAAAAATTCCTTCTTGCAAAAAGCCTGCTTTTTGATAACATTTTAGAGCTGCCAAATTCTCCGAATCTGCTCGTAACCAAAGCCGATGCAAATTTAGTTCCGAAAACCCAAAACGAATCAATGATTGTGTTGCGTCCGTTCCATAACCTTTACCCCATTCGTTTTTATCACCAATGAATATTCCTATTTCTGCGTTACGGTTTTTCCAATCAATGGACTTTATTTGGGCGCCGCCAATGTGCTTGGATTCCTTGGTATAAATTGAAAAATGAATCTCCTGGGACTTTTTTTGCCCAATGGATTCATACCATTTTTCCAAATCCATTTTGGAAAGGGGAATGGAACTCAAATTTGTAAAGTAACGGGTAACTTCCGGATCATTTAACCACAGGTAACGATCCTTCATATCATCGAATTCTAATCCCCTGATGATGATATTTCCCTCCTGATACTTCATTTTTTCCTCCTTCCGGAATAAATATTATTGATGAATCCTGTTAAAGAATATTAACGGAATCATGATTTTAGACTCCATGCCGTTAAAGAAGGGGAATACATGCGAATCGGAATTTTAGGGGCGGGGGGACACGGTAAGGTAGTATTCGATTTATTAACGGCCGTTAAAGGGTTTGAAATCGGTGGCGTTTTTGATCGGAAATTTTCAACCAACCAATATTCAGAACTGCCGATCATTGGCTCGGAAAATGATTTGATCCATTCCTGGAGGAATTTCCGGTTGGAACAGGCAGTGGTTGCTATTGGTGACAACCAAGTCCGGAAAGGCTTCTTCTCACAATTGATCAAAACCGGATTAGCCCTTCCGGTTTTAATTCACCCAAGCGCCACGATAAGTTCCAGTGCGGTCATCGGCCCGGGAACAGTAATTTGCGGTCATGCTTTTATCGGTCCCGCAGTGGTTATCGGCGCCGATTGCATCGTCAATACCGGCGCCAATATTGATCACGATTGTCTGCTGGCTGACCATGTCCATATCGGTCCGGGAGTTAATTTGGCCGGTGAAATCGAAATTGGTTGTTATACTTTCATTGGAATCGGCGCCAACGTTATCCCGGGAATTCATATTGGCAATCGGGTAATTATCGGGGCGGGGAGCACAGTGATATCGGATGTGTCCGATGACATTACTTCTGTCGGTACGCCGGCCCGGGAAATTCATCGCAAGAAGTGACATGATTACAAGATTGTTCAATTTTATCATCATCTTATTGAATAAACTTAAGGCGACAAAGGAGGAAAAATGGTTCGAAAAATAGCCGTTATAACCGGGACCAGGGCGGATTATGGAATTTACCGACCGGTTTTAAGGGAAATTAATTGCCGTGAAAATCTATCCCTGCAATTAATTGTCACAGGGATGCATTTAGCAGGGGAATTTGGGCGGACAATTCATGATATCGAGACTGATGGCTTTCAAATTGGAGCCAAAGTCGATATGCTGATCAGAAGCGATACCAAAGCAGCCATGGCTAAATCATTGGCCCTGGGATTGCTCGGAATAACCCAGGCATTGGAAAAAATTGAACCGGATTTTCTACTGGTGTTAGGGGATCGGGGCGAAATGCTGGCAGGAGCGATTGCCGGGGCCCATATGCGCATTATAACCGCTCACCTTCATGGCGGGGAGCTATCAGGATCCATCGATGGATCATTGCGTCATGCCATCACTAAACTGGCTCACATCCATTTTCCCGTGACCGATGAGGCAGCGGAGTGCATACTTGCCTCCGGTGAAGAAGCTTGGCGGATTATCCGAATCGGAGTCCCCGGTTTGGATGATGCTGAAGAAGGTTTTGATGTGAGCCGATCTGAAATTGAGAAATACCTAGATATTTCTTTAAGTGAAAAGTTTGTGCTGGTTATTTTCCATCCCGTATTGGAAGAACAGGAAAGGTCGGCGCGCCAACTACGAAATGTATTAAAAGTCCTTTTGGAAGCTAAGTTACAATGTTTGTTATTTTCACCCAATGCCGATGCCGGTCATGATTTTATTCTGGAGGCAATCCATGAATATCGAAATAATCCGGATATCCACCGGATTTCCCATGTTCCCCGGCGTCTCTATTTAGGAATTTTGGCGCAGGCGTCTGTAATGATCGGCAATTCCAGCAGCGGAATTATTGAAGCTCCCTATTTTAGGCTTCCCGTAATTAATATCGGTCGCCGCCAGCAGGGCAGAGTACGGGCGGGAAATGTGATCGATATTGACGGAGAAGAATCGGAGATTCGCCTGGCATTGTCAAATTGCTTCCAAAAAAAATTAGATCCGAATTTGTATAATCCATACCATCCTGGGGCTTGCAAAGTGGTAGCCGATACACTATCGAATCTAACTATCGATGATGAATTATTAAACAAGTGTTTCACATTTCAGTCACTCAGGTCATAAGAATCACCATGCGTTAGTTTATACTCAATACCGTGTTAATGAACTCAAAGGAACCATCCTTTTGGAAGGTTTAAGGTTTAAATTTTAGAACAGCGTCAATGATTTTTTCTTGCTCGTGATGGCTTAAATCAGGAAAGATTGGAAGAGAAAGAATGCGTTTCCAAATTTCGGAAGCCACCGGACAAATCGATTTGAATTGGCGATAATATGGGTGTAAATGAGCCGGCAAATAATGCACGCCGGGAGTAATTCCCTCATTTAATAAATGATGAATCATCCGATCCCGAGAAGTTTCGTCGGGCAACTTAATTTGATAAAGATGCCAAGACGACTTCACATAAGGACGTTCTTGGGGCAAGGTCAACCAATCAATATCATGGAATGCCCGATCATATTCGCTAACAATATATTGCCGAATTTGATTTAATTGGCTGAGCCGTTTCAATTGGACCACACCGATAGCAGCCGCAATATCACTCATATGGTACTTGAAACCTAGCTCTTCGACCCAATATTTCCATTGATATCCATTGTCGGTTTCAGAACGCTTCCAGGTATCTTTGGATATTCCCAACCAGCGCATTTCGTTAAACCACTTTTGATACCACTCATCTTGACCGGTTATGGCTCCTCCTTCTCCACAAGTGAGATTTTTTACTGCATGAAAACTAAAACAGGTAAATGGGGCGATACTGCCTATCGGTTTATCCTTATATGTTGCTCCACAAGAATGTGCGGCATCTTCAACAAAGAGTAGGCCATTTTCAGATGCAATCGCCATCAATTCATCTAAATCACAAGGATGACCGGCTATATCAACACCAATGATTGCGCGGGTTTTGGGGACAATTTTTTTTGCTACATCGCCCGGATCAATATTGAGAGTGTCCGGTAAGATATCGGCAAATACGGGCGTCGCTCCACAATATGATATGGAATGAACCGTTGAAATGAAAGTCATAGGGGTGACAATAACCTCATCGCCGGGCTGCAGGTTAAGGGTAGCCATAACCAGATGTAAAGCAGCGGTGCAAGAATTGAGGGCAACACAAAATTTGGCTTTCACATATTGGGCAAATTTATCTTCAAATTCAGCCGTTTTTGGGCCTAGACCAAGCCATCCGGAACGCATTGTATCTGCAACGGCCTGTATTTCTTCATCGGTAATGGAAGGCTTAAGAACCGGGATTGTCATCAGGAGTAACTCCTTTCCCTTTCCATGATTAAAGTTTTTCTATCCGTTATCAAACTTGGATGTAATTTCTGGTAACCGCAAGATGTTTTTAAGCTGTTTACAGACCTCGTGTACTTGATCTTTGGAAATCTTGGTATAAAAAGGCAACGCTAAGGTGGTTGAAGCCACAGATTCTGTGACTGGAAAAGAACCTAACGCATAGCCCAGTTTTTTTTGGTATAACGGCTGTAAATGAATAGCTGGAAAATACGGCCGGGTTTCAATGCCCGCTTCCGCTAAATACCCCATAGCAATCTCCCGGATGCTGGAATCACCAAATCTCACTACATAAACAAACCAACTTATAACACTATTCTTCATAATTCGGGAACCGGGTGTCGAAAGGAAAATCTCACTTTGTAGTTCATTTTCGTACCACTGTGCCACTCTAGCCCTGGATGCTAAAATTTCCTGCAGCCGTTTTAATTGTGCAACACCCAATGCGGCAGAGAGTTCATCAAGTCGGTAGTTATAACCGAGATGTTTATGGTTTAACCAGTGATCGCCGGTTTCACGGCCTTGATTGGCGAGGCAGCGGGCCATCATGGCGACGGTTTTATCGTTGGTTACAACAACTCCTCCTTCGCCCGTGGTAATTTGTTTATTCGGATAAAACGCAAATGCTCCGGCAATGCCGCCTCCGCCTACCGGTTGTCCGTTAATCCGCGCTCCAATTGCCTCACAGGAATCTTCGATAACCGATAAGTTATGTTTTTGGGCAATGGCGCAAATTTTATTCATTTGTGCTGGAAAACCAAAGACATGAACGACCAAAATAGCTTTGGTACGGGGAGATATTTTACTTTCAATCAAATCCGGATCGATATTAAAATCATCCGGTGAAATATCACAGAAAACGGGAGTAGCGCCCACGTAAAGAATACAATTTGCAGAAGCAATAAAACTGTAGGGGGTGGTAATCACTTCATCCCCGGGTTTAATGTCAAGCGCCAATAAAATAAGATGTAGGGCGGCCGTTCCAGAACTGACTCCCACTGCATATTTGGTTCCGGCTATCGATGCTAATTGAGCTTCAAATTCTTTACCCATAGGTCCGCCGCTTAAATAATCAGAACCAAGAGCTTCATGAACATATTCCATTTCGAGTTCCGTGATATCGGGTCTAGATAAAGGGATTACGGCTGAAGGGTTCAAAATGACACCTCCCATTGTAAGACATTCAAATGGTCAACAGCTTGAATAAGCTTCAAAACTTCGCTCATCGTCAAAGAAGTTTGGTCCTTGGAAGACAATATCGGCGGATTTGATAAATCCACCGGTGTTCCTGGTGGAAGATGCCCAGATCCACCGGCCAAAATCAACAAATCTTCAAATTGATACACATTACCGAGTTCATCACCGGTAATTAACTCTTCATGAAGTTTTTCCCCTGGCCGCAAACCACTGAATTCTATTTTCACAGTTTTCCCGGTGATATTTTGATAGCGTTGAGCAATAACCTCGGCTACATCCATTACTTTTACCGAAGGCATCAGAAATATAAAGATTTCGCCTCCATTGGCGTAAGAAGCTGCTTTTAAAACCAAATTGACTGCTTCATCCGTTGACATGATAAAGCGGGTCATCTGGGGCTCGGTTACTGTTAGGATTTGGGTACGGGATAATTGATCCAAAAAAACCGGAATAACAGAACCCCGTGCCCCTGCTACATTACCAAATCTAACACAAGAAAAAGTAGTGTGATGCTTCCCTTTAATAAAATTGGCAGTGATTAACAACTTTTCTGCCAACAGTTTGGTAATTCCCAATATACTGCTGGGATTGACGACTTTATCCGTACTGATGCCGATTACTAATTTAACGCCACTGGCGATGCTTTGTTCGATTAGATTTTGGGTACCAAGCACATTGGATTTTATCGCTTCGAAAGGGTTAAATTCGCAGGCTGGCAGGTGTTTTAAGGCTGCCGCATGAAAAACGATATCGATATCATCAAGGGCAGTTCCTAACCTGGCTGCATCCCGAATATCGCCGATCAGATATCGAACATTGGCGGGATTTCCCAAACGCAGCAATAATTCAAGCTGCTTCGTTTCATCCCGACTAAAGATTCTCACAACCGCAGGCTGATAAGTTAATATTTTTTCGACGAGGGCGGATCCGATAGTGCCGGTGCCACCGGTGACCAAAATATTACGTCCTTGGATAATACGTTCTAAATTTGCATGAGATATCATTTTATCACTCCGTAATAGTTTCAAATATAGTTTATGATTTTGAATGAGGATCGTGCCGGGATTTTTGAATCGAAATCAGAGCATATTACTATCAGGGAAAGAACGTTGGGAGTTGGTAAATTTTTTAGCAAATCTAAAAGGCGAGTGAATTTATACTTTTATGCCTCTATCATAAACACGATAATTTTTAATCCTCATAAAATAAGATAAGAAAAAACAGATAAGCGATTTTAAGTAGGATGATTAAAATTCGCAAAAAATGGACTCAAATGGAGTTATTCAACTTTTTAACAAAACCCAAAATACCATTGAAGGATATTGCCCTGATTGTTTTGGATTTCGATGGAATTTTCACTGATAATAAAGTCATGGTCAGCGAAGAAGGCAAAGAATTTGTAAATTGTACACGTGCTGATGGTTTAGGGATTCAACTGTTAAATTCTAAGCATGTTCCGATGCTGATTTTATCAACTGAGACCAATCCGGTTGTTGCCTCCCGGGCCCGAAAGTTAAATTTACCTGTGATTCAAGGAGAAGAAAATAAAAAGCAAACTTTAATTAAATACTGCGAAGAAAATAAAATCAACCTCCAAAATGTGATGTATGCCGGCAATGATCTCAATGATTATGAAGTCATGAAATGTATTGGCTTTCCGGTAGCTCCCAAAGATGCTCATCCAGAAATCAAGCGCATTGCCAAATATATCATTTCCAAAAAAGGGGGAGAGGGAGTGGTCCGGGAGTTGGCGGAAAACTTGATTCAATATTAAGGAGAGATTTTATGTCAATTTTTATCACCGCGGAAATAGGAATTAATCATAATGGCGATATGAATATTGCCAAAAAGCTAATCGCAATCGCCAAGGAAGCCGGTTGTAACGCGGTCAAATTTCAAAAACGAAGCCTTGAAAAGGTTTATAGCAAGGACTTTCTGGATTCGCCCCGGGAAAGTCCATGGGGGCATACGCAGCGGGCTCAAAAAGAAGGCTTGGAATTCGGTTTCTCTGTGTATGAAGAAATCAATCAATATTGCAGGAATCTAGATATCGAATGGTTCGCTTCAGCCTGGGATTTGGAAAGCCAACAATTTTTACGGCAATTCAGCAGTAAATACAATAAAATTGCTTCAGCCATGCTTCTTTTTGAACCGTTATTAAAAGAAGTGGCCTCCGAAGGCAAACACACCTTTATTTCGACTGGAATGAGCCAGCGAAAAGACATCGAAAAAGCAGTAGAGATCTTTACTCGTGCAAACTGTCCTTTTGAATTGATGCATTGTGTTTCTACTTATCCCATGGAAGATGAAGATGCCAATTTAAATCGAATACTCACTTTACGAGAAATCTTTCACTGCAACGTGGGATACAGCGGGCATGAAGTTGGCTTAGCCGTTTCATACGCAGCGGCCGCATTGGGGATTACTTCTTTGGAAAGGCATATCACTTTGGATCGGGCCATGTACGGTTCCGATCAGGCTGCTTCTTTGGAGCCTAACGGATTAAGAGTTTTGGTCGGAGGGATCCGAAAAATCGAGCAGGCAATGGGTGATGGTTCTATCACGATTACAGAGAAAGAAGTACCGATAAGTAAAAAGTTACGGGCGCATTATATTAAATATTAGAAAGAGAATGAAACTATGAATGCCTGTTATCTTTGCGGCGGAAAATCATTGATGAAGAGACCGGGGAAGGTAAGGGATAAGCAGGACCTTGATATTTTGGAATGCGATTCTTGTGGATTGGTATTCCTATCCTCTTTCGATCATATCGGTTCGGGCTTTTATGAAAACTCGCAAATGGACGGCAAGGATTCAAGTATCCAAAACTGGGCCCGGGAAACAGATAAAGACGATCAGAGGCGTTTCAAAACGCTACAACCATTCATTACTAACAAAACCATTTTAGATTTCGGATGCGGCAACGGTGGATTTTTAGAAAGAGCCGGTCAAGTGACAGCCAAAGCAATCGGAATGGAACTCGAAGAAAGGTTGATGCCTTATTTTATTTCCAAAAAATTAAAGGTATATTCCAATTTGGAAGAAATCCCGGAATTATTTGATATCGTCACTCTTTTTCATGTATTGGAACATTTGCCGGATCCGCTTAAAGTATTGCAACAACTTAAGGCGAAATTAATTCCGGGTGGGTGCATCATTGTGGAAACGCCCAACGCCGAGGATGCCCTTTTAACTCTTTATAAAAATAGTTCTTTTGCCAATTTTACTTATTGGAGTTGTCATTTATTCTTATTTAACAGCGATACTCTTGCAAAACTTGCCAAAAAGGCTGGACTCAAAATCAATTCGATTCAACAAATCCAACGGTATCCGTTATCAAACCATCTTTATTGGCTTGCTAACGGCAAGCCCGGAGGGCATGCCCGGTGGAATTTTCTCAATAGCCGAGAACTTGAAGATGCTTACGAAAAGCAACTGGGCCTGATAGGTCGCTGTGATACTCTCTTGGCATACTTAGGGGCGGATTATGATTAAAAATCTGGGTGTAATGCAAGGGAGATTGCTTCCGAAATATCAGAAACGTTATCAAGCACATCCTGTGGGGTACTGGCAAAAGGAATTTCCAATCGTTAGTGAATTCGGTCTTTCCTTCATCGAGTTTATTCTGGATTATAATAATGCCGAACAAAATCCGCTATTAACCCAGTCCGGAACCGATGCGATCCGGAAGCTTTCTGAAAAAACCGGAGTTCTGGTAAAAACAGTCTGTGGCGATTATTTTATGACAGCTCCCATCCACAGCGAATATCAAAAAATTGCCAATCATAGTACCCAAATATTACAGCGTTTATTACTCAAAGCTAACAAATTGGGCATCACCGATATTGTGATTCCTTGTGTGGATCAAGCGGCTTTCCGGGACGAACAACAAATGGCTCTTTTTTGTAAAAACATTGGCCCGGCTCGGGATATTGCTGAAAAACTCCAGATTCATCTGGCTTTGGAAACCGATCTACCTCCGAAAAATTTTTTAACATTACTTGAAATGCTGGAGTCATCAATATTCACAGTGAATTATGATACGGGAAACAGTGCCGCATTAGGTTATAACCCCATTGAGGAGTTAGCAGCCTATGGTTCTCGAATTTCCGATGTTCATCTTAAGGACAGGATAAAAAATGGTGGTTCGGTTGAACTGGGTACTGGTGATACTGATTTTCAAAGTTTTTTTGAGGCTTTGATCCAAACAGACTATAATGGTCCGTTGATTATGCAGGCATACCGGGATGATGAAGGAGTGGCGATTTTAAAAAAACAACTCCATTGGATTCTCCCTCGGATTCCTAAACTCCCTGAGTAGATGAAAAAAAGAGTAAAAATTATGAATATCAAAGGATGAATGTTACATGATGGTGATGGCCATAGTACCTGCGCGCAGTGGCTCGAAAGGAGTGCCCGGAAAAAATATCCGGCTTTTAGGAGGTTTTCCGCTAATTGCCTTTTCGGTTGGCGTAGCCCGCTTGACAAAGTATATTGAACGGGTTTTAGTATCAACCGATTCGGAAAAGATTGCCGAAATCACCAGAGAATATGGGGCAGAAGTCCCTTTTTTACGACCCGCCAGATGGGCGCAGGATAATTCCCCGGACTGCAGTTTTGTGCTTCACGTCATCAATTGGCTTGAGGACCACGAAAAAGCTATTCCCGACTATCTGGTTTTACTGCGTCCCACTACACCTTTGCGGGAACCGGAGGTTGTGGATGCAGCTATTGAGGCGATTATCCAACATCCCGAAGCAACATCGATGCGTTCGGCGCATCCGGCGCCGGAATCTCCCCTGAAATGGTTTCAGAAGGATGAACACGGGTACTTTAAAGCGCTTTTAGAAGGGTTATCCAATGATCAAATCAACAACCCCCGTCAACAGTTTCCGGAAGCCTTTGTTCCCGATGGTTACGTTGATATTGTAAAACCCGTCTTTATCCGCAAATCCGGATTATTGTACGGCCCTCGTATGCTCGGCTTTCGTACGCCTTTTTGCACGGAAGTCGATACGGAAAACGATTTTGCCAGGCTTGAATATGATTTAAAAATGTCTCCCAGTGTGGTTTGGGATTATCTAAAACAAAATTATCCAAAAAGAGATGGGAATCATGTCGGGATTTAAATTCAATATCGTTCCAAAATCCGTACCGCAGGTCCATACCCAATACCGGCAAATCCTTACCAAAATTCCGGTACCGGAAAGCATTAAAATTCTTAATGATTTGGACCTTTATGAATCCATATCCATGCACGGTCAATTACCGGTCGTCTGGGATAAAGCCGAAGATTTTCTGGTTTTCGATGCCTGGGGCAATCAATGGATCGATTTCACCAGCACCATCTTTGTTGCCAATTCCGGGCACGGCAATCCGCGTATTATACAATCCCTCCGGAATTTATTGGATAAACCGTTATTACATACTTATACCTATGCAAGCAAGGAACGGGCGGAATATTTAAAATATCTGATTACAAACACTCCCGCCCAATTTGAAAAGGCTTTTTTGGTATCCGCCGGCACAGAGGCTACCGAGGCAGCACTAAAACTGATGCGGCTTCATGGAATGAAACGGGGGAAAAAACGTCCGGGAATTATTTGTTTTGAAGGAAATTGGCACGGCCGCACGATGGGTGCGCAGTTAATGGGCGGCAATGATTCCCAAAAAGAATGGATCGGTTATCGGGACCCCAATATTTACCATTTGCCATTTCCTTATCCTTGGCGTAAAGAGGCGATGGAGCATCCGGGGAAATACTTTCAACAGAGTGTCAAGGAATTGATTTCCGCTCATGGGCTTGATCCGGACCTGGATTTGTGCGGGTTTATGATTGAGTCTTACCAAGGTTGGGGCGCCATTTTTTACCCCCCGGAATACATAGGAAAAATTGAGGAATTCGCCCGTCATCATGGGATGTTAATAACTTTTGACGAAATGCAGTCCGGATTTGGCAGGACCGGCAAATTGTTTGGTTATATGCATTATGGAGTTGAACCGGATTTGTTATGCTGCGGCAAAGGAGCCGGTTCCAGCCTGCCTCTAGCTTTGGTTTTAGGTAGCGCTGAAATTATGGATTTACCCGAAATCGGCTCGATGAGTTCAACCCATTCAGCCAATCCCATGGCCTGTGCCGCAGGAAAAGCTAATTTGCAAGCGTTGCTTGAGGATGAGATCATTGTTAAATCCCTTCCTTTGGCGGAATTGTTTCATAACAGACTCAATGAACTTAAAAGTAAATATCCAAACCATCTTCGGTATGTATTGGGAAAAGGAATGGTGGCAGCCTTATTGTTTTATGATTGTGATAATAATTCTCTTTCCAGCCTTTGCACAGCTATATCTCAGATAGCCATGGAGAAAGGCTTGTTGGTAGTCCATACTGGACGGGAATCAATTAAACTCGCTCCTTCCTTAACAATAGCCAAAGAAGCCCTGTTGGAAGGGATACAAACTTTGGATGAGGCCATCGGCGAGGCCATTGGCGAAGCCATCGCCGAAAGGCCATGATTACCGGATACCGCCACACCGGACTGGTTGTGCGTGATTTGGAAAAATCCCGCTCTTTTTATGAAAATTTATTGGGATTTCAATTATGGAAACAGGCAGTGGAAACCGGACCGTTCATTGAAAAAGTTGTGGGCATTCAAGGAGTAATCCTTGAATGGGTTAAGTTGAAAGCTCCCGACGACACCTTGCTGGAACTGTTATACTACCAACGGCCTTCTGCCTTTGAAGAAGGGGATTTCATTCAGCCTTCCAACAAAATCGGTTGTTCGCACATTGCCTTTACAGTGAGTGACATCGAAAATCTATACTGTTCTCTGATGGAAAATGGCTTTTATTGTAATAGTAGTCCGCGACTTTCACCCGATGGTCGAGTGAAAGTATTATACTGCCATGACCCCGACGGTATTATTGTTGAATTGGTTGAGGAATGCGACAGTTTCTGAAAAGTTCATCGTACTGACTTAATTTCATCCTAAGAGGGGATCGGCTCACAATGGAACTTAACCTTTATGAAAAACGAGTATTGGTAACCGGTTCTTCCCGTGGAATCGGACTGTCAATAGCCCAAGGATTTTTAAGGGAAGGAGCCTATGTAGCTCTGACCAGCCGTTCTCAAAGCGATCTAATTCAATTGCAAATCAAGCTGGGGCAAAAGTTTGATCCCAATTCAATTTTAGCATTGCCGTGTGATTTTACAGATATCAAAGCGATTCAAAGACTCAAGGAACAAATCGAAATTATCTGGCACGGTTTGGATATCCTGGTTTGTAATGTAGGAAGCGGAAAAAGTTCTTCTGAACCGCTTCCTCTTCCGGATGACTTCAAGCGAATTTTTCAAACCAATTTTGATTCGGCTGTTAATACGACGCGGGAGTTTTATCCTTTACTGAAATCATCCCAAGGGAATATTCTATTCGTCGCTTCAATAGCCGGTATTGAAGCCACCGGCGCTCCCACGGATTACTCCGTAGCTAAAAGCGCCTTAATATCTTTTTCCAAAAACCTCGCCCGAAAGTTGGCGTGGGATGGCATCAGGGTCAATTGCATCGCCCCCGGCAATGTTTATTTTTCCGGGGGGAGATGGGAAGAAAAAATGAAAGCGGAACCTGAAAAAATTCAACAATTTATTGAAACCGCCGTACCGTTACGGAGGTTTGGAAAACCGGAAGAGATTGCCACGGCAGTTCTTTTTTTAGTTTCCGAGCTCTCATCTTTCACCACCGGGGCCTGCTTGGTCATTGACGGGGGACAGACCGCAACCTTTTTTTAATCTGAATGGAATCAATAGGAGAAGTCCATGAAAAATGCATTTGATTTATCAGGAAAAATTGCAGTGATTACAGGCGGGGCGGGATTCTTAGGTCAAAAGCACGCCGAAGCCATTGGCGAGTTTGGCGGTATCCCCATAATTCTCGATCTTAATCCAACTACAATCGATGATGTTGTGGAAAATTTACGAAGAAAATTTGAAAACGAAGCCTATGGGTTTGCTACTGACATTACGCAGGAGTCTCAAGTCCGGGAAACCTGTGATAATATCATACGGAAGTTCGGAAGAGTCGATATTTTAATTAATAATGCAGCCAATAATCCGCAAGTAAATAAAACGAACCAACTGCAAAACACTTCCCGCTTGGAAAATTTTCCTTTGGATCAATGGAATCGGGATTTAGCGGTCGGTCTAACCGGTTCGTTCTTGTGCGCCAAATATTTTGGAACATCCATGGCTGCTTCCTCCGGAGGAAGCATTATTAATATTGCTTCGGACCTGGCGCTCATTGCTCCCAATCAGAACCTTTATAAACAAGATGGCATTCCGGAGCAGTTGCAAACTGTTAAACCCATAACTTATTCGGTTGTCAAAACCGCTCTCCTGGGACTTACCCGCTATCTGGCTACCTATTGGCCTGAAAAAGGAGTCCGGGCCAATGCCATTTGCCCCGGAGGTGTTTATGCAGGCCAGGGTGAAGAATTTCTGATGAGGATCAACTCCTTAATCCCCATGGCCAGAATGGCCAAACCGGATGAAATAAAAGGCGCTATTGTCTTTTTGGCATCCGATGCCTCATCTTATGTAAACGGAGCAATCATTGTGGCGGATGGGGGAAGGTGCGCATGGTGATGCTGGAATGTTGGATAATATTGTAAAGACTATCGATTGATCTTATATGCACGGAAGAAAAGCGGGAATCTTAAAAATATTTGTCGGAAGGATAAGGCAAACAACAAATTCATTATTCTTCACCACCACTCTGGATGATGGAGCCGATCTCTTCAAAAAGACGTTTGGCAGACGATCCGTCCGGCACACAATATCGCTCAAGAAAGTCCTGGTAACGGTTTACGGCATTGAGCCGAAGGGTTTCGTCACTCAAAAGCTGTTGAGCCACTTGATGAAGTTCAACTGCGTTCGTTACTTGTATTGATGCGCCCAGAGCTCCAAATGAAAAAGTAGGGGCCATGGGTTCAACCGTGATCACCGGTAATTTAAAAAACATCGCTTCCAGCGCAGCTGTCGAATAATAGGTTATAAATAAATCTCCGCCGCTGAGAGCATCGTAAAGACTGATATGGCCAAATTGGACCACTTTACAATTGGGATATTCTTCGGCAAATTTCTGATAAGGCAGGGGTTTTTCTCCAGGATGCAGCATCATCAATAAACATATGTCCGGAATTGATTTCAAGCCTTCTAAAATGATCGGGGCGATAATCTGAGTAAAACGGATAATTTGGGCGCCAAAAACGATTATTTTTTGGGTCGGGTTTATTCCTAGGAGTTGATGGAGTTTTTCCTTACCGCACCATTTTTGATTGAAAATAATATCAAAACGCGGCGAACCGATCACTGAAACCCGGGATTCCGGATATCCGAATTTTTGATACCATTCAAGAGTGGCTTTTCCCCAAACCATTTTCTTGGTTGCCAAGATCGGGATGTGGGCAAACAGGTCATGTTCGGCAATTAAGCCGTGCTGAACTGTAATGGAAGGAATACCTCTGGCTCTAGCCATCAGGTTTAAGGCGCCGTCCATCGAATAGGTTGAGGATACGGTCAATACTGCCCCAACATTAAACTCTTCAAATAATTTCCAAACTGCGTCTAAAGTCCGGACAAATTCGGGGATTTTTGTTTGGAACCACTTGGCTAGGTCCGGAATTCCCAAGATGGGATCTTCTTTCAGCCGTGTCAAAACTTGGGCAACTTGCTGATTGAGGGATTCTATCCCTTCAGGGTTTTCCTGATAATAACTTTGAATGTTTTGCGCCGTTAAGTCTGGCCGATTGAGCTTAATAAGATCAACTTCAGCCTGATTCGGACTTATCATTACAAAACGTTCTTTCGGTAAATATAACGAAGCAAGATCCCCGAAACCTCCACGCATTAAAACAATGCCGTCAGGGTGGGGGGTGTAACGGTAAGGTCCATCCAACTCATGATAAGTTTCGGAGATGGACAAGCCGTTTATTTCATTTTGGATCGATGGCAGCAGTTCCTGGATCCGACTTGAACTCCAAAAGCTCATAAAGAGACGGTAAGCATATTGACAAACCGATACTCCATGATAGGTAATATTTTGAAACTCTTTGAAAAACCGTGGCAGTACTCCATAAAAAAAAGCAGTTTGTTCATTCATTCAACTCATTCCTTCCTTCATCAAGCAATTCCTCCCGTACTGCATAACAACTCCAATTCATTAAATAGCCTCTGGGAGGCCAATCCATCAGGCATACAGTAGCGGGCAAGAAAATCTTGGTATTGATGAATTGCGCTTTCCCGGTAGGATGGATCAGAGAGTAGACGTTGACCAACTTCCATCATTTCCTGGGAATTGGTTACGCGAACCGAGCTTCCTAAATCCCCGTACGAGAACGGTGGAGGAGTCGGTTCAACGGTTATAACTGGAAGTTTGAAAAGCATCGCTTCCAACCCTGCGGTTGAACAGTGGGTAATGAAAAAATCAGCCCCGCTTAAAGCGTCATAAAGACCGATTTTGCCAAATTGCACCACTTTACAGGAAGAGGAATTGCCGGCTAATTGCTGATATTGAGCAACCAATGCGCTTTCACTGGGATGCAGCAATATGATCAAGAAAAGATCCGCAATTTCTTTTAGTCCGTTTACAACAATGGGAACGATGGTTTCTTTATCCGTGCCGGTAGCATAAATTGCGATTCTTTTGGTGGGAGCAATCTCCAACATTCGACAAAGTTTTTCTTTACCGCACCATTTTCGGTTAAAAATAACATCAAAGCGCGGTGAACCGATTACGGAAACTCTGGACTCGGGAAATCCATGTTTTAGATACCATTGTTGAATAGCATTTCCCCAAACTGCTTTTTTGGTGGCCGAGATCGGAATATGGCAAAAGAGATCCCTTTCCAGAATTAACCCATGCTGTAAGGTAATTGAAGGGATTTTGTTGGCTCTGGCAACCAGATTGACCGCGCTGTCCATCCAAACAATGGATGAAATAGTCAATACAGCTCCGATGTTGTTGGTTCGAAAAATAGATTGGACCGCTTCGAGGACACGGACAGCCCCAGGTATTTGGCGCTGAAACCATTGCAAGAAATCCGCACTTCCAAGGAATGGATCAGCCTGTTCGCTTTCAACAAGAGTTTTTATTTGCCGGGTAATTCCTTCAACAGCCTGGGAATTTCCATTGTAAAAAGTTTCAATGTTATGAGCGATCAAATCGGGCCGGTTTCGTTTGATTAGATCAACTTCTGCCTGATTGGGACTTAAAAGGATAAAACGTTCTTTAGGCAAAAACAATGAGGCAATATCTCCGAAACCGCCTCGCATTAAAACAGTGGCATGGGGATGCGGCTCATAAACGTATGGTGCATCTGACCATTCGTAGATTTTGGACTCGTTGAATTGATTGATTTCATCCTGAAAGTCCTTCTCCTTTTCAAGGGCTTGGGTCAAATTTCTCCGGTTCATGGCATAATACAAAAACGGATAATAGAGGTATTTACATATCGGCACATTTTGGTGCCGGACATCTTGGAAACGATTAAAAAACCGGCGCAAAATTGTGCCATAAAAAACGGTTTCTTTATTCATCTTTTAGCCTTCCTGTCATTTTAAAAAGTTTTTTCCAATAGCTGCTGAAAAAGCCTCATCCAGCCTTCAGCAACTACCGGTATCGAGCGTTCATTTTCAACCCATTTCCGGGCTTGATCTGTAATTTGAATCCGTAAATCACTATAGGTGATTAAGAGTTTGATTGCTTCATGCCATTCCTCCTCGGTATTGTCAACTAACAAACCGGTTTCTTGCTGTTTAACTACGTCAGAATAAGGAGGTATTTTTGAATATACCCCGGCAATCTGGCAGGCTCCATATTCACGTAATTTATTATCAGTCTTACAGCGGTTATGAGGAAGATCCAAAATCGGACATAACCCAATCTGCCAATTCCTCCAGAACAGGTTTTGCAAAAATTGAGTGTAATCCGGGATGAACGGGGTAAAAGTATGATTGGGCAATTGTTGTAGCTCTTCTGGAATACAACCGATGAATTCCCAGCAAACTTGGGGAAATTCTTGGGCGATCCTGAGAATCGCTTCACCAATAAACTTAAAATCTTGATAGTGATGGATTGTGCCGGCATAGCCAATCGTAAATTGATTATTTTGACGGGGTGAAACGCCGTCGAGTATTGATAAATCTACGGCGTAAGGGTGAAAAATAATATTTTGATTATATTTTGTTATGAATGGAATCAATTCCGGTGAACCAACTTTAACAATGCTGGCCGAACATAAAATTTTCTCCAAAGTTTCAACGACATAAGGATTACGCATATAACGCCCAATCGGTAAACTTTCCGGTAGCTCAAAATAATTGTCGTCGATTTCATAAACAAATGGAATACCGGCTGCCATAACCTTATCAATAATAGCTCGGCAATTAGGATGACAATTGCGATGAAAAATTACGATATCCTTTTGCTCTAACAGTTCTGCTTGAAAAGAAGCTTCCTTGACAAGCTTCCAAGTCACTTTTTGTTGACGTTCCAAGTAGCTAAAAGGTCGGATAATGGAAATTTCGGTTGAAGGAACCGTTGCTTGCACAATACAGAGTATTTTGAGCATCTTTTCTAACCTCGGGGATTTTTTATGGAATACTCTATAAATATTATCAATCTTTGATTTTAGTGCTTAGGCAGCTCATTACAGGATCCTTCATAAAATATATGGTTCATCAACGAGTTCTATGTTAATGTTGGCCTGTTTTTCAAATAATAAGCGCCCACAACCATTACTGCGATTTATGCCTTTAGCATAATCACCAAAGTCCCATTCGTGATAATAGAATGGACTACAAACGGGTCATATTTTCGGTCCGACTTTTACAGAGGAGATCAACCAATGAAGCTGGCAGCAGATCGTATGACTGGGCTGATAATACCACATGTTTTGGTTGTGGCTCCTGAAACATTCACTATGACCAGAATGATTTATGAAATACCTTTTCACGGTTTATCCATGCAGGCATTGGTCTGGCGGATTATCTCGGAACACTCTCTGAAGTTGGAAGATTTACAGGATATTCAGGTATTGATTTTTTACCGTTGTATTCAAGATTTGACCCTTTCATTGGCCCGTTTTGCGCATTTAAACCAAATCAAAGTCATCTATGAACTGGATGATGATTTGCTGGATCCCCCCGAGGATTCAAGTTGGGGGCGAAGGTACAAGATTAGTCATTTGTCAGAGATTATCAAAATGTTTTTAGCTGAAGTTGATCTGGTTAAAGCCGGTTCGCCGGAATTGGCGCGTCGTTTGAAAGAAAGAGGTTATCCGGCGATATACCAACCTTATACGGCCAAAATCCATGATATAACGGTAAATATGATAGGGCCTCCGCACCGAGTCGGTTATTTTGGTTCGCCGCACCACCAGTGTGATATTGAAATGGTGTTTCCCGCTTTACTGGCAATCAAAGAATTACTGCAAGAACAGGTAGAATTCGAATTTATCGGGTGTTACCCTCAAGAATGGCAACGCTTAAAAGCACGAATTTTTCCTTATGTACCCGATTACGAACTTTTTCTTAAAACCTTGACAGACCGTCGTTGGAGTTTAGGATTAGCGCCGCTCCGCCGGATTTCATTTAACGAGGCCAAAAGTAACAGTAAGTTTCGTGATTACACCGCCGCCGGAGTTTTGGGGATTTATTCCGATTTGGCTCCTTACCGCGATTCAGTTACGGATGGTCAAAATGGTTGGCTGGTTAAAGACTCTTCTGAAGAATGGTATGAGGTGATTAAGGCAGCCCTTTCTTCTACCCAACGTGCTACCATGATCCAACAAGCAAGAAAATTGATGAAAACAATTTATAGTACCGAATCAGTTGCTCAGAACTGGTTAGTTTTATTAAAAAAATTAGCCACGTAATAATCCATTATTATGGTGAGGTGAAAAAATGGTTTGTTCTTGTTCTCAAAGTACTACCTGTGGTAGTAGTAGGCCTACGATTACTATTCCTCAAAATGCCATAGCCGCACCTTTGGTTTCCAGTCTTCCCCGTGTCCGGGAGTTTAGCACTTCCATTGCCAGGTTTCAAAATCAAATCGTTAGAGATATTTTAGTGGCTCTATCCAAACGGTGTCAAGCTGAAGTACCGCCTTCACCTTTACCTCCCGAGACTTTGGTGGTCTTGAGTAATACAACTACCTTTAATCAAAACCTGCCTGCAGCTGTCAATCTTCTAGTCGAAGCGACGAATATCCTTTCCGTCAATGTAACCTTACAAAATGTGCAATTTCAAATTGTCGGTTTTTCCTCGGTCATTGTACAAATTACTGGAGATGCAGTAATCACTGTAACTTATCTGGGAATGGATAATTTAACTCATACCCAGACCATAACGGTTCCATTTGTATTTACTGAAACCATTCCCGGAACCTTCCCGGCCAATTCAATAGTCCAAGGCAGTTTGTCGATAAACAATCAAACAGTGGTTACTGAGATCGACCCAAGTACTTTAGCTACCGTGGCAGTCACTGTTACCCTTTTTTTTGCCGTCAATATCATCATTTTGGCATCGGTCGCATAGTTTATAAATTGCAGAAATAACGAGAAATTATTGAGCTCTACCGGCTAAAAAATCCGGTAGATTTTTTGCGGAAACATTTAACCACAGTTTTTCCTCAGATATACTATGTTACGCTTTGTCTATCTGCGTTGCGCTTATATCATCAATACACACACCGGAACAAAGGAATGAAAATTTTCTTGCGCAATCAAAAAAGGACTATATAACAACTATAGTCCTCTGGATTTTCGCTAGAAAAAAATCCAGTTAATATGGAATGCAAAGAAATTGTCCTACAGGAAGAGCTAAGCCAAAATTGACGTAAGGATTGGTGGCGATAACGGCATCAACGGATACCCCAAAACGATTGGCAATATTGTACAAATTATCCCCCGGGACAACGGTGTAAGGCCTGGAACCCGCTGGGCAAGTTCCGGCATACGGATAATAAGGAGGATAAGGGCGGTATGGACGATAATAATAGGGTCTGTAATAAGGACGGTAAGGTCTTCTATAAGGTCTGCCCGGTCTGGGTTGTTGAATGAAAAGTTCCGGATCATCCAACATGATCACTTGCCCCACTTCTAAATTATCAGGGTCAATTCCCGGATTGGCTTCCATAATATCTTCAATGGTGGTTTGATATTCATTCGCCAGCTCCCAGAGGGTGTCACCGGCTTGAACGGTATATTCAATGGCGCCAGGTTCTTGATTCATCGACATTGGGATTCACCTCGCTTGCTTTAATAGTCTATTTTATGGAATTATGCCAAAATCCGTTTTATGATAAAGGCATAAGTTAATGATTTTCTTTTAACCCTTTTTGGTAAACCGGCTCCCAGGCCATGGAGTATCCATCAATAAAGGGGCAAACAAATTAATGCCCCAACCGGAAGAGGGCCGCCCAAATTTAGATATGGATTGTAATCAATGATATCTTCAGGAGAAAGCCCAAACCTGTCGGATATTAGATAAAGAGAATCACCCGGTTGAATTGTATAAGGCCTGGTTCCTGCAGGGCATGTTGGATACGGCTCGTAAGGGTAATACGGTCGATATGGACGGTAGTATGGTCTATACGGACGATAAGGACGATAAGGCCTACGAGGGCGAAAAGATTCCGGGCCGCGGCCCGGACCACGCTCTGGCCTTCCGCCCGGACCTCTCTCCGGGCCGCGGCCAGGTCCACTTTCCGGTCTGCGTGAAGGTCCGGTCTGACGAATGGCCAGTGCAGGGTCAGCCGGTATTGAAATAATCGATCCAATTTGCAGATTATAGATATCTGTGCCGGGGTTGGCTGCTTGAATAGCTTCGCCCGTTACTTGATATCGGTTGACTAATTCTTCGATATTATCTCCCGGTTGAATGCCATATTGAAATAGTTTGGAATCATTATCAAAGGACAAATCAATCACCTCGTTTATTTTAGTTCTCATGCTTTAATACTACATCCTATGTAACACTGCAATCATCCGCAATATGACAATTGCATATTTTAAAAGCCTAAAAAATATTATTTTCTCAAAAATAATACAATATATCGTGTAAAGCGAAAGACTGTGGAAAAATTAAAAACCACAGTCTTTAGTATTCAACTTGAATCCGGCAAGTAACTTCAAAAACTCAGTCACATTTAAACTTGCCGGATTCAAACAATGAACCCGATCCGGCCAATTTTTCTGCGTCATCGCAGAAAAATTGTCACTTACTTGCCGGATCGAGGTTCAAGTCTATCTTGTTTTTTATGGCAGGCAAATTGTCTGGCCGATTTGTAAGGGATAATTGAAATTAATATAGGGATTATAATTCATAATGGATCGTACCGGTATTCCAAAACGGTAAGATATCCGGTATACGGTATCTCCCGGGCGAACGATATATGGACGACGGCATTCATAGGGACGGTATCTTCGATAGGGCTCCCTCGGTCTGGGTCTTCTGTCTCCGGGGCGTTGGGAGGCATCCAGTTCCGAATCATCCGGTATCAAAACGGTCTGTCCGACCATTAAATTGGTTGGATCCAAGTCGCTATTGGCTTCGATAAGATCATCCACTGATAACTCAAATTCATCGGCCAAATCCCAAAGAGTATCGCCTGATTGGACAATATATTCAAAAAAATCCGGTTCATTCCAAGACATATTTCTTCACCTCGGCTATTTGTCTGTGAATTTATACTATAGGATATGAAACCAGGCCGTTTTTCCGCATTAAGACAATGTCACATATTTTGAAATCATCCACTCCATGAATAAAAAATTCCCTATCTGGGAATTTACTTAAATCATGCTAATAACTACATCTAGTTTGGATTATGTTGAGTTGATATAATCAAATGGAAGTTTAGTATCAGATAAACTATCAATTGGAGGTTCATCATGCGTCCTACTCGTAGAAATAGTCTTCGGATGAATCGATTATGGCTTACTCTTTTAATATTTCTTTTCGTTTTTTTACCCGGTATTGCGGCGGCATCCGATAGTAAGAAGATGGATATGAAGGGTGTTTCGGCGAATAAAGATTTTAAATCTGCCACAATAGTAGCTCAAGACGAACATTCGAAGCGGGTGCTCTTAAAGAAAAATAATGATTATTATTTCGGGACCGTTCATACCCGTAACGTAATCAATCACGGTCAAATCGTGCCGAAAGAGTTTATTGTTAAATATAAGGATTCCGCTTTGAAACAAGAAACTCTTTTACGTGAGCATATAATCAGGAAATACACCGCTCAGATCAAAGAGTTAAATGAAAATGCGGGTTTGCATTTACTCCAATTGCCGAGTGACCAATCCTATTTTAAGGCAATGCGGGAATTAAGCCAAAATCCAAATGTTGAATATGTTGAACCTAATTATGTGGTAAAAGCTAAATTCGTCCCCAATGATCCCTACTACGCATTCCAATGGGGGAATCAAATGATTCGGGCTGACTTGGCTTGGGATAAAGCAAATCTGGTTAAAAAATCAAATGTAATCGTGGCTGTTCTTGATACCGGCGTTAATATAAACCATGAAGACTTGAAACAGGTAACCATTCCGGGAATCGATTTAGCCGATGATAAAAATTCCACCAATGATGTTGTAGGTCATGGGACACACGTTGCCGGAATTATTGCCGGACAAACTAACAACGGCACTGGCATCAGCGGTATTGCCCCCAATAGTAAAATCATGCCCGTTAAGGTGCTTGATGATGAAGGTATCGGTGATGACGCGAACATTGTGGAAGGTATCAAATATGCTACTGACCATGGCGCTCAAGTCATTAATATGAGTTTAGGCGGACCGGGCACCAGTGAAGTTCTTCAGGATGCCATTAATTATGCAACAAGCCGGGGAGTTAATGTAGTGGTGGCGGCAGGAAACGAAAACGGGCCCATTGATACACCGGGTAACTGCAAGGGTGTATTAACTGTAGGCGCAATTGAACGTAACTTAAAAAAAGCGGATTACTCCAACTACGGTAAAAAACTTGATGTGGTTGCTCCCGGTTCCAATATTTTAAGCACTTATAGTGATGGAAAAGGTCCTTCCGGCTACACTTATTTTAGTGGAACCTCAATGGCGACACCGTTTGTATCCGGAGTTGTAGCACTCATCAAATCCGTAAATCCAACATTATCACCCGAAGCGGTGACGGATATTATTCACCGTTCCGCAACCCATCTTGGGACTCCCGGATTTAATCCGTATTATGGATACGGTTTGCTGAATGCGGATAAAGCAGTAGTGCTTGCTTTATCCGAAATCAAAACATTATCCTGATAAGATTTTAATGAGTTCAAAGAAAGACTATAGCACAATACCCAAACGCTATAGTCTTTTTCATTTATTCATTTTCCGTAGGCAAACAAAGGGATTGCCCGGTTTGAAGCGGGACGCTAAAGTTAATACCGGGATTTATCCCTGTGATGGCGTTGGTGGTAATACCCAGCCTGCTAGCGATATTTTCCAAAGTATCTCCGGATTGTACCGTATACGGAAGAGTTCCTTCCGGACAAGTACCGGTTGATGGGGGCGATGGAGCTGGTTCTGTATAGGGGTATGGTTGTTGATACGGATAAGGCTGAGGTTGAGGCTGACGATAGGGACATTGACCGGATGGATATTGTCCGTAAGGAATAGGTTGCATATAAGGGTATTGTTGTCCATACGGATATGGGTAATAAGGGTATTGATAGTATGGTGAGGGATACCCTGGTCTGCCCCATCTATTTGGGAATCTCCGGAAGTCATTCATCGACATGAAGTCCACCTCACTTGATTTCATTGAGTTTATTTATATTTTATGATCAAGTGCCAAAATCCGTTTTAGGACAAAAGAATGGCTTTGAAAATCTATCAACACTATCAATATTAAAGAGATTACGATATATTTTTAATTTCAGTCCCTCTGATAATCGTGATCTTTATGGGGAAAGAGGCTTTGTACCAGTATGAATAGCCGCTATCCCGAGTGTCAATTGAAGGGAACGAATCTTCAAGAAGCCCGTTTCTTTAAAGATAGCCGTTAATTGATGGTGAGCAATAAACGTAAAAATCGATTCATGAAGGTATTGATAGGCTTCTCTATCGTGAACCAGTAATTTTCCTAATGATGGTACCCAATAATGCAGGTAAACATTATAAAGGGATTTCAAAACCATTGAACTTGGATTTACTAATTCCAACGAAATTATTCGACCGCCAGGTTTGATTACCCGCATGATTTCTTTAAGAAGCGCCTTTGGATCGGTGGAATTGCGAAGTCCGTAAGCGATTGTAACACAATCGAAACGATGATCCGGAAAGGGGATTGCCCTGGCATTGGCTTGAATGAGTTCAATTTTATCGGTGGCAATATAGTTGTTCAGGCGTGATTTGGCGATGCCGAGCATCGCTTCGGAAAAATCCAAGCCGATAATTTTGATTTGCGGTTCAGTTCTTCGGGCCAGTTGTTGGGTTATAAATCCCGTACCGCAACAAGCATCTAAAATGATTCCGTTCTTAGGGATGTCGATGAGTTTAAGTAGTTGTTTACACCATAAATAATGAATCCCGAAACTCATGAAAAAGTTCATAAGATCATATTTTGCGGCAATGCTATTAAAAATTCCTTGAACATAGTTCTCTTTGGAGAGAGTATAATCATAAGTTTTTACCATCGTTTCACCATTCTCATTTTCGTAATTGAATATCCCGGAAACGGAGTAGAGGACTAAAAAACCAAGAATTTTCATCTCTGCAATTATTTTTTCCCAATTCAAAGAACACATTCTTACTTTTAAAAAAAACTGGCAATTGCGGTTGAAACGGGTACAATTCTATCCAAAATCAAAAAAAGTTTTAATACAGGACCCATTACCGGAGAAAAGTGAAAGCCTTTCTAGGTAGTAGCAGGAAAATTGATTTCATTACCGAAGATTTACCAAAAAAATATTTCCAAAAAAACAGGTCTAAAATTTAGGATATACTTGGGGGTATACTATTGAAAAAATTACTCATTAAACAGTTGTTTCGGGAAACAACCACTCATTTAAACCGGGAGGTTCAGCTTTCAGGTTGGGTGCGTACGCTCCGGGACTCAAAAGCATTCGGATTTATAGAATTAAACGACGGATCCTTCTTTAAAAATCTGCAAGTGGTATTTGACGACTCTCTGGAGAATTTCGCTCAGATCGTGAAACTCTCCGTGGGTTCTTCCGTTGAAGTTACCGGTGAATTGGTGGAAAGTCCCGGCGCTAAACAGCCTTTCGAATTGAAAGCTAATAAAATCATGATTACCGGCACTTCGACCCCCGATTATCCGCTGCAGAAGAAAAAGCATTCCTTTGAATTTTTGAGAACAATCGCTCATTTAAGACCCAGAACCAATACTTTTGCCGCCGTATTTAGAGTCCGTTCATTGGCCGCCTTTGCAATTCACCGTTTCTTTCAGGAACGGAACTTTGTATATGTCCATACTCCGTTGATCACCGGTAGCGATTGCGAAGGCGCGGGGGAAATGTTTCGGGTGACAACCCTCAATATGGAGAATCCGCCCAAAAACGATTTGGGAAAGATAGACTACGGACAGGATTTCTTCGGTAAAGAAACCAATTTGACAGTCAGTGGCCAATTAAGCGGCGAAACTTTCTGTATGGCATTCCGCAATATTTATACTTTCGGGCCGACTTTTAGAGCCGAAAAATCCAATACGCCAAGGCATGCGGCTGAATTTTGGATGATTGAACCGGAAATCGCCTTTGCCGAATTGGAAGATAATATGGATTTAGCAGAGGAAATGGTGAAATATTTAATCCGGTATGTAATGGAAAACGCCCCGGAGGAAATGGAATTTTTCAATAATTTTATTGATCAGGGTTTGTTGGAGCGATTAAACAACATTGTGAATTCGGATTTTGGCAAAATCACTTACACGGAGGCTGTCGAACTTTTGTTAAAGGAAAAAACCGCCTTCGAATATCCCGTCAAGTGGGGAAGCGACTTACAAACCGAACACGAACGATACTTAACGGAAAAAATATTTAAAAAACCTGTATTTGTCATTCATTATCCCAAAGAAATCAAAGCTTTTTATATGCGAATGAACGACGACCAAAAAACCGTCGCCGCTATGGACTTGCTTGTTCCGGGAGTAGGGGAAATCATTGGCGGCAGTCAGCGTGAAGAGCGGCTGGAGGTTCTGGAAAGCCGCCTGAAAGAGCTGGGATTATCCACCGCAAATTATGAGTGGTACCTGGATACCCGAAAGTATGGCGGAACCAAGCACGCCGGCTATGGATTGGGGTTTGAGAGAATCATCATGTATTTAACGGGTATGTCCAATATTCGGGATGTCATCCCTTTTCCGCGAACCACGGGTTCTGCAGAATTTTAAGTTTATGGAAAGAATGTGGTGAACTCGGTTAAGTCGATGAAACATCATTACTTAGCTGAAGTGTGGAGTGTTTGGACGGCAAGTTTTTTTACAGCGCTGATGGGTATTGTTAACATTCTTTCAGCCGTAACTCCGGCTTTGGCCGAGCGCTTCCGTTTGTTAAACCAATTTTTACCGCTCATTGTCCGGCGAAGTGGCCGCTTGTCGGCTATTTTAGCCGGATTTGCCTTACTGTTGCTTGCCGGGAAGTTAAAACAAAGAAAAAGAGTAGCTTGGTTATTAACGGTAGTTGTTTTAGTCATTTCTGCAGTCAGCCACATGATTAAAGGCCTGGATTACGAAGAGGCCATTTTATCAATCTTACTGGCTGCTTGGCTTTTAACCGCTTATCCTCATTTTCACGCCCATTCCAATCCTCCTTCGGTTAAACAAGGGTTAAAAACTCTTTTTTTTGCCTTATTATTCACTTTAGCTTATGGCGTGACGGGATTTTATTTACTAGACCGGCATTTTAGCGTTGATTTTGGTTTTTGGCAGGCATTTCAGCAAACCATTATCATGTTTGCCGAGTTTTACGATCCCGGTCTTCAGCCGGTTACCGGTTTTGGGCGGTTCTTTGCCGATTCGATCTATTTTGTCGGTGCTTCGACGATGGGGTATTCTTTATATATGTTGGTTCGCCCTGTTTTTATGGATCATCCGGTTGACGATTCCGTCCATCAACTAGCTCAGAAGGTTGTTGAGGCCTATGGAAAAACAGCCTTGGCCCGATATGCGCTTTTAAAAGACAAACATTACTTTTTTAGCAGGGAAGGGACTGTTATTGCGTATGTGGTTAAAGGGCGAATCGCATTAGTACTCGGCGATCCCATTGGGCCTCCGAATGATTGCTTAAGCGCAATCCTTGAGTTTGATAAATATTGCGCGATCAATGATTGGCTACCTTCCTTTTACCAGACATTACCCGATAATCTTCAGATTTACCAGTCGATCGGTTTTAATGTACTCAGTATAGGCCAAGAGGCAATCGTCGATTTGGAAAAATTCACGCTGGAAGGGAGAGCCGGCAAAGCCTTGCGAACTCCCGTCAATCGTTTGAACAAAGCAGGTTATCATGCCCAAATTCATGAGCCGCCTCATGACGATGCTTTTATCCATCAATTAAAAATTATCAGTGATGAGTGGTTGACCGCTATGAAAAGTTCTGAAAAACGGTTTTCTCTCGGGTGGTTTGATGATGATTATATCCGTCACAGTCCGGTCATGACAATTACCGGCGCAGACGGTCATCCCATAGCCTTTGCCAATGTGTTTCCGGAATATCAAAAAAATGAAATGACTGTTGATTTAATGCGTAAACAGCAATATGCCGAACCGGGAACCATGGAGTTTATGTTTGTATCTCTATTTGAATGGGCCAAGAAAAACGGATATGCGAGCTTCAACCTTGGGTTATCGGCCCTGGCCGGAGTCGGTATCGGACCGAAAGACCCCCTGGTGGAAAAAGCGATCAATTATGTCTATGAGCACTTGAACCAATATTATAATTTTAAAGGTTTACATTCCTTTAAATCTAAATTTCAACCAACCTGGGAACCCCGCTACTTGATTTACCCAGGCCCCGCTACTCTGCCTGCCATTATCACCGCCCTGATGAAAGCTGATTCCGGTGATGATTTTTTCCGCACCATTATCATTGGCAAAAATTATAATAATCATTCAAAAAAATAAGTATACTATCATTGTTGATATTTGTAATTTATGGCAACTCTTTCCCAATTAATTTCGATATTATTTGGAGGTATTTCGCCTGGTTCAACCAGACGCCGGCGATGATCACCCGGGCCGACGTGGTTTACCTGGTTTGCAGCAATATCTCCCACTGGATCGCCATGATACCGGCTACTTTTATGACAGCGGTTTCAGTGACTCACATATTCCAAGCTCCGGAAGGGTTTCATTGCCGTTAGCCCATTTCTTACTCAGCTGGGATTGTGGGAGCCATCGTCCTGTTGATCTTGTTTGTGGGAGTGATCTTTAAACAGAAAATATTGGGAAAGCGGTTGATATCCATAGGTGATCTCTCATTCATTATAAAATAGCCTAAGACAACCGCTTAACGGGTCGAGTTTTTACCACCGGAAAGTGTGCATTTGGCCTTCATCAACACACAGTATCGCAACGATGAAGATGAGTAAATGTACACTTTTTTTGCGAATTCTAAGCGAAGAGGGGAAAATATTTTCATATCATTTAAAACATGGTAAAATATTCTAAAAGACTCAAATGAGTGCGAAAGGCATGGTGAAAAATAATACAAGCAGAAAACGGGATGGCAAAAACGATGAGATCAAAAAGATTTTTTTCAATTGGGTTATTTTGTTTGTTTGGATTCACCCTGATAACCGTTCAGACGCTGGCTTGCACGATTTTTTATGTGAAAGGGTCCTCTACTGATTATTTCGCCGGCAATGAAGATTGGTTCTTTACGGATCCTATAATTTCCGTAACTCCTGGTAATAAGCAGGCTTATGGTTATATGGTGATGGGATGGAATTCCTATTTGCCCCAATATCCCCAGGCCGGAATCAACGAATATGGTCTCTGTTTTGACTGGGCCTCGTTGTCATCCCAAAAATATCAAAGAAATCCGCAACGTATCAATACTGATGAAGATTTAATGTATTTAATCTTAAAAAAATGCCGGACCGTTGATGAAGCGGTTGAAGTGATCAAAAAATACAACTGGCCTCAATTTGGACAGGAGCATTTGTTGATTGCGGACCGGACCGGAAATTCTTGTGTTGTTGAATGGTCCCGAAACGATTATGTATTTATCAAGAACGACAAAACATACCAAGTGATTACCAATTTTAGCCTCACCGATCCGAAAATCGGCAACTATCCCTGTAAAAGGTTCAATACGATCCAAGCCGCATTCAAGGAGGCTCAGCGCCAAACTCTCACCAAGGAAAGGGTTAAGACGCTTTTGAAGCAAACTCATCAGGAAGGCCAATATCCAACGGTTTATTCCTATATTTTCGATCTGAAAACTTTGCAGGTTACGATTTTCCCCAATCATCGTTATTCGGATGGAAAAACCTATTGGCTTCCCAGGGAGTTAAAAAAGGGCGGGCACCGCATTCCCATCAATTTATATTAGTTTATGGGGCAGTCTCCTTATCTTGAAGCAAGTTGTTTCACAAATCGTATCCCAAATAATCCTTATTTCGCGATAAAAAATGGAATGGCGGTGAATGTATTTTCGATAGGGATGTCATTCATACAAATGGGGAGAAATAGCCGGCAAGTCAAGATACGGAGGGGAGATAGCCGTGGCGGTAAATAAGCAATATCAATCCGATTTGGAAGGAATTTTGGCAAAACGCCATTACAATGGTGGCGATTATTGGGCCACTCCCGACAAGCGGCTCATGAAAGGAAGTCCCTTCACAACTCTCGATTGCATATTGATGCTGTTAGAATTGGGAATAGACCGTTCCGAACCTATAGTAAAAGAGACTGCCGACCTGATCGTAAGCACCTGGCGGGAAGACGGACGATTTAAGCTTTCCCCGCAAGGCGCAATATACCCTTGCCATACCATTAACGCCGCCAGAACTCTTTGTCATTTGGGTTATGCTGTTGACAACCGGCTCAAGAGAACCTTGGGTCACCTGTTAGAAATTCAGCATACCGATGGTGGTTGGCGTTGCAGTAAGTTCAGCTTCGGAAGAGGCCCGGAAACGGAGTTTTCCAATCCGGGCCCAACCTTGGCGGCTTTAGACGCTTTCCGATTTACACATTTTCTCAATACCCACGAAGCTCTTGACAAAGGGGTTGAGTTTCTGCTCGCGCATTGGGAAACCCGCATGCCTCTCGGCCCTTGTCACTATGGAATCGGCACCTTATTTATGCAAGTGGCGTATCCTTTCGTAAATTATAACCTTTTCTTTTATGTCTATGTTTTGTCTTTTTATGATAAGGCAAAGAAAGACCGGAGATTTTTGGAGGCGCTCGCGGTGTTGGAATCCAAGGTAATTCATGGTCAGATTATTGTGGAACGCCCCAATCAGAAGTTAGCCGGATTTATTTTCTGTAAAAAAGGGGAACCCAGCGAACTTGCGACTGAACGTTACCATGAGATAGTGAAAAACCTTGAGAGAAATCATGTAAATCCTATTTGAGAAAAAACTATGAACCGGGGGTAAAGAAGACCGGAGGAACATGATTTACGAGATAAAAGAACGGCAGCGAGCCTAAGCGGCAGAACGCACTTTTAATACCTCAGAGCGAGCTTTTAGTAGCTCAGAGGTATCTTTTTCTAGTTCAGAGCGAGCTTTTAATAGCTCGGAGGTACCTTTTTCTAGTTCAGAGCGAGCTTTTAGTAGCTCAGAGGTACCTTTTTCTAGTTCGGAGCGAGCTTTTAGTAGCTCGGAGGTACCTTTTTCTGGTTCGGAGCGAGCTTTTAATAGCTCGGAGGTACCTTTTTCTGATTCAGAGCGAGCTTTTAATAGCTCGGAGGTACCTTTTTTCTAGATCAGAAGGAGCTTTTAGCTACTTCCCGCTAAAAACCTTATGGAACCACGAAAGACACGAAAAAAGGTGAAAATGGAAATCAAAAAGATGGCGTCATTGAGAGTGGCGGATGAATCCTTGAGTTTAATTCTTACTCATATTTATTTGACCCCCATATGCCAATATATGCCCTTATCGTGAATAGAATCGCGGGTGAGGTGAGAGAAACGAAAGACCGGCGGCAAAATCTATAGATATTACTCCTATTAAATTTTCATCCAGGAAAAATCAAATGAATGGCGGTTTTGAGGGCCTTTGGCGAGACTCCGGTGGGTTTTCAGACATCGCCGGGTTGGTCGGGAGGGGATATGTTTGTTTATGGGGGGATTTTTAATGTGAGAGTGAAAGAAAGAGTAGATTGATTATCTCATTGGTTTCAAAGTAATTTTGCGACGGCTTCCAAATTCAAAAAGTTTCGGGACTGCCAAAGTTTTTTAAGATTCATATCCGGCAGGGATTGTTCGATGGCTGTGGAAATATATTGCAAAAATTCATTTAATATTATGGACTTTTTTGGAACCGGAAAGGAAACAAAATGAAATACTTTATTGTCGATGTGTTTTGTAAAGAAAAATATTCAGGGAACCAATTGGCGGTCGTGCTTTCTCCAAGCTCGTTATTGGGAGAGACGATGCAGGCAATTGCCAGATAATCCCATTTCTCGGAAACCACCTTTATTTTAGAAAACAATCCGCATGAAGGCTTGTATCGAGTACGGATCTTTACTCCTCAAAATGAAGTGCCTTTTGCCGGACATCCCACTTTGGGAAGCGCATTTATCATTCGAAACGAATTCGAAAGGCGGCGTTGTAAACAGGTACTCCTTGACCTGGATGTTGGAAAGATTCCCGTAACATTTGACGATGATCATGATATCCAGTGGATGAGACAAATCGGACCAACATTCGCTTCAATTCACCACCAGGACGCGGTCGCCGAATTGCTGGGTTTGTCAACGGATGAATTGGATGACCGGTTTCCGGTTCAAGCGGTATCAACCGGAATAGAATTTTTGCTTGTCCCCTTGAAAGACTTGAATGCGATAAGAAAAGCATCCCTCAATAGGTAGCGCCAATGGTTGTTTGGCCGCTTATTTGACCCATTACCAATATTTTGGCTCCCATGAAATCGACATCAGCGTTGAGCAAGGTTATGAAATCGGCCGGCAATCCATTTTGTATATCAAGTCAAATCTGGAAAAGAACCGTTATAACATTGAGGTTGGCGGCAAAGTGAAAATGATAGCCCAAGGTGAGCTTATATAGAAAATAAACATCCCTCTTGGATGAAGAAAATGTGTCGAAAAAACATTCCGAATTGGAAACCAAAAAAACGGGACGGCATATGGGAAATCAGAATACGAATTTTAAAATCACCCCCGGGAGGCGCGTTGCTTTTTAATCCATTAGCAGGGGTTGAGCAGCGCAGACACGTTTGTTGGAGAGCGGGGAATACTGGAATACATTCAAAGAGTCGGATGTATTCAGTATGATCCCTTACATGTTGTGGGGCGGAATCCCGATTTGGTTTTGCAGTCACGGATTCAAGGCTATCGCCCCGCCGTCCTGGAAAAGATGTTATACACGGACCGCTCCTTAATGGACGGGTGGGATAAGATGATGGCGATTTAATTGCGGGAAGACTGGCCTTTTTTTCAACGCCTGAGAAAAGAGAAGGAAAAAGAAGTGATCCGAAGTTTAAATTATCGCCGCTCTCTTGAAGCTCTCGATTTTACCGACGAAGTCCGTAAGAATTTGGCAGCGAGAGGTCCGCTTCAATCGACTCAAATTGACCTTGGGCGGGCCGGGAAAGGGCGCTGGGGACACCGGAATCTTTCCGGCGCTACCATGGACTATCTGTTCAATATCGGCGAATTAGGAATTTTCAAGAAAAAAAACACCCAGAAAATATACGACCGGATCGAAAATCTTCTTCCCCGTGAGCTGTTGGATGCCCCTGATCCCTTTGCCAACGATCACGATTTCGTAAAATGGTATAGGATTCCTTTGGGGACGGAGTGGCGGGGGGTGGCTGGGGCAGTTTCTTGCGGATAAGGGGTTACGACTTGCGATCCTTATATTTAATTTCATGACATTTCAATATATGGATGATAACGTTATTATCCCACGGACATCTCTTTTCTTGAAAGGAATAGACTCTATCATAAAATTAAATAGATGATAGATCGGATTATGAAAGATGAGAACCACAGAAACGGACGAATTTGGGATAGCTATCCTTCTTGTGAACTAATAAAGATGGAGAAAAGAAAAGTATGGAATATCACAATATCAAAGTTGATATCCGGCCGGATCGAATCGGGATCATTACCCTCAACCGTCCCGAAAAGCGAAACGCGATCAGCATTCAAATGCGCCAAGAAATCTCCCGCTGTCTCTACCACTGGAGAGAAGCGTCTTGTATCGGCCTGGTAATATTTACGGGAGCAGGTTCGTCGTTTTCCGCCGGGTTTGATCTTCGAGAATTTGAAAATCCCGATTGTTTCCCGGAACTTCTCAAATCATCAACCCAATATCATTTGGATATCTGGAGTTTTCCCAAACCCGTGATAGCCGCAGTTAACGGTCCGTCAATGGGTGGAGGATTCGATCTGGCAACCCTTTGCGATATCCGTCTGTGTTCCAAATCAGCTAGTTTCGGCCATCCGGAAATCAAGTTCGGCGCTCCGCCTATTTTCACGCCATTGCGGTGGATTATCGGCGAGGGACGTACCCGCGAATTATGTTTAACCGGAAGAAAGATCAATGCGGAGGAAGCGTTTCAAATCGGATTGGTTAGCCAGGTTCTTTCAAAAGATGAATTACTTGAACATTCACTGCGGATGGGCAAAACAATTTTGGAAACCCCGGATGAGGCTCTCAAGTTTACCAAAGAATATTTCATAGGCAATGCCGGAAAAGGATTTGAGGCTTCCTTTATCATCGAACACGATGAAGCATTTCGGAAAATTCTTCTTCCCAGGGCTAAAAAGGGATTGAAGTGAAAAGGAAGTTGGATTACTATTTGTATTCCAAAAATTGAACTTCTATTAAAAAAGGAGGGGCTCAGAATGAATGTTTTAATCCGGGATTGCCTGATCGGAGATTGTATTGACATTAAATTGCTTAATCAGAATGAAATGGGATATGAGTATCCGCTCGAAGCCGTTGAGGCTAAATTGGAAAAATTGTTAAGGGATTGTACCCATAAAATAGTGGTGGCTGTCGTTGATGAAAAAATAGTGGGTTATCTTCATGCCTGCGACTATGATTTGCTCTATGCGCCTCCCTTGAAAAACATTATGGGAATCGCAGTATCCTCTGATTTCAGAAAAAAAGGTATTGCAAAGAAACTCTTAAATTATGCTGAACAATGGGCGCGCGATACTGGCGCTGATGGTGTCCGTTTGGTATCTGGGGCTAGCCGAACCGGCGCTCATGCATTCTATATGGCCTGCGGATACTCGTGCACTAAAGAGCAGAAATATTTCATCAAATATTTTGAGGAAAAGGAGTCGAAATCATGAAAACCCACTTGTTTTATTTTTCAGCAACCGGGAATTCTCTTGCCGTGGCGAAGGATATTGCCGCTAAACTAACGAATGCCCAAATCTTTTCCATTCCCAAAGTCATCAACCAATCCATTGATTGTAACGCCGATAATTTGGGAATTATTTTCCCCGTGTATTACTTGGGAATGCCCAGAATTGTGGTGGATTTTATCAACAGGATGCAACCGGACAGGGCGAACTATATCTTTGCCATCTGTACTTACGGGGGATTGGCAGGGGGCACTTTGTTGCAAACCCAAAAATTATTGAACGCCGGAGGTTTGACTCTAAATGCCGGATTTAGGATTAAACTGCCGGGCAACTACTTGGTAAAGTACGGGGCCTATTCAAACGAAAAACAAAAAAAACTTTTTTTAAATGAAAAACAAAAGGTCGCAACGATCGCCGAGATGATTGAAAATCAACAAAACAGCGCCATTGAAAGGAATAATTTTTTCATCAACGGAATCGGCAATATGGCTTATCGGTCAATGTTTCCGAAATTTCCAAAACTTGACCGGAATTTTAATGTCAACGAAAAATGTAATCATTGTCATACTTGCGAAAAGGTGTGCCCCGTTCAAAACATCAAGATGGTCAATGAAAAGCCAAATTGGCTGGGAAATTGTGAGCATTGTCTGGCCTGTATTCAATGGTGCCCCGTAGAAGCCATAGCGTATGGGACTCAAACCATTAACAGAAAACGCTATCGTCATCCTGAAATATCCGCCAAAGATCTTTTCCGTGAGTCTTAAATCCCGGAATGAACTATCACAAATACTCATCAAAAGGAAGTCATTATGAAGAAAATTGTCCCGTACTTATGGTACGAAAATCAGACTGAAGAAGCTGTCAAATTTTATACCGCTATTTTTCCCAATTCAAAGGTTATTCATGTTTTCCGTTATGGTAAATCCGGAGCTGAAATAGCCGGCCGAGCTGAAGGTTCGGTCATGTCGGTAACCTTTGAGCTGGAAGGGGAGGAGTTTGTGGCTTTTAATGGAGGGCCGCAGTTTTCCTTTTCACCTGCGGTGTCGTTTTTCGTAAACTGTCAAACTGAAACGGAAATTGAAAATCTTTGGGCCAAGTTTCAGGCGGGAGGAACTGTCTTAATGCCACTGGGAAAGTATCCCTTTCGTGAGAAATTTGGCTGGCTGACCGATCGATTCGGTGTTTCCTGGCAATTTTCTCTTTCCTTCCGTTCTCCTAAAATCACCCCCTTTTTGATATTTACCGGTGAACAAAACGGAAAAGCCGAAGAAGCAATGAATTTATATACTTCTTTATTCGAGGATTCGAAAATTCATCAAATCGAATATGATAATCAATCAGAAAGAGAATTAAGGCATACGGAGGCCGGGAAGAGCGTGAAAGAAGCTTTTTTCGCCTTGAATGGTCAAGAATTCCGCTGTGTCGACGGTTATATGGCTCATCCGTTTCCTTTTACTCCGGCCATTTCCTTTTTTGTGAATTGCGAATCCCAGGAAGAGGTTGACAACCTATGGGAAAAACTCTCCGAAAACGGAGAGAGTCAACCATGCGGATGGTTAAAGGATAAATTCGGTTTGTCCTGGCAAATAATACCCACCGCATTGGGCGAGTTATTGCAAAATAGTAATGAAGAGCAGTCTGAAAGAATCATGGAAGAACTGTTTGCAATGAATAAAATTGAGATTGCCAAATTAAAAAAAGCTTTTGCCCAAAACTAAAATTAATCTTACGTATTGGCGATGGCGCCAAGGCATGACCAGATATGATTTTTTAGTGCCATTATTGCAAATTTGCAGATCATTTGGTTCTCTTTTACTGTCTTGACAGATTATTATCAAAGGAAAGTGCAATCAAAATCAAGAAAACGCACCTATCAATTTAAGAAAAGAGGTGCGCTTTTTGATGAAAAAATTAATCATCGCCTTCGTTACATTTTTTGCGTTAATTTCTCTCACCGTTGGAACAGCTTTTGGAAATGCCCTTTCTTTAGGGGCTGAAAATGGTATTATTTTAGCGCCTGCAGGGTTAGGGCTTGAGATGAGCGGAGCCTTTCAATCCGGAGAAAATCCCACGCCGCTTTATAATATGGAAATCGGTTATGGGATAACCCCGGCAGTTACCATCAGCGGTCAATTTTCAGGGGATTTTAAAGAGGGGTTTCATGGCCAAAAGTTGGTGAAAGCATTGATATCCCCAAGCCGTCACGGCAGCGGATACACAATTTACGGTGGTTTTGATCTTGATCAGTCGAAAATTTCCAGCTATGGCATATCATTGTGGAAAGATACCCGGTTTTTTTATGGATACGGCAATTTGGAATCCAGGAGCGCCACATCAACCAACAAACAAAATTTAGTCCTAACGCCGGGCGTTAATGTTAAATTAGGTTCAAGATTCAGTGTAGGCGGAGAAATGGAATATAACCCTTCCAATTGGAGGGGTCAGGAATTACGGGTGGGCGCTCAATACAGAGTAAGTCCTAAAATGGCTGCTAAGTTTGCTTATGAAAACGACTTGTCGCATGATCACGAGAACACTTTCCGCGCCGGAATCACCATCGGATTATAAAACAAAATACCTGAAAAGGGCTGTCTTCATGGATTTCATAAACAGCCCTTTTACGGTATTTCGTAGTAAATTTGCAACTGAAGAATTACCATGATAAATGAATTCGTTAATCAAATAATACGCTGACCGAGACATCCTGATGAATCCGGCGGATTGCGTCTCCAAGAAGCGGAGCTACGGATAATACAGTAACGTTCGGTAAAGTTCGTTCCGGTGTTAAAGGGACCGTATTACAAACCACGATTTCTTTAATGGCAGGATGGCGTAAACGCTCCATGGCGGGTGGAGAAAAAATACTATGGGTTGTCAATAAGTGAATTTCCGGCTTAGCGCCGTGTTCTAGAAGAGTATTAACTACTTGTATGATACTGCCGGCCGTATCGACCATATCGTCAATAATAATAGGAGCTTTTCCTTCAACCTCACCAATAAAGAAAGTGATTTCAGCAACATTGGGGGCAGGCCTGCGTTTGTACATTACTCCCAGGGGCAAGTCCAGGCGGGTTGCCAGTTTCTCAGCTTTTTTAACACTTCCGGCATCCGGAGCAATGATAACCCCATCCGTTATTTTTTTCTGCTTAATATATTGAGCAAGCATCGGGAGGGCTGTCAAATGGTCAACTGGAATATTAAAGAAGCCCTGGATTGCCGGAGAATGAAGATCCATGGTAATAACTCGATCCGAACCAACGGTCGAAATGATATCCGCAAGCATTCGGGCGGTAATCGGTTCGCGAGGAGCGGATTTTTTTTCCTGACGGGCATAGCAATAATAGGGGATTACCGTTGTAATTCGTCCGGCGGAAGCTCTCTTTAAAGCATCAATCATGATCAAAAGCTCCATGATCGTGTCATTAATATTATTGACACTATTGGCAAAGGATTGGACGATAAAAACATCGGCTCCTCGACTACTTTCCTCAAAACGCACATATATTTCACCGTTTGCAAAACGGGAAATTTTAACTCCGCCAAGTTTAATTCCTAAATAATCGGCGATTTCTTGCCCCAGCGGAGGATTTGAGGTTCCAGTGAATAATTTAAGTTGATTATATTGAGGCATAACAGTTCACCACCAAGAATATTTGCACTTAACCGCATTTACATTAAAAACAGAAACATGTAAAGAAATTTACCGGGTGAGAAAGTATCAATCGTAAAAAAACAAAACAAAAAAGACCCTAAGGTCTTTTAGTTATACTTAAACTGCCCTTTGAACTTTGTTTGAACGTAAGCAACGGGAACAGATGCGAATCTTCCTTTTCGTTCCATCGATTACAGCATAAATTGAACGAATATTAGCCTTCCAGCGATGATGGGTTTTAATATTCGAATGGCTAACCAAATTTCCGGTCTGGTAATCTTTGCCGCATACCATACAACGATTAGACAAAAAAAACACCTCCAAAAAATATAGCAATATCATGAGCAAAATTATTTTACCACAAACGATGCCGACTGACAAGGAAAATTTATGGAATCAAGTTGATTTTAAAGCATTTTCTTGGCACGTCTGCTGGATTCCCTTATCCTAAAAGGGATTATTTTTAAAGTAGAAAATTTTTCTACCCGTTAAAACTTGATTTTAGTTCAAAAAATGTTTAAACTATAGGCGTTACCATATGTCAATCATTCCTAGATTACCTATTATATTCATGAAAGATTTGCTTTTGGATTGACAGATGATTCAAATGATGTTTTACTATTTTTAAATGATTCACTCAAAAAAATTGATCGATAAATTTTATCATTGATTCGTTTTTATCGTTATTATGAAGGAATTTGGGACTGCTCTCATCTACCTTTATTTTTGATGTTTAAATTCAGTTTTCTCATTGATTCTTCTGACACTTCAAACGGGCTGTCATAAGAATCAATGAAAATAAAACGAGCCGAAGAATACACCCTACACCGGTGAAGTTTTGTTTTCATATTCGTATGGATGGGCTTTCATCATAGTTGTTTTATGAATGGAAATACTACGGAATTGATTGAAGTTGGGGGGAGGAGCGCCGAATGATTACCAAAGATACCCGTATTATCGATGTTTTACAGCAAAGCCCAAAAACTGCGAAAATTTTTGAAGAATTAGGTATGGGCTGCATCGGGTGCATGGGAATCACGATGGAAACGATTGAGAACGGAGCCAAAATGCACCAAATTTCTCTGGATGTGTTACTAAAAGAATTAAATAAAGTTCTTGAAGATAAAGGTTAATTTAATAAGTGGTCAATTAGCTTATTAAATTAAGTCGTAATAATTTGGCAGGATATTTTTGTTTTAAAGCGAATTTATAGATTTTGGTTAAAACAAAGAGGGAGGAAAAAACGTGCCAGAAATGTCCAATTCCGGTATCAACCAATCACTCGGGGTCATCAATATTTCACCCAATGCAATTTCCATGGTAGCGGGGATAGCGGCAATGCAATGTTTCGGGGTTGTCGGGATGGCTTCTCATAACATTCAAGATGGGATTTCGGAATTACTGACCGGCAAAGATAATCTAAGCAAGGGGATTGAGATTGTCATTGAAGAAGACTCAATCATTGTTGATTTGTATATTATTGTTGAATACGGAGTTCGAATCAAAGAAGTTGCCCGGAATGTCATTCAAAACGTTAAGTATGCAATTGAAAATCAGTTAGGGCTTCAAATATCCGAGATCAATGTAATCGTACAAGGTGTACGCACCAATAAAAATTAAATTGAATTGACTTGAATTTTTATAATTGATAGCCATTGATTGTCAATTATTTTTACCTCTGTTTTTTTATTTTTTCGGAGGAAAACCAGATTAAGGAGGCATGATTTTGCAGCTTGAAATTATAAACGGCAGTATGTTAAAACAATTATTAGCTTCCGGCACCGCTTGCCTCAATGCCCACAAGGCCGAAGTTGATACTTTAAATGTTTTTCCTGTTCCCGATGGTGATACGGGAACCAATATGTATCTTACGTTTCAATCAGCCTTACGGGAAGTGATGCAAAATCCGTCCGAAAATGTTAATGATCTTTTAGAGTCCGCTGCATACGGTGCATTAATGGGGGCCAGGGGTAACAGCGGAGTCATTGTTTCTCAGTTTTTCCGCGGCTTCACCAAAGCGATTCCAAAAGGATTAAAACATATTTCAAAATTGGAAGTTGAAAAAGGGCTTAACGGTTCTTCCACTCTGTGTTTTCAGGCTGTTCGTCAACCGGTTGAAGGAACCGTTTTAACAGTCATTAAAGAAATCGCAAAATATGCTACGGAGAATTTAACCAAAAAGGGTTCTCTTGATGTATACCTTGAAAATATCTATCAACACGCTTGTCAAGTGTTGGCTCAAACTCCGGAAATGTTACCTGTCTTAAAAAAAGCCGGTGTGGTAGATGCTGGCGCTCAGGGGTTGGTTTATTTTTTTGAAGGGATGATTAAATACCTTCATGGTGAAGAAGTACCTACGGAAAGTGTTACTCCCGCTAAAATCATAAGTATTGCTCCTTATGCCGACAATGACAACGAAATTCTCAGTGAGACGATTAATTTTCAATATTGTACGGAATTTATTCTAAAAGGTAAACAACTTGATTTAGAATATATTAAAAACAGCTTAAGTCCTCATGGCGATTGTATGTTGGTGGTAGGGGATGAGAATAATGTTAAAATTCATCTCCATACCAACAACCCAGGTATTATTTTAGACTTTGCAGTCCGGCTCGGGGATCTCTCGGAAATACAAATTCATAACATGGTGGAACAAAGTCAGCAAAGGCTTGCTAAAATGATGGTGGATGGTAATTCCAACCGAAAAATAGGTGTTGTGGCTGTAACTGCCGGCGATGGCCTTGAAAGAATTTTCCGAAGTTTAGGCGTTCAAGTGGTTGTCAATGGTGGTCAAACAATGAACCCCAGCATAGAGGATTTAACAAAAGCAGTTTCAGCTTTACCTTGTTCAAAAGTCATTATCTTACCAAACAACAGTAACATTATTATGACGGCAAATCACGTTCAAGAATTGACCTCTAAAGAAGTTAAAGTTATCCCGACTCAAAGTACTCCTGAAGGTTTATCGGCAATGATGAATTTTTCCGATGAACATTCCTTAGAAGAGAATACAACTCAAATGACTGAAAAAAGCAGTAATGTTATTACTTGCGAAATCACTTACGCTGTTCGCGGCTTTCAATTTGGTGACGGGGAAATTAAACAAGGCGATAACATTGGGCTTGTTAACGGAGAAATCGTGGCATCCGGTAAATCTCCGGAAGAAGTGGTTGAGAAAGTGTTAAACAGTGTTCCTGAAGCAAATAGCGGATTGATTTCAATATATTATGGCAATGAAGTGACCGCAACGAAAGCTCAGGAACTTCTTAATCATTTAGAAGATAAATTTTCCGAAGCGGAATTTGAATTATATTATGGTGGACAACCGCTTTACTACTATTTGTTGTCGATCGAATAAGGAGCTTCTTAGATGGCTGTTAAAATCATGACAGACAGTTCGGCCGATTTACCTGAAAAATTAGCCAGGGCATATGACATTACGGTTGTTCCCTTACATGTTCATTTTAATGGCGAAAGTTTTAAAGATGGTGTTGATATATGGAGCGACGAGTTTTATAATCTTTTAAGAAATGATGCTGTCTTACCGGTTACTTCGGAGCCATCAGCCGGAGAATTTCTTTCCAATTACCAAACCATCTCTCCTGAAGATACTATCATTGGGATTTTTATTTCCCAAAGAATGAGTGCTACGATTCATTCGGCCCAATCAGGGGTTCAGTTACTCGAAAGAGGTCCTAAGGTTGAAATTATTGATTCCGGCTATGTCTCCATGGCTTTGGGATTAATTGTTATAAAAGCTGCCCGAATGGCAAAAAATAATGCTACGGTTATGGAAATTGTTAACGCGATTCACGAATGGCAAAAAAAAATAGCGGTTTACTTTACACCCGGCAGTCTTGAGCAACTTCACCGCATGGGAAGAATCGGCGAGGCCTCATCGATGGTGGGAAGTCTGTTAAATATGAAACCAATATTATCCATTGAAAGCGGTATTATCGTTCCTGCCGATAAAATTCATGGCAATTTTCATAAAGTCGCTGCCGCTATGGTCGAAAAATTAGTTGCTCAATTTGGTAAAACGCCATTGATGATTTGCACATTACATACTGAAATGCCGGATGTTGCTCAGCTATTACAGCGAAATGCTGAAGAAAAATTAAACATTGCCGAAACTTATTCCAGTATTGTCGGTCCGGTTGTGGGTTCCCATACCGGTCCGAATACTATTGGTATCGTGGCCATTCCTTTATAAAATGAGAGTTATTGCTGGAAAGTATAAGGGCCGTCCCCTAAAGGGACCTAAACATGAAGGGTTACGTCCTACGGCTGATCGAATTAAAGAAGCCTTATTTAATATTATCAGCCCCGAAGTCGGGGAGGCTGATTTTTTAGATTTATTTGCAGGGACTGGCGCAATTGGAATTGAAGCGTTAAGCCGTAATGCAAAAATGGTAGTTTTTGCGGACGCCAATCCGACAAGTATTCAATTATTAAAGACTAACATTGGCTTTTTGGATCCGAAAGATCATTTCCGGATCATCCAATTGCCAGTCGAACGTACTTTGGCCATTTTAGCCAAGCAATCTTTTTCCTTTGATTTAATTTTCCTAGATCCGCCATTTCAAGCGGGTCTTCTACCCAAAACTATTGAATTAATTTTAAATTATCAGTTGCTTAAGGAACGTGGTATTTTAATTATCGAACATCCGCGTCAACTTGTTTTTGAGATTCCTTCAGCACTCAAAATACATCTTACCCGGGATTACGGAGGTATTAGCCTTACACTTTTAAAACAGTTGGCGAAAGAGCCTTTTAACGAAAATGCTATTGAATAATAGGACAGGTAAATGGAATGTATAATCAAACCACCGCAGGCGAAACCAAAGCAGTATGTCCAGGCAGTTTCGATCCCGTTACCAATGGGCATATTGACATTATCGAACGAACTGCCCAATTGTTCCCCGCCGTCGTAGTCGGGGTTATCCAAAATCCAAGTAAAAAACCACTGTTTTCCCTTGAAGAACGCGTTCATTTATTGAAATTGGTTTTAAACCATCTTCCCAACGTTGAAGTTTATTATTTTAGCGGTTTATTGGTGGACTTCGTAAGTCAGGTAAAAGGCAGCCTTATTGTAAAGGGACTACGGGCGATTTCCGATTTTGAGATCGAATTTCAAATGGCTCTCATTAACAAACGCATGGCGCCCGGGATAGAAACGATGTTCATGACCACCAAAAATGAATATTCTTTTTTAAGTTCAAGTATGGCTAAGGAATTAGCCCAACTAGGCGGGGATTTGAGCGGACTGGTTCCGCCCGAAGTTGAAAAAGCTTTACTAGAAAAATATAAAAAATTGTAGGTGTTTCAAAATGCCGAAAATGAATATCCTTCTACTTCTCGACCATTTAGAAAAAATAGCCGCCAATAATTTTAAAATGGCGGGAAAAGTTTGGATCGATCGCGAAGAACTCTTGGAACTCGTAAAAAAAATCCGGATTGCTTTACCGGATGAGATTAAAGAGGCCGAATGGGTTAGCAGGGAAAAAGAACGTTATATCGCTCAAGCCCAAGAAGAAGCCAAACGCATTCTAAAAGAAGCAGAAAACTATGCGGAACGTTTGGTTCGTGAGGACCAAATTACAGCCCGTGCTGAAGAAGACGCGCATCGAATCATCAATGAAGCGAAACAAATGGCCAGGGAAATTGAAATCGAGGCCTTACAATATGCTAACCAATTATTGGAAAATCTTGAAGACAGCCTCGAACGGACTCTTACGGTTGTCCATAAGGGACGGGAAGAATTACTTAATAAATATAAATTATAAACCCGAGAAATCAACCCATTGGATTGGGCCGTAAATGACTCGCAGAATTTATCTTTCTTTAACTAATCTAAGGAGATCCTATGAATACCGAAAGAATTTCAATTGCTATCGATGGACCGGCTGGCTCTGGAAAAAGTACCATTGCCAAAAAAGTTGCCATCAAATTCGGCTATATTTATATTGATACCGGCGCAATGTATAGAGCCATTACTTTGAAAGCATTACGGAACCAGATACCTCTTACCGATAATCGCCAATTAACGTCTTTAGCTAAAAATACATCCATTGGGCTTGAATATGAAAGAATGGATTCCGACTCTATTTTACATGTTATTATGGATGGTGAAGAGGTCACTGAAAAAATTCGTAGTCTGGAAGTGACAAACAATGTTTCGGTAGTCGCCGCCGTTGCCGGGGTAAGACTAGCCATGGTGAATTTACAACGGAATATGGCTAAGCTGGGCGGCGTTGTAATGGATGGCCGTGACATCGGAACTGTTGTTTTACCGAAAGCCGAACTAAAGATTTATTTGACTGCCTCAGTTACTGAAAGAAGTCATAGGCGCTGGTTGGAATTGCAAGAAAAAGGCGTTCAGGTTGATCAAGAGGAACTCGAAGAACAAATCCGGCAGCGTGATTTATATGACAGCCATCGGGAAATAAGCCCTTTATGCCAGGATAAACAAGCAATTCTATTAGACACGACCAATTTAACCATTGAACAAGTGGTGGAAAAGGTCAAGGAGTTGGCCGTTATAAACGGCGCAAAAACGCAATAAACTTAAAAAGAAAATTTCGAGGTTATTGAAAATACCGTTATGGAAATAATTTTGGCCAAAACCGCCGGTTTTTGTTTCGGGGTAAGAAGAGCTTTGGATTTAGTCAATGAAGCGTTAGCATCGGATCAAAAACCAATTTTTAGTTTGGGCCCCATAATCCACAATCCCGGAGTCGTGAAAGATTTGCGCAATCAAGGGCTTGAAGTTGTGGAGAATATTTCAGAGGTCAATTCGGGACGCGTTGTCATCCGTTCCCATGGTGTTGGACCTCAGATCTATCAGCAGGCACATTTGAAAAATCTGGATATTATTGATGCAACTTGTCCTTTCGTCAAAAATGTGCACCAATTGGCAATCATGTTGCATGAACAGTGTTATCAAATCATTATTGTTGGTGAACGGGAACACGCTGAAGTAAAAGGGGTTTTAGACTCAGTCAACGGTGATGCCGTCGTCTTGAATAAAATAGAGGATTTAGCAGGACAGGTTATATCCCCTAAAATCGGTATTATCAGTCAAACCACTCAAGATATCAACTATTTTAAACAAGTTGTGACCATCCTTTTGGAACGGGCTAAAGAAATACGGGTTTTTAATACAATTTGTCTGGCGACTTCAAAGCGGCAGCAAGAAGCAGCCGAACTGAGTAAAAAGGTTGATTTGATGATTGTAGTTGGTGGAAAAAACTCCGCCAACACAACAAGATTATGGGAAATTTGCCGCGATAGCGGCAGTAAAAGTTTTCAGGTTGAAAGCCCCGACGAATTATGTCCCGAGTGGTTTCAAAATGTAAAAAAAGTTGGAGTAACTGCCGGGGCTTCGACTCCGGATGAACAAATTCAAAAAGTTCTTAAGGAAATTAAGAAATATGGGAGGTAAATACAGTGGAACTGAAACAACAGGATTTGGCGAACGAAACTCAAGAGGAAAAATTTGAGTTCGAATGGCCCGAGGATCGTTTTCAAGGATTAAAAGAAGGTCAAATTATTGAAGCCAAAGTCATCATCGTTCGCGATGATGCGGCTTTCGTAGACATCGGAGGGAAATCCGATTTAGTAATACCGCTGGCGGAATTATCCTCGAAACCAATTGCATCCGCTCGGGAAGCAGTCAAAACCGGAGATGTTATCCGGGTTATGGTCACCCGAAGCGGTGGCGAAGATAAAATATTGCTTTCAAAACGTTTAGTTGATGAAGAACAACATTGGTTGGTATTGGAAGAAGCCTTTAAAGCCGGAAAAACGATGAACACGAAAATCATAGAACTGGTTAAAGGCGGTTTAACAGTTAATATTGAAGGTATTCGGGCGTTTATGCCCGCTTCCCAAAGCGGACAAGGCGCAAATTTGGAATCATTGGTCGGTAAAGATATCCCCGTCCGTATTTTAGAATATGATCGTTCCAAAAAGCGGGTAGTCGTTTCAAGGAGGGTGTTGCTGGAGGAAGAAAGAAAAAAAGCCGAAATGGCGTTTTTTAGTACTATCCGTGAAGGTGAACGCAGAAATGGCTGTGTCACCCGGATTACTGATTTTGGCGCTTTTGTGGATTTGGGTTCGGGGATTGAAGGTCTCATTCATGTATCCGAAATGAGCTGGATGCGTGTTCGTTCCCCCAAGGAATTGTTAAAAGAAGGCGACTCAGTAGAAGTTGCAGTTATTAAAGTAGATGCCGCTTCCAAAAGAATCTCACTTTCCTTAAAACAATTACAGCCCCATCCATGGGACCAAGCGGTAATGGGATTTCAGGAAGGTGCGGTTTATCCGGGAAAAGTCGTAAGAATGGAACCATTCGGCGTTTTTGTAAATCTGGCGCAAGGAGTCGATGGTTTAGTTCATATTTCGCAAATTTCCGATAAACGAATCACGAAACCGGAAGAGGTTCTTACAATCGATCAATCAGTCCAGGCCAAAATCATTAAGATTGATCGAGCCGGCCGAAAAATTTCATTGAGTTTGAGTCAAGTGGCTCAAGATCAAAATAAACAGGAATTGGAACAATATTTGAATTCTCAAGGCAATGGGGCCATCACTCAAAATTTAGGACAATTCTTTAAGAAATAATTGTAGAAATTAATATTACTTCCAAGGCCAACTTCAAAAAGTTGGTCTTTTTGCGTTTATTTAGCCATGGATTTACCAGCATAAACAATTGTAAAGCAGGCCACTATATGGGGAAAGGAGGTCGACTTGGGTGACAGGTATCATCTTATTACTGTTGGTGAGTGTATTAATTTTTTTGGGGCTGGCGCATCAAATATTGGACCGTCTCTATTTAAGCGATCGCGGGGGATTGATTTTTATCGGAGCCATGATAGTGGGCAGTTTCATCGATATCCCGCTTTCACGTACCCCCAGTATAAGTTTGAATATAGGAGGGGCTGTTTTACCTTTCGTTTTAGCTGTTTATGTTTTAGTGAAGGCAGGCACTTCAAAGGAGTGGGTCCGTTCAATAATCGGAATTGTTATTACCACCGGCGTTTTATATGGGGTCAATAAATTATATTCCTTTGATACCAGCCGTGGTTTTATAGAGCCTCAATATTTATGGGCAATCATCGCCGGAATTATCGCTTACATAGCAGGAAGATCAAGACGTTTGGCTTTCGTTATCGCAACAATGGGAGTCCTGGCTATGGATGTCGTTCATATTTTTGAAGTACGGGGTACAAACGTTCCAACCTTAATTGGGGGCGGTGGAGTTTTTGATACCTTGGTAGTTGCAGCGGTTCTAGCAGTATTATTGGCAGAAATCATCGGAGAAAGCCGTGAGGCGCTCCAAGGCGGCCCTGTGAAAGAAGAACGCCCGGAAGCGCTTCGCGAAGCGTTGGACCATCCCGAGGGAACTGAAAACCGGCAGCAGGAAACGGAACAGGCGGAAGCACTGAGCGAAAAGGAGAGAGAAAAATGAAACGAACCAGCTATTTCTTTTATTTATCCATATTCCTCCTGATACCTTTATTGGCGATTACCAATACCGCATTTGCCGAAATGGAACTGTCCGGCAAGTATATGACTTTACGGGATGAGCATGGAAAAGTAATTACAAGTACAGCCCATCAAATTGTTGCTGGTGATCAGTATTTGGATAGTCAAAACAATCTTTACCGGGTGGTTAAAGTCCATGATAATTTGGCCACCGTGAAACTGGTCAGAAAAGAAAAATTAACGGCATCTACAATTAGTGAATTAAAAGATTTATGGAGTTATCTACTGAGTGGCGAATTTTTGCGAGGAGAAACAAAAACCAAAGGACCGATTGCAATCTATCATACCCACTCCGACGAATCCTACATTCCGGGGGATGGTACTTCCAGCAAGTTTGGACGTGGAGGAATTTTTCAAGTTGGTGATAGCTTAGCCAATGCTTTTGAAAAAAGTGGTATCCCGGTTATTCATTCCAAAAACGCTCATGATCCCCATGATGCAATGGCTTATGACCGTTCTAGGCGGACTGCTGTACAATTGCTGAAAAAACAACCGACAACTTTACTTGATGTGCATCGGGATGCTGTACCGGCTCAAATGTACAGCGATGTCGTTAATAATCAGGGTGTTACCAAAGTGCAGCTTGTTGTAGGGCGCCAAAACCCCAATTTTCAAGCTAATAATGACTTTGCCAAACGGATTAAAGAAACCTGCGATCGGAAATATCCCGGTTTTATTAAAGGTATTTTTTATGGAAAAGGAAAATATAACCAAGATTTAGGGCCCCGTAGCATTTTGTTGGAGTTCGGAACCGATACGAATAGTAAAGTTGCTGCCGAAAGAGGCGCTCAAATCTTTGCAGCCGCATCCAAAGATGTATTATATGGAAACCGAGGCGCACGATTTATCAATCGCGGAAGCATGCGTAGTTTGTTCTGGGTTATTGCGGTCTTAATTGGTGGTACTGGGTTATTCTTTTTAATCAATCGCGGAGGCTTTAAAAATTTAGGTAAAGAATTTACGGGTGCTATGGGCGAAGATGAAGAGAATGAAATCTCAAATTCTCAAAACGAAGGAAAGAATGACGATCAATCCAATCCGGAAAGTTAAAATTCTTGAAAATCGTTTATCATTGTTACGGAGGCGCCCACGCATCACCGACCGCAGCGGCAATTCATTTGGGAATTTTGAGGCATGATCGGTTACCAAAATGGAGAGATTTTAAAAAAATTCCTTATTTCGACCAAATTACCAAGGAGGAACACGGCAAACTTATCTTGATCGGAAAGGATCAGTGGGAAAATGAAGTATTCATTCTTGGAAGAAGAAACGCAGCCGAAATGGTCATCCGAATTATTCTCGAATTTATTCAATTAACAGGAGGGGACCCGTCAGAGTATCGGTTTGTGGATTGCGTACAACTTTTTAATCCGCTGATGGTTACCGGGGGCTTTTCTTCCAGGGCCATGGGATGGGTCAACATCGGTAGACCGATTGTTACTTTAGGAACCATTTTATCCTTTCCAATTTTAGCAGCAAAAGTAAAAAAAACTATTGCCCAACTATAGGTAATGAATCGTGAAATTCTTTTATTATTGTAATCGGCAACTGCTTACTGCAATGATTGCCGCTTCCATACATTTACAAAAGCTCCCTGAGGAAAGGGTTCCAACTATCAGAGAAATCCTAAAAATTTCCAGTGATGACCGATTAATATCCGGGAACTATGGAGTCCCTTATTTTATAGGGGAAAATATAAATTCACAAGTCTATGTAATCAATTTTTATGCCAATGTTTCTCTTGCTTTGCAGGCCATTGAAAATGTTTTATCTCAAAGAGGTGTTGATTTCTCAAAATGGATTTTTTTGGGTGTCTTTGAGTCAAAAGGTATTCATAATATCATTTTCCGAATGGGTGAACGTCTTTCGCAAAAAAAGTCAACAAGCGCTCTGGGAAAGTATCTGGCAGCCATGGGTATCCGGAAAAATTATCGAAAAATAATCGAAATGGTTAATTCCTCCAAAGGAGTAGAATAACTGTGGATAAAAGAAAAATTGTAGTGATTACGGACGGGGATCGTGTTGCTCAAAAAGTTGTCCAAAAGGTAGCTCGTAATGTAGGCGGACGTTCCATCTCTTTTTCGGGAGGGAATCCAACAAATGCCCAAGGAAAAGAAATATTAGCAGCTATTAAAAAAGCTGCTTATGACCCCGTCTTGGTCATGGTAGATGATTGCGGCTATACGGGTGAGGGAAAAGGAGAAACTATTCTTCGTACATTGGCTGCCGATCCCGACCTGGAGATTTTAGGTGTGGTTGCGGTCGCCTCCAATACTGCCGGTGTCGATGGCGTGCCGATCACGGCTTCAATCACCCGGGAAGGTAATATCGTCAATGTACCGGTCGATAAGGACGGATACCCGGAAGCGGCAGGGCATACCAAAGTTGAAGGCGATACAGTTGACGTTTTAAGTCAACTCAATATTCCAATAATTATTGGTGTTGGTGATTTAGGGAAAATGGATGATGCCGATTTGGTCGAAGATGGCGCAAAAATAACTACGCTGGCGGTTCAAGAGGTTTTGAAAAGAAGTAGTTTCCAAAATATTACAAATTAAAATTCTTATGGGCAAATAATCCGGTAATAAAAAACATAAAAAGAAGGAAAAGTTAAAAACGATTAGAAATATTGATTATGATGGGAAAACAGTTGAAAATAGGGATTCCGAGAGCGTTATTATATTTTTGGTATGGCGGCATTTGGGAACAATTTTGGCTTGAGGCGGGTTGTGAGGTAAAAACATCTCCGCCAACCAATCCCAAAATCATGAAAGCCGGTATGGATGCTTCAATTGAAGAATTATGTCTGCCGATAAAAATTTTTTTAGGTCATGTAATCGATTTAATTGACCAAGTCGATTGGATTATGATTCCCCATCTTCTTCAAGTGCAAAAAGACGCCTTCATTTGTCCTAAATTTATGGGGTTACCGGACATCATCACTCACGCAGTCCCGGAGTCCCGGGGAAAATTATTGATTGTCCGGACGGGAATCCGTAATTTAGATATCGTGAGTAGCCTTTGCAAATCGGCACAGCGTATAGGGATTTCACCTGGTAAACAACTAGAACTTCGGAAAGACTGTTCTGGCAAAATCCATCAACCGGCTTTAGAGATTATCCAAAAATTACAATTTCAAGCCACAGGTTCCTCCGAATTGCACATTGGATTACTTGGTCATCCTTATTGTCTATACGATGCCTGTTTAAATTTGGATTTATTAGAAATTCTTGCCCAACAAAACGTAATGGTGTATACCCCTGAGATGATGCCAAAAAAATTTCAAGGAATTGGCTCAGGTAAACTTTTAAAAAAACTTTTTTGGACTATCGGGAAAGTGCAATTTGACGCTTTAGATTGGCTTATGAATGAAAATAGCACCCCGATGGATGGTTTTATTCATATCACCCCCTTTGCCTGTGGCCCGGAAGCCATAGTCAGTGATCTAATCGGGCGCCGGATTCAAAAAATAAACAAACCTTTTTTGATCTTGAATTATGAAGAACAGAGCGGAGAAGCTGGTTTGATAACACGAATAGAGGCTTTTGTTGACTTGATAAAACACCAGCATATTGCATGTTAAAAGTTACCTTTCCCCATATTGGCAATTCTTATATTCCGTTCCGGACTTTACTGTCAGAGTTAGGTCTGGAACCTGTTATTGCTCCGCCGATAACGCCCCGTACCATTGAACTTGGGACTCAATTGGCGCCTGAATTTGCTTGTTTTCCTTTAAAAATTAATCTTGGTAATTATATTGAAGCGATCGAAGCGGGAGCAGAGTTGATATTGATGGCGGGAGGTATAGGGCCATGCCGTTTTGGCTATTATGGTGAGCAACAACGGGAAATATTGCAGGATGCCGGTTATTGTATTGATTTTTTAGTTTTGGAAGCACCGAAAACGCATCCAATGGAGTTATGGAATAAGATTAAGCGTTTTATCCCCAAGCATCGTTTAACCGATTTAAGCAAAGCGATTTATTGGGCTTGGTTAAAAGCTGCCGCCCTTGATCGTTTCGACCGAATAGCCAACCAAGTTCGGGCTAAAGAAAAGTGTTCAGGAAGCGTAACTGAACTTCAAAAAAAGTTTTATCATCATCTGGATCAACTTGATTTAGCAAGGGACATTAAAGCTACTTCTGAGGAATATTTCAAGAAATTGCAATCCCTTCCTGTAGATGCTGACTACGTTCCTTTAAAACTTGTTTTGTTAGGGGAAATATATATGGTACTTGAACCAAACGCCAATTTTGAGATGGAACGTGTCCTTGGAGAAATGGGCGTCCTGGTTGAACGATCGATTTATTTTACTGACTGGATTCGGGATCATTTAATTTACAGTATTATCCATCCCCGTTGGAACAAAAATTTAAAATTAATGGCTCGTCCATATTTATGCAATTTTGTAGGAGGACACGGGCTTGAAACCGTTGCTCAAACGGTCAATGCGGGAATAAACCGTTATGACGGGGTTATCGAATTAGCTCCCTTTACCTGCATGCCGGAAATTATTGCAATGCAAGTACTGCCTTCCATCTCTCGGGAACTCAATATTCCTGTCCTCAATATCATTATCGATGAGCATTCGGGAGAAGCCGGAGTGCTTACAAGACTCGAGGCTTTTATCGATATGCTACAATATCACCGTAAAAAAACGCGGGCGCGCGGGTGACGGAGGAAAAAATCTTGAAGCTATATCTTGGAATTGATGTCGGCTCTGTCAGTACTAATTTAGTTCTGATTAATAGTCATGGAAATTTAATCAAAAAATTATATTTACGTTCCCAGGGCAACCCCGTTGCGTCCGTGCAGCAAGGATTGGTAGAACTCATTAAGGATAGTCAAGAAATTGAAATAGCCGCCTTAGGAACAACAGGTTCCGGACGGCAGTTAATCGGTAAATTGTTAGGCGCCGATTTAATTAAAAATGAAATAACTTGTCATGCCGTTGCCTGCCTCGATTTAATTCCTACTGTACAAACTATTATTGAAATTGGCGGACAAGATTCTAAATTAATCTTAATCCGTGAGGGCATTATAAAGGACTTTGCGATGAATACTGTTTGTGCGGCAGGGACAGGATCATTTCTCGATCAACAAGCAGCCCGTTTGAATATTGATATTCATGAATTTGGAAAAAAGGCGGCTTTAGGCAAGCATCCGGTTCGAATCGCTGGAAGATGTGCTGTATTTGCCGAGTCTGACATGATTCACAAACAACAAACTGGACATCCCCTGGAAGATATTTTAGCCGGTTTATGTAGAGCTCTGGCACGTAATTTCTTGGGTAATCTTGGAAAGGGCAAGGAATTGAAACCTCCCATTATATTTCAAGGGGGCGTAGCTGCCAATTTAGGTATCCGGAAAGCATTTGAAGAAATATTAGGGTATCCTTTAATCATCCCCGAACACTATGATGTGATGGGAGCATTGGGTGCTGCCATCCTTGCTAAAGAAGAAATTATTGCCCAAAAAAGGCCGACTCATTTTAAAGGGTTGGAAATCATCCATAGCCCAATTACGACGGAAAGCTTTGATTGTAATGGGTGTTCCAATCAATGTGAAGTAGTCGAATTGAAACAGGATGATATATGCCTTGCTTGCCTTGGCGATAAATGCGGTAAATGGAGTAACCGAATCTCTGATAAAAGTTTTGAACCTTCAATACAGGCAGGTTGAAAGGATATACTTTGATTTCTGAATTAGCGATTCCCAATCTTTTAGCAAACGATTTGAAAATTCTCTTTATCGGTATCAATCCCGGTTTACGGAGTGCTGCCATTCAACATCATTTTGCGGGGCATTCCAACCGTTTTTGGAAATTATTGGCTGATTCCGAGATTACTCCGAAACGTCTTCAGCCGGAAGCAGATAACCTCCTTCTGAATTATGGTTATGGCGTTACCAATATCGTTCCCCGGACTACAGCCACTGCGTCTGAGTTAACCCGGGAAGAATTTCTGGCCGGCTCACAACGGTTAATGGAATTATTGCAAAAATACCAACCCCGGATTGCAGCTTTTTTAGGAAAAGATACCTACCGTTATATGGTTCGGGGAAATACTTTCAATTGGGGTTTACAACAACAAAACATCATCCACCCGGTCATTGATTTCGTCTTGCCTAACCCCAGCGGATTAAACCGCATGCCTTACCAGGTTCAGTTACAGTGGTATTGTCAACTAAAGATGAAATTGGATTCTTTGTAAACTTACTTGACTTCAATGAATACTTTCTTCCTTTTTTCGGGATAATATGGAAGCAACCTATTGAAATGAGGGATGAGAGAGTGGAAGTAAAGGTAGATCAAGATTTATGCATAAGTTGCGGACTTTGTGTTTCCAGTTGCCCTGAGATTTTTACCTGGAATGACGATGAAAAAGCCGAAGCCTCAAACGAACCGGTTGAGGAAGATTTAGAGCAATGTGTCCAAGAAGCAGCCGACGGTTGTCCCACTGATGCGATTGAAACCGGTTAATAGTAAATTTTCCGGTTTAACTCTTTGTTGCGATTGGTTTTACTTAGTTGGCGTTCTAGTCAATCTTCCTCTCCCATATAAATAGTCTTAAAGGGAGGGGGAGGATTTGATGATAGAAAACAAGGATCTCTATTCCTTTGAACAAGAAACAGACTCTCCGGAACAAGCTCCAGAATCAGACTCTCTTGATGACTCCAACTTCAAATTATTCTCAACGATTCTTTATCAAACCATTATTGCCTTTACTTGTCTCATTTTGTTATTAACCCTTTCCCATAGCAATTTTCAATGGTTGCGATGGGCAAGAGATAAAATACATACCGCAATAAACGCTTCATCCGAGAATACCTTCGGTAGAATTGCCAATTCAAGGCCGTGGAAAAGTTTACTTGCCAGTACCGGTAATTTAGTTCGTCTGGAAGAGATTACGAAAAATCAATTTTTTATGGAAAATCCGGCTGATACTTCGGATACCGCCGTCTCCGCCGCGAAAAAACAAACAAGGCAAATTTTTCAGAATTCTGTATGGCCAGTTCAAGGCAATATTGTTAAGGGTTATGGATGGCGTTATGACGAGGTTCATCAAACCAAAAAATTTCACCCGGGAATCGAATTTAGCGCACTGCCAGGGTCTACAGTCCTGGCAGTGGCTGATGGAATCATCAGTGAAATCAGTCACCAGCCCGGAGAGGGATGGCAAATTTCTATTAACCATAGTGAGAGATGGAGTTCCAGCTATTTTTATTTAGGACCGGTTCAAGTTAAAGTCGGTCAAAGAGTGAAGGCCGGTGATACAATCGCTCAAATTAACCGTCCCGATCAAGATAAGGGACCTATTTTACTGCTGGAAATTAAGGAATACGCTCAATCGGTCGATCCATTATCCTTATTAACTAGCTAATCAATGCATCATTTTCAATGGAGGACAGGAATCTCCTTTTTATTGCTTTGCATTTTCTTTATTGCCTTGAGTCTTGCAAAAGGGAATATTCATTATATATTCCTTAATTTCGTTGCTCTCTTAATCCATGAATTTACTCATATGTTATGCTGTGAACTTTTGGGTTATCCCGTTCAAGAACTGGCTTTAAGTCCCTTAGGGGGCTCCCTGAAAATTGATCCTTCCTTCGTTCTTAATTCCCAAGCCGAGTGGCTGATCGCTTTAGCCGGCCCAATGGCAAACCTGTTAATGGCAGGTGGCGCCGTTTATCTTGGCCTTCTTGGGTTTCACAATCAATTTTTAACGGATTGGCTCCAAATCAACATATTAATCGGATTCATCAATTTAATACCCGCTCAACCTCTTGACGGGGGAAGAATTCTCCATGCTTTGCTCAATAAACATATGGGTTTAAAAAATTCCCACCGCATTGTGAAGATAGTAACGATTATAATTGACTTGCTTTTTATTATATTTGGTTTTAGCCGTTTATTCAAAGGCCAAACAGGGATATTATATATAGTGATTGGGACTTTTTTGCTATTTCAGTTAATTTATTTTAAAATGCCTTCATTGAATTTAGTCATTAAAACCATACAATACAAAAAAAAACATTTGGCATCAAAGGGTTTTTTGCAGATCCGACCTATCTTCGTTGAATCCGATAGTCTGGTGAGGTTACCTCTACAATACTATGGCATCAATGAATATTTGCTTTTTTTTAGTTTGGAATCTAGTAAAAATCGGATCAATATGATAACTGAGGAAATGGCCTGGAATTCTTTATTAAATCAAGGGTATGACGTGACTTTTGATATGATCAACAAAAATGCACCGCCTAATACATATTGCAGAATAGTTTCAGATGAGATAGAATAATCCTACACTTTCATTTAGGAAACTGCGCACAATCGCGTTTGGAGGAATCGGCTTGACGGCAAAACAAAGCAGTCAGCACATTTGGGAAATTATTGAAAAATCGTTGAATGAAGTCAGTAAACCAGGTCGTTATATTGGTGGCGAATACAACTGTCAGGTTAAAGATTGGACAACCACTGATTTTAAAGCAGTCCTGGCCTTTCCGGATGTTTACGAAATCGGGCTGTCCCATTTAGGATTAAGAATTCTCTATGAATTGATCAATTCACAATCGGGAATGTTGGCCGAAAGGGTCTACGCACCTTGGCCTGATTTTCAGGAGCTACTTCAAAAAAAGGACTTGCCGCTTTTTTCTCTGGAGAACAAACGGGGGCTCTATGAATTCGATATGGTAGGATTTTCTCTTCAATACGAACTCAGCTATACCAACGTACTAACAATTTTATCACTTGGTAAAATACCCATTTTCAGCAAAGATAGGACCGAAGATGATCCCCTTATTATTGGCGGAGGGCCCTGTACTTATAACCCGGAACCTATGGCTGATTTTTTTGATTGTTTTTTTATTGGAGAAGCAGAAGAAGTTTTGGTTGAAATCTGCAAACAGATTCTTGCGTGGAAACACTCCGGAGCCCCAAAATCAAAATTGCTGGAAAATTTGGGAGAAATTTCGGGTGTATACGTTCCTTCCCATTTCCAAGTTAATTACAAGGCTGACGGAGCGATAGCAGAGATCAAACATTTAACCGACAGTCAACCTGTACGGGCTGTGGTTCAGGACCTAACAACTGTTTTTTATCCTGAAAAATGGCTGGTACCCTATTTAGATATTGTCCATGACAGGATAACTTTTGAAATACAAAGAGGTTGCACCCGAGGCTGCCGTTTTTGTCAGGCCGGTATGATTTACCGGCCAGTTCGCGAAAAACCGTCTGAAGTTGTTATGAATTCGCTTCAAAAATTAGTTAAAGACACGGGTTATGATGAATTATCTTTGACCTCCCTCAGCAGCGCTGATTATAGTCATATTCAGCATCTCATCAGCGAAGCTTGTGCTTGTTTTAATCCCTTAGGAGTCAATATTTCTTTACCCTCTTTGCGTATTGATTCCTTTTCGGTAGACCTGGCCTCTAAATTTCAAAGCGCTCGCAAAAGCAGTCTTACATTCGCGCCTGAGGCCGGTTCCGACCGGTTGCGCCGGGTTATTAATAAAGGAGTGACTGCTGAAGATTTGTTGAATGCCGCTGAAGCAGCATTTAAAGCCGGCTGGCAAAAATTAAAACTCTATTTTATGATCGGTTTACCTACTGAAACAGAGGAAGATTTGGCAGGTATTGTCGAAATGGTGGAAGCGGTCTTTAAAATCGGAAAAAGGATTCATCCTAAAACCAATGCTCTCCGAATAACGGCCAGTATTTCAACATTTGTGCCCAAATCCAACACCCCATTTCAATGGCAAGGACAGATTTCAATTGTGGAAACCGTAAAAAAACAACGTTATTTCCAAGAACACCTTCGAGGCCGTTCGATTGAACTCAATTGGCATGATCCGCTGATGAGTCATCTCGAAGGAATTTTTGCCCGCGGTGATCGCCGCTTGGGATCCATTATTTATGAGGCATGGCAGAAAGGTGCTCAATTTGACGGCTGGAGTGATCAATTACAATATCAATTATGGATGGATATTTTTGCAGCCAACAATCTCGAACCTGATTTTTATACAAGAGAGCGGCAATTGGATGAAATCTTGCCGTGGTCCCATATTCATAGTGGTATTCATGCAGATTTTTTAAAGAAAGAATATGAACGGGCTTTAAATGCTGTTTTAACTCCGGATTGTCGCAATGGCGCATGCTCTGATTGCGGTGTCTGTAGTACGCTTGATATTAAAAAAAATATAGTCGGTGAATCCAATGGTTGAATATCGTCTTCGTTTTAGTAAAGAAAAAAACTTAAAATTTCTTTCCCATCTGGAATTGATTCGCACCATGGAACGGGCATTCAGACGTGCTCAATTACCATTGGCATATTCCGAAGGGTTTCATCCCCATCCTAAACTTAGTTTCGGGCCTGCACTGGCTGTAGGAATTAGCAGTAATGATGAGTATCTTGATTTTCAGTTGCTCCATGATATCGATCCTGAAAAAATTAAAATTAGCTTGAATCAATCTTTACCAGAGGGGATCCAGGCCATTGCAATTGCGCGTTTTGGTATCCATCATAGTAAAACATTAAATGCCGTCATCAACCGCGCAAGCTATTCCATACAATTGAAACCATTACCTGAAGATCTTTCCAAAGTAGTTGAATGGCTAAAACGGCTGATTGATTTGCCTGAGCTAGTCGTTCCACGTTCTTCAAAAGACGGCCAAAAATTAGTAAACATTCGCCCTTGGCTGCATAATTTAACTATTGAGGTAATTGACGCTCAAAAATCCGTCCTGGAACTTCGATTTACCGGAGAGATTGGCAGTGGAGGAAATTTACGCCCGGAAGATATCGCCTCAAATATCCCTTATCCGGTAGAAGTACTTGGTGTTGCAAGGATTGGTTTGTGGCATGAGGAGAAAGGTTCAATATCCAGGCCGATGGATTTGTGTTAAAGCCGGGGGGTAATCGATGAATAAAGAAATTTTAATCAATATAGGTATCAATGAAGTCAGAGTGGCAATTTTGGAAGATGGCGATTTGGTCGAATTTAATGTTGAGCGCCAGGATGAACAACGTCGGGCCGGTAACATTTATCTTGGAAAAGTCGAAAATGTTTTACCAGGTATGCAAGCAGCTTTTATTAATATCGGGGAAGAAAAAAACGCCTTTATTTATATCGATGATGTCGTTGGCAAAGATGAAACAAATAATAACGAACACTTAAAAAATTTATCCATTAAAGATTTGTTGCATGAAGGTCAGGAACTGATGGTGCAAATGATTAAAGAACCGATGGGCACCAAAGGAGCTAGGGTCGTCACCCAAATTACAATTCCCGGTCGTTATTTGGTATTTCTTCCGAATATTGATTATATCGGAATATCCCGACGAATTGAGAATGAGGATGAACGTGAACGGTTAAAGTCAATTGTAACTTCTTTTAAAGGCCCGGGAGTTGGAATCATTATTCGGACAGCTGCTGAAGAAGTGGAAGCTGGTGAGCTTCAGAGCGACTATGAATTTTTAGTCAATGTATGGAAAAAGATTCAAAAGAAAGTAAAGAAAGGAGCTGGTCCCAGTTTGCTTTACCGGGATCACGATCTCCTTTACCGTATTTTACGGGATTATCTGAGTAAGGATATCAACCGATTGCTTATTGACGAATTCGATGTTTTTACCAAAGCCACTGAACTTGTCAAAAGCTTGGCGCCATCCTGCAAAAACCGTATCCAGTTTTATAATGATGAAACTCCATTGTTTGAAGTCTCCAATGTGGAACTGCAATTAGAAAAAGCGTTAAAGAAAAAAGTATGGCTCGATTGTGGAGCATACTTGGTCTTTGATCAGACGGAAGCTTTAGCGGTTATTGATGTAAACACCGGCAAATTTACCGGTTCCGTTAATTTAGAGGATACAGTCTTTCAAACCAATATGATGGCCGCCGTCGAGATTGCCCGGCAAATACGGTTACGTAATTTAGGCGGTATCATTATTGTTGATTTTATTGATATGGTTTCCGATGAGGAACGCGCCCAGGTGATAGCTAAATTAACTTCCGAATTGCAGCAAGACAAAACCAAAATAAACATCTTAGGATTTACTTCCCTAGGACTACTTGAAATTACCAGAAAAAAAGTTAAACAAAGCCTCCGTGAAATCTTGCAAGTTGAATGTGAAAATTGTGATGGCGTGGGCTTTGTTCCTTCGCTGGATAGTTTTGCTCAAAAAGCGATGCGGAGTATCCAACAAATTGCAAACTACACCAAAGATGAATCACTGGTTATCGGTGTAAATCCTCAAATTGCCGCAATCTTAATCGGCCCTGGCGGCGCAAATCTTGATAAGATTGAACATACTTTGCATAAAACGATTTTTATCAAAGGACAAGAAAACCTGAAAGTCGATCAAGTCCATCTCCTAGCAAGCGGAACAAAAAACGAAATGGAAGCTTTGTTCTTACCGGTTAAAGAGGGAGAAATCATCAATTTAAAAATAACGGAAAATCACATTGCCAACCCACAAGACGGAATTGCCAGGATTGAAGGATATGTCATTAACGTTGATTCTGCAGGGGGCTGCACCGGAAAAACCATTCGCGCCCTGATCACCAAAACTTTCAAAACTTATGCCAAAGCCGTAATTGTGGATTGACAACCGTAAATCTCCATGTTAATATTATTTTTGTGGGTTTTTAACCTCATTGATGGGGTTACTCCATGAACCGTTCGATAAGGCCAATAAATCTCTAAGATGAATTTTGTTTCTAGAGTGCCGAGTTCGGCGAGTCTAATGCGGGGAGGTGTTAAAATGTATGCAATCATCGAATGTGGCGGCAAGCAGTACAAAGTACAAGAAGGCGACAGAGTCAAGGTAGAAAAAATAGCGGCTGAAGTTGGTTCAACGGTTAGTATCGATAAAGTATTGATGCTTGGTGGAGATAAAACCGTTGTCGGAACTCCTTATGTCGAAGGTTATAAAGTCACCTGCAAAGTTGAAAATCAGGATAAAGATAAAAAAATTCTGGTATTCCACTACAAGCCCAAAAAAAATATTCGGAAGCGCTATGGTCACCGTCAACCATTTACCAGTCTTTTGATTGAAAAGATTGAGAAGGTTAAAAAGACTACTAAAAAAGCAGCGGCTGAATCCTCCGAAACTGCTGAACAAGTTGAAGCCTAATGGTGACGATTCACATTAAACGGGATTCGTTCCATAACATATTAGGCTTTTCTTGCAAAGGACATGCTGATTATAGTGAAAAAGGCTCCGATGTAATATGTGCCGGTATTTCTGCTTTAACGATGACGTCTATTTTAGGGTTACAGGAACTTACCCAATTAAGTTTGAGAATTAAACAAAATCCTGAAAAGGGTTGGTTGGAATGCGATTGGGACAATGTCCCCGTCGAAATGGACCATGCAAATCTCATCGTTCAAGTCATGATGATCGGTTTAAAAGACATCGCCGCCCAGTATCCTGAATATTTAAAAGTTAGTGAAGTGGAGGTGTAACAAATATGGTGATTCAAAAAATTGACTTACAATTTTTCGCCCATAAAAAAGGAGTTGGAAGCTCCCGCAATGGTCGTGACAGTAATTCCCAACGTTTGGGAGTAAAGCGTTTTGGTGGCCAGCAAGTATCGGCGGGTAGTATTATCGTCAGACAAAGGGGTACCAAATTCCATCCCGGCAATAACGTTGGAATAGGATCGGATGACACTTTATATGCCAAGATTGATGGCTTTGTGACTTTTGAACGAGTGGGTAAATCTGATAAACAGGTCAGTATTTATCCAGAGCAACAGAAAGTAAATGCCTAATTGAAAAGAAGCAGTCTCAGTGGCAAATGAGACTGCTTCTTTGTTTTTTCATTAAAAAAGATTCGTTCTTCACCGTAATTAATACCCCTAATCTCTTCATATTAGACTTTAAACTTTATTGATTCTCATCTGGAGAATATCCCCCCTCTTAAAATCTCTAAGAAGAATATAACGCCCCAATATTGCGTATGATTTATTAATTCTCAATTGAAGTACGGTAGAAGCAGGGGGGTATTTTAGTGAGTAAGTTTTTAAAATTTTGGATTCTAATCCAACTATCGGTATTTTTATCGTTCGGTGTAGCGAGTTTATCTTTTGCGGAGGGTACAACTCTTAAAATTGAATCATTATCATCAATTTTACTCGAACCCGAAAGCGGCGAAATTCTTTTTCAAAACAATGCTGAGCTTAAATTACCTCCCGCCAGTGTTACGAAATTAATGGTTATGTTACTCACATTGGAAGCCATCGATAGAGGACAGATTAAATTAACCGACACAGTAACCGCTTCTCCGGAGGCATGCAAAATGGGAGGTTCCCAAATCTGGTTAGAACCCGGCGAACAGATGACCATCGCCGAATTACTCAAGGCAGTATGTATCGTTTCGGCAAACGATGCGTCCTATGCTTTGGCAGAATATATATCGGGATCGGAAGAAAATTTTATTACTTTCATGAATAAAAGAGCTGCCGAACTTGGTCTAAAAGATACCCATTACGTGAATACTACGGGATTGGAACCCGGTTCCGGGCAATCCGGTAATGTAACATCTGCCAAAGACATGGCTTCCTTAGCACGGGAAATTATTAAACATCCCACCGTCTTCCGGTGGTCCGGGGTATGGATTGATAATTTACGGGGTGGTAAGTCCTTTTTACGGAATACCAATAATCTAGTTCGGTTTTATCAGGGCTGTGATGGTTTAAAAACTGGTTTTACAAGCCAAGCCGGTTTTTGCCTGGTAGCCACTGCGAAACGTCAAGGTGTACGCCTAGTAGCTGTGGTTATGAAAGCTCCCAGTTCTCCAATACGTTCCAAAGATATTAGCAAATTATTTAATTATGGTTTTGCCCAATATAAATCATATCCCATATACCAAGGTGGAGAAAGCCTTGGCAAAGTAACCGTCTTTTTAGGTCGTCAAAATCAAGTTGAAGCTATCGTGCCGAGAGAATTAACTGCAGTACTCAAACGGAATTTTCAAGGTGAAGTTGGCAGAACCGTAAAATTATCGCCACTTATAAGAGCACCCGTTATAAAAGGGGCTAAAATTGGGGAAGTGCTTCTAAGCGCCGCTGGAAAAAGTTGTGGCGGCATTGATTTGGTAGCAAATCAGGATGTACCGAAAGCATCATTTTTTGAACTTTGTTCACAAATATTCCACCGGATTATCAGTGCAGGGGTAAACTAAAAAAATTATTGCTTCATGTTTGAAATTATCCTACTTCGAATCTGAGGCAATATGGTTTATTGCTCAAGCTTAAATATAGCCCGAATCCGCCCGATGTGACTGTTTAAAAAGGCAAAAACCGTTACAAACAGTGAATTTCCGGGCTTTTTTGTTTATTTATGCAGCAGGATCTTAATTTCGGGTGGCGAAATTCTCTAGAAACTTTGGAGGGAGGATCACATTTTGATATTGAAAACAGAGCGGCAAGGCGCTAACTTAATTGTATCCATCGATGGAGAACTTGATTTGGAGACTGCGCCGCTGTTTAAAGAGACTGTTGAAAAAAAACTTAACCAATATGAATCGGTCCGGCATTTAATACTGGATTTAGAAAAAGTTAATTTCATTGATAGTTCGGGGCTTGGAGCGATTTTAGGAAGATACAAACGTCTAAGCGGACAAGGTGGGAAAATATCAGTAATCAAAGTCTCCCAGCCAATTAAAAGGGTTCTTGAATTATCAGGATTATTAAAAGTGATAACCATTTATGAAAATCGCCATCAAGCTCTAGGGAATTGAATAGGCATTTATAAATTCTTTTTCTATTGATTGAAATTACGATTTTGAGCATTATTACTCAATTAACGGGGGTTGAAGTAATTGAATAATTATTTAAAAGTTGAATTTCCAAGTATGCCTGGGAATGTTGGACTAGCCCGATTAATTGTTGCAACTTTTGCATCGCAATTGGAATTTACTTTGGCCGAGATCGAAGAAATTCGTGTCGCTGTTTCCGAAGGGGTTTCAAATTGTGTCATTCATGCTTATCCCAAAAATCCCGGTGTGATCCAATTGCAACTGGACATTACCGATGGCGTGTTAACCATTCAGATTAAAGATTTTGGCAAAGGAATTGAAAATATTGAGCAGGCAAAGCAAGCTACTTATTCAACTGAACCTGAGCATATGGGTCTTGGATTGGTATTTATGGAGTCTTTTATGGATGAAATGATATTAACCTCCATGCCCATGGAAGGCACCACTGTAATTATGAAAAAGCATCCGGAACGGGGGCCCGCCGATGTTGGGATCTCCGGAAATAATTAGAAGCGAAATTACTTTACCTGACAATAATATTCTTTCTGATGAGGAATTTTTAAACTTAGTCACTAAATATCGCAAGGGAGACCGTGAAGCAAAAAATATTATTATCCAACATAATTTACGGCTGGTTATGAGCATAGCCCAGCGATTTGCTTATCGTGGCGAAATTGATGATCTATTTCAAATTGGTTGTATGGGATTAATGAAGGCCATTGAAAAATTCGATCCCTTGTTCGCAGTGAAGTTTTCCACCTATGCCGTTCCGGTAATTATTGGAGAAATCAAACAATACCTCAGGGATGACGGACCCATCAAGGTCAGTCGGAGCCTGAAGGAAATTGCGGCCAAAATTGAACAAACTCGTATTCAGTTAGCCAACGTATACGGTCAAGAACCAACGCTTTCGGAATTAGTATCCGCAACAGGGATGCCTCGTGAGGAAATTGCCGGTGCATTAGAAGCAACTCGTCCCTTGAATTCGTTGCAAGATTTCATCCATGAAGATGAAGGGGATGTTTTATGCAGAGAACATTTTATCGGGGAAGATGTAGAGCACACAGTTTGGCTTGAAAATTATGCTTTGCGCGAGGCGATTGAAAAATTACCTTCCCGGCTTAAAGAATTGATTATGTTGCGTTTTTTTGAAGAAAAAACGCAAAGTCAAATCGCTGAAATCTTTGGTGTTTCCCAGGTTCAAATCTGTAGACTGGAAAAAGAAGCTCTTCATAAATTAAGAGTTCTCTATGTCAGTGACTTAGAATAATAATTTCGTGGTTTTACCAAACCCTTGGTTATGGGGATTTTTCAATTTCGACCCTTCAAGAAGGAACCCGATTCATTTTCACGAATATTATCATTATATTAAAACGCATGGATTAAATAGTAGGGGGGAGAAGGCTATTCCCTTTGAAGACTCTCAAATTTTTGGGAATAGCCTGTTATAAATGGCCTTAGCAAATAGGGATCGCGTTTTCATCGGTTTAGGAAGCAATCTTGAAAATTCTCCGGTCCAAATTAAACATGCTGTCCAATTGCTGGAAGAGTGCCTGGGAACTACGATGATCACTTCTTCTTTATATTTCAGTGAACCCGTTGAAGTCCGGGAACAGCCCTGGTTTTATAACCAGGTGGTTTGTTTTGCTGAAGAAAAAGGACTGTCTCCATTAACAGTTTTAAAAATTTTAAAGAATATTGAACATACAATGGGGCGAGTAAAAACATATCGTTACGGTCCAAGAATTATTGATTTGGATTTGTTACTTTACAAAGACTGGGTGTTTGAAAGCGAATCATTAATTATTCCCCATCCTAAAATGAATGAACGAGCATTTGTAATCAAACCTCTGCTTGAATTGGCGCCCGAAGTGATTCATCCTTGTTGTAAGCTTTCCATTGGGGAAATAATGTTGAATAATTCCGCTAAGTTTAGCCGTTGTGAAAAAGTTTCAAATTAAGCCGAGTTGTTTCTATCTTCACAGACATATATCGACAAACAAGATTATCTCAAGTTATCCATGGAATTTTCCGTTAATCGCATTACGGTATAAGTTGACATTTTACCATGTTTTCCACTATAATTAAAGTTGTTTAGTTTATCTGCACATATAAGGACGAAGTCCTTTAATTTTTAGAAACACTTTGTGAAAAATAGCACAATTTCCATTCGCCATGAAGGGAGGAATACGTGTTAATCATTCCCAAGAAACCATGAGGTTTTTTAATACAATTTAAATCAGTCCGTCTTCATGAAATTCCCCAATCCTCACTAGAACCTGAGCGTTTATGAAAGACTTCAAGATGGTTGACTTTTTTGACAACCCGATCAACGTTTTCATGGCTCGATATCGGTTTGCTTTTTCCTCAAAAATAAACTCAAATTTTTTTCAAGATTCGACACCTAAGTTAAAACCACTAAACCAACAGCATCCATAAAATTATTGTTTGCAACCAAGCAGGAGTGAATCTTTTATTCCAAACTTCATCGAAATGAAGGACGCCGGATAGCACCATTGCCTTTACTTACAATTAAGAAATTGGAGCTTATTAGACTTATTTTAAAGCTAGCCATCAAACCAAAATGAATGGGAAGGGTGTATGAGGAATGGCAATGATTAAATTGACAATCGACAGTCAAGAGATTGAAGTACCTGCCGGTTCTACCATCCTGCAAGCCGCAAAAAAGACAGGAATCGATATTCCAACCCTATGCTACCATCCTGATTTAGATACTAAAGCGATGTGCCGGATTTGTATGGTAGAGGTCGCCGGGGCCAGAACATTGCAAACAGCATGTTCTCAACCGGCTGTTAAAGGTATGAATGTTAAAACCAACACTCCGGCTGTAAGGGAAGCCCGAAAATTAAATCTGGAATTATTACTTTCCAATCATCCTCAAGATTGTTTAAATTGTATCCGTAATCAACAATGCGAATTGCAAAGTCTATCCGAAAAACTTGGGGTTCGTTCTCAACGTTTTCCGACTAAAGAAAAAATTAAATTACCCATTGATATTTCCAGTTGTTCCATTGTCCGGGATGCTTCAAAATGCATTTTATGCCGCCGTTGCGTTGCCGTGTGTCAAAAAGTTCAAGGAGTATCGGCATTGTCCGCCGTCAATCGCGGTGATGAAACGATTATTGCTCCTGCAGGTGGCAAAGAGCTTAACTCAGTGGCATGTACCCTTTGCGGTCAATGTATTCATGTGTGTCCAGTAGGAGCGATTTATGAGGTTGATGATACTCAAAAAGTTTGGAATGCGCTCGCTGATCCTGACTTCCATGTAGTTGTTCAAACCGCGCCGGCAATCCGGGTTGCCATAGGCGAAGAGATGGGCTTACCTCCCGGAAGCCTGGTAACGGGTAAACTAACTGCTGCATTATGTAAATTAGGATTTGCCAAAGTTTTTGATACCGATTTCTCAGCTGATTTAACGATCTTAGAAGAAGGGAATGAATTATTAGAAAGGCTCAATCATGACGGTAAACTGCCGATGATTACATCGTGTAGCCCGGGTTGGGTTAAATACATTGAACACTTTTATCCCGATTTCCTCGAACATTTATCAACTTGCAAATCACCCCAGCAAATGTTCGGCGCCATGCTGAAGTCCTATTATGCAAACAAGGCGGGGATCCCGGCGGAGAAAATTTTTTTGGTTTCCATTATGCCCTGTACGGCTAAGAAATATGAGTGCCAACGCCCGGAAATGAACAGCAGCGGTTATCAAGATGTCGATGTGGTACTTACCACCCGAGAACTAGGCCGCATGCTACGAGAAAGCGGAATTAACTTTGAAAACCTTCCGGAGGAAAGATTCGATGAACCGCTTGGAATTTCCACTGGCGCCGCGGTAATTTTCGGTGCAACCGGGGGAGTCATGGAAGCCGCTTTACGCACAGTTTATGAAGTAGTCACCGAAAAAGAATTGACCAAAATTGATTTTGAGGAAGTTCGAGGCATTGAAGGCGTTAAGGAAGCCACCATCGATTTGCAAGGAAACCTGGTAAAAGTAGCGGTCGCTCATGGATTGTCCAATGCCAAAAAACTGATGGAAAAAATTAAAGAAGGTAGCGCAGACTATCAATTTATCGAAGTCATGTGCTGTCCCGGTGGTTGTATCGGCGGCGGCGGTCAACCATTCCCGACCAATTTGGAAACGCGACTGGCCCGTATCCAAGCAATTTATGATGAAGACAAAGGGATGCCGATTCGCAAATCCCATCAAAACCCGGCTGTGCAAGAATTATATCAAGATTTTCTAGGCAAACCCCTGGGTGAAAAATCTCATCATTATCTACATACCCATTACACCAAGCGCGGTAAATATCAAAAGAAAGCGTAAGCTCTTTATTAAGGGATAAAAAAAGGGCCGCGCCTGGAATTTATAATCCGGCTCAGCCCTTTTCCTCAAGAAAACTTTATACGCCAAAAACATGATTGCCGATTTTCTCAACGATCTTCCGGCTCCACATCCAAGATGGACCTTTTATTTTTGCCGGATTAAAGAAATACTTCGCGCCATAGGTCGGATCCCATCCTTTTAGAGCGACCTTAGCTGCTTGATACGAGTCTTTGGTCGGGGTTTCCCAAATCAAACCATTCGACACGGATTCAAACTGATGCGCTTGAAAAATATTTCCGGCAATCGTCTTCGGAAAATTTTTATCCTCCGAACGATTTAAAATCACCGAAGCCACAGCAACCTTGCCCTTAAAAGGTTCGGCTCCGGCCTCGGCAGTAATGAGCCGTGCCAATAAATCGATATCCCCTTTTTCAATAGAGCTTCCTTGAGAAGCATTGGAGTTCTCCGGAATGACCAATTGGCTTCCCGGATAGATACGGTCTCCAGTCAAACCATTATTCTGTTTTAATTCCCGAACTGAAGTTCCATTATTTACGGCAATTTTATATAGAGTATCTCCGTTTTGTATGTTATGCATAACCGCTGCATTAACCGGGAGAACTTCCAACGATAGCATCAATATTGCAGTTCCTATCATTAAAATCCCTTTTAACACTAAAATCGATCCTCCTTCCAAAAAAATTCTCTCATTATAGTTGTCATCATATAATTTTCAATGTTGTCAGCGATTCCGTTCTAAAAAAACTAAATTCAAACAGCTGGAAATTGCCGTAAAAAAACAACCGTATTGAATCATGAAAGCCATTATAGCAAAGGAAAAGCACTCCGTCAAAGCCCAATTTTTTACAAAGGGTCACCAATACCTGTGTTAATTTGAGTTATCATATTTCAAATACTGTATTTTTTCATGAGAACAAGGCCGAAATTCATACCAAAAGCGATTTCAGTTCAATCGGTTAAAAAAACAGTCCCTCAGTTTTGATATACCGAGAAGACTGTTTTTTTGTTTATCTTTTTCTAAAGAAGTCAAATTTTTAGGCCGTCTTTACATGGAGTTTTTTACGGATTTGCATTAAGAGCATGTGTAATTCTTCCATCTTTAAAAGCCAAGCGCATCCTAAATATATTAACACGCCGATTGCCATCCCGCCAATGATTTGAATCGCCGCTTCCAGGTGGCCGCTGAAACTGCGAGTCATAAAACTACTCAGTCGAATAAAGAAATAAATCCCGACTCCCATCACCAGGGAAGCCAAGAATGCCTTGGAAAAGGATTTGAATATGCTATGACCCCTCATGCCGCCAATTTTTCGCCGTAAAATCATCATCAATAATAACATATTCACCAAACCCATAATCGAAAAGGATAAAGCAAAACCGCCAACTCCCAAGGTTGTATACTTCAGAAACAGCCAGTTAAAAAAGATGCTGGAAGATACGGAAATAAAGCTGACAATAACCGGGGTTTTGGTATCCTGTAAAGCATAAAATGCTCTGGGAAGCATTAATATCGCGGCATGGGCAAAAATCGTCAAACTATAGAAAAGCAATGCATAAGAAGTAAGGGCCGTATCCTGTGGTGTGAATTTCTGACGTTCAAACAGCAATTTAACAATCGGGTAACGCAAAACAATCAAACCAATGCCAGCCGGAACCATGATAAAGAAGATCGTTCGCAACGCCAAGGATAAAGTATCTTTGTAATGTTCGATTTTCTTTTCTGCCACCAGACTGGATAGTAATGGGAAGAAAGCCATAGAAATTCCGGCGGCGAAAATCCCGATTGGCAATTGAACCAGCCGGTTGGCAAAACGGATAGCCGTGATACCTCCCTCGGGAAGACCGGAAGCCATGGCGGTGGTCGCCCAAATATTCACCTGATCGGCTGAAAGGCCTATTAAAGCCGGGATCCATAAGAGCAACATCCTGTGAAATCCAGTATTTTTGAGATCAATATAGCCGAAGCGATAGTATTTGCCGCCGCATTTAGGCAAAAACATCAACTGGGTTAAAAAATTTCCGATGGCTCCAATAAGGACCCCGATAGCCATTCCCTTGATGCCAAAATGAGACCCTAACAAGGCTGCGCCAGCGATAATTCCAATGTTATAAATGTTGGGGCCCAAAGCTGGCCCTAAAAAGTAACGGTATGAATTTAAAACTCCTCCGACTAATCCGGCTAGAGCCGTAAAACAAACTGCCGGAAACATAATCTTGGTTAAGCTGATCAATAAATGAATCTTATCCGGGGGAAAATGCGGGGCTTCCAATGGAATAATCCACCGGGTAAAAAATACTCCTAAAATGGTTAACCCGGTAAGTATTAAAAAAACTATATTTATAAAAGTGCTGGCCATCTTCCAGCCTTCTTCTTCCTCGCCCTTGGATAAATATTCGGTGAACATTGGAATAAAGGCCGCTGAAAGCGCGCCGCCAACCAATAAATAATACATCACGTCCGGGATAATAAAAGCGGCAAAAAAAGAATCTGTTTCAAAACGAGTAAAGAGGCTTCCTGAAAGGCTTTCCCGTACAAATCCCAAGATACGGCTGATTAAAAACATAACCGAGATCATGCCAGCCGCTTTGGCAGCCTGTCTCGTTACTTTTTCATCCATAATGTTCCTCCTTGATGAACCCATAGAAGTAATCGAATGTTCATACACGGGAATCGATTTCTAAATATTTACCTGCATAGTGTACTCCGGTTTGTTGCCGATTACCCTTAGACGTATTTTGGCATTTTGAAAAAAAAGACCCATGAACCGAATTAGGCCATAAGTCCCGTGTATTTAAGAAGCCTAGGTTTAATAAATCACTTCGATTGATATAGACCGTTTCGATATAAATTAAACCCATTATATCGAAAACAGCCAGATTTGGCAAGATTTTATGAGTGAATCCCCATGAAAAAATCAAGATAACTTAGGATTTTAATAAAAAAGTTATCACAAACTTCGACTTTGGCTTTGCTTTTAGGAAGCAATTCAGTTAAAATAATGCAAGGAAGATTCGGATCATTTAATTAAATTATTGAGCTTACTTTTAAAAAATGAGGCAAAATGAGCATATTAACTGTTGAAAATGTCAGTCACGGTTTTGGGGATCGCAAAATATTGGAAAATGCATCTTTCCGATTATTGAAAGGGGAACACGTCGGTCTAGTCGGGGCCAACGGGGAAGGGAAAACTACTTTTTTAAATATTATCAATGGAAAAATTTCTCCCGATGATGGGAAAATCGAATGGTGCAACCGGATTACCACCGGCTATTTAGACCAGCACACCGCATTAACTAAGGGGAAAACCATCCGGGAAGTTTTACGTGAAGCCTTTCGACCGATGTTCGATCTTGAACAGGAAATGTTGCAAATCTATGAAAAAATGGGCAACGCCTCCGATAATGAAATAACGGCAATGATGGAAGAAGTCGGAGAGATCCAAAGTTCGCTGGAACATAATGGTTTTTATACAATTGATGCTAAAATCGAAGAAGTTGCCAATGGATTGGGCTTGGGAGAAATCGGCCTCGACCGGGATGTCAGTGACTTAAGCGGCGGACAAAGGGCGAAAGTATTGCTTACCAAGTTACTTCTGCAAAACCCGATGATTTTAATTATGGACGAGCCCACAAATTTTCTTGACGTCCATCACATTGAATGGTTAAAAAACTATTTACAAAACTATGAAAATGCTTTTATTCTTGTATCGCATGATATTCCATTTCTGAATGACGTTGTGAACGTGATTTATCATGTGGAAAATGCTAAGCTAACTCGCTATACGGGTAATTATGATGATTTTCAACAATTGTATCTTCTTAAAAAAGAACAAACCCAGAAAGCCTTTGACAAGCAACAAAAAGAGATTGAAAAACTTGAAGATTTTGTAGCCCGTAATAAAGCCCGGGCCGCTACAGCCAATTTAGCGAAAAGTCGTCAAAAAAAACTTGACAAAATGGAGATCATTGAAAAAGATCGCGTTAAATTAAAACCGACTTTTAAATTCCAAGAAGCGAAGACTCCCAGTAAGTTTATTTTACGGGCAGAGGATCTGGTGATTGGTTATGATGAACCATTAACCCGGCCTCTCGATTTAGTCTTGGAGCGCGGCAAGAAAGTGGCGATTCGGGGAGTCAACGGTCTTGGCAAGTCAACTTTGCTAAAAACCCTTCTGGGTATTCAGCCTCCATTGTCCGGTTCTGTGAAATTGGATGAATTGGTAATCCCCGGCTATTTTGAACAAGAATCGCTTAAAAACAACACCAACACGGCGCTAGAGGAAGTATGGAATGAATTTCCTGGACTTGGTAACGCGGGAGTGCGGGGCGCCTTGGCAAGTTGCGGCCTAACAAAGGAACATATCGCCACACAGATGATGATGCTGAGCGGCGGTGAAAATGCCAAAGTAAGGCTATGCAAACTGATGTTACAGGAGGTCAACTGGCTGATTCTTGACGAGCCCACCAACCATCTTGATGTGGATGCCAAGGCCGAACTTAAAAAAGCATTGCGGGAATTTAGGGGGACTATCGTTATCGTCAGCCATGAACCTGAGTTCTATAACGATTGGGTATCGGATGTCTGGAATGTGGAAGATTGGACCTTAAAACTTGTCTAACTTTCTATTAAGAGCTTTATTAAACTTACCAATTTTTATGTTATAATAATTCAGGATTTTATTTCAATAACAGTCGAATCAATTGAATGGAGATTATGATGAAGCAGTTTGAAACCCTATTTTCAGAATTAGCGACCAAAGTGAAGAACGAAGATCTGACTTCAGGGACGGTTAAGGAATTCAATAAAGGAAAACATGCCATTGGGAAAAAAATTGTTGAAGAAGCGGCTGAAGTTTGGATGGCTGCTGAATACGAAGGAAAAGAGAAAACCGCAGAAGAGATATCGCAACTTCTTTATCATATCCAGGTCATGATGCTGGCTTGTGATTTGACCCTGGACGATGTCTATAAATATCTTTAATACTCAAGTAAGGAGAGTTTTCCATGATTAAGATAGCCTTACCCAATAAGGGCATTTTATCGGAAGATGCAATACGTTTGGTTACTGAAGCCGGGTATAAATGCAGACGGAATTCTAGTGAACTCATCATTCAGGATCTTGCCAATGAGGTTGATTTTTATTTTTTGCGTCCCCGCGATATCGCAATATACATTGGCAATGGTTTTCTGGACTTGGGCATAACAGGACGGGATTTAGTCCTGGACAGCGAAGCCAAAGTAATAGAATTATTAACCCTTAATTTTGGCCATTCCTCATTCTTTTATGCTGTTCCAAAAGGAAGCAACCTCACTCCCGGCGATTTTTCCGAAAAACGGATTGCCACATCCTATCCCCGTTTGGTGGAGCATGATCTGAAAGAACGCGGAATTCAAGCTCAGATCGTAAAGCTTGATGGTGCGGTAGAAATTTCAATCAAACTGGGCGTGGCGGATGCCATTGCCGATGTGGTCCAATCCGGAAAAACTCTGGAAGAAGCCGGATTGATGAAGATCGGCAAACCTTTACTGAAATCCGAGGCGATTTTAATCGCTCATTCCGAGGATACAACCTCCAACAAAGGCGTGGAGCTTTTCCTGCAACGTTTAAAGGGAATCATTGTCGCCCGGGAATACGTACTTGCAGAATATGACATACCCAAAGATGCCTTGGCGGCGGCTTGTAAAATAACACCAGGTATTGAATCTCCCACAATTTCGCCCCTTAGCAACGACAACTGGGCTGCTGTGAAAGCAATGGTTAAAAAGGCCGATATGAATACAATTATCGACCAATTAGCGGCTCTGGGTGCAAAGGCGATTATCGTCACCGAAATTCGAACCTGCCGAATCTAATAAACAATAATATTCCGTCAACAAAAATCCAGTTTTTCCTTTAGGGGAGAATTGGATTTTTTGATTTTTCTAGCGGCTTTGATAATGGCAAAAAAGCTTATCCATTTCCAGTGAAACTTTAAAGGAAGTGATCCGTTTTACAAAGAAATACTACAAATTATATTTTTCAAGCAAATGCAGAGGAGTTAATTATGAAAAAGGCAGCTTATTTAATCCCTTTGTTATTGGTTATGGTGCTATTTTCTTTAATATATTGCAACAAAACCTATGCAGAGGGTAATTCCGATTCCCTTCAGTCTCAACTGGTCGGCGCTACCAATGATAACTCCGAACCATCCCGGATGAATAATCCGATAAAAATCATTGAACCGGCGGAAAACGTGAGGATTCCGGCAATATCATCGACTTTCGTATATGGTTCGGTACCGGTTGGGGGTAAACTATGGATTAATGGGAATCAGGTGCCGGTCTATACCAGCGGCGGTTTTATCACCATGATCCAGTTGTCGTCCGGCCCATTTCAAATCAAAGCCGACCTTCAAATCGGAGATGCAACTTATCATCTCACCCGAAACATTCAAGTAGGCGCTCCGGCCTCCCAGCCGGAAACAGCTGGCAAATTAACCATCACCGCTGTGAGCCCCTCCCAGGAACAAGAATTGTTACCGGGTGATAATGTTGAGGTAGTTTGCCAGGGAACGCCGGGTAAAATGGCATATTTTAAAGTGAAAGGGGTTCGCCAGCAGTTTCCCATGGTTGAATCCGCTCCCTCAAGCGGTTTTTATAGAGGAGTTTATACGATTGGAGGGCATGACAAATTAAAAAAATCGAAATTTACGATCACGCTCAATGATCATCATCAAAAGTTCTCCAAAGAATCAACCGGCACGGTTTCAATATTTCCCACCCGTATTCCGGTGATGGCCGAGACTACTTCCGCTGACGCAGTCTTACGAACGGGTCCGGCCATCAGCCAAAGTGATAAAGCTGGATATTTGATGTTCCCGCCGCCAGGTACCCTGTTGCAATTGTCCGGAAAAAGAGGCGAAGAATATCGGGTCAAATTGACCAAAACCAAAACCGTATGGGTCACTGCCAGCCAGGTGAAGCTGCTTCCGAAAGGAACAATGCCTGCTCAAGTTGTAATTGGAAATATGGCGGTTAGTTCCAATGAACGTTCCACGAAAATCCGGCTGCCCCTTGGCCGCAAGATTCCTTATAAAATTGAGCCCGATACAGAAGGAAAATATATTGATGTATCGTTTTATGGAGCATACTCCAACACCGATATAATCTCTAATCCGGTTTGCGGTGTTGTCAACAATATCAGTTGGTTTCAGGAGGATGAGGAAACCTACAGAATACGGATTTTTACGAACGCTAAAAGCTGGTGGGGTTATGATCCCCGCTTTGAAGGAAATGATTTTCTACTCGAATTAAGAACGCCTCCCACCTTACCTGTGAGTGTGCGTTCTTCCTTGGAAGGACTTACGATTGCCGTAGATGCCGGACACGGATTGCCTGACACCGGAGCCATCGGTACTACCGGATATATGGAGAAAGATGCCAACCTGGCCCTGGCTCAAAACTTACAACAACAACTCCTGGCAAAAGGGGCGCAGGTTATCATGATCCGTATCGGTAACGAGGATGTTCCACTGGCCGACAGGCCCAAGATCGCCTGGAAGAATAAGGCGGACATTCTGATCAGCATTCATAATAATGCATTGCCTTATGGAGGAAATCCCTTCCTTAAACATGGTTTTGGGGTATATTATTTTACTCCGATGAGTCTGCAACTGGCAAGTGAAGTTCATACAGCATATTCTAAGAGATTTGTCGGCGCCAGCGATTACAATCTGCGGGATGACGGCTTATATTATGACAATCTGGCATTGACCCGTTCCCCCCAGATGCCTTCCATCCTTACAGAGTCAGCTTATATGATTGTGCCGGAGGAAGAAGCTTATCTGAAAACCGAAGAATTCCGCTCGGCCTGCGCCGGGGCAATCATTAAAGGACTCGAAAGTTACGCCGGCAGTATGCGTCCGGTAATCAAAACAACAAATAAAAATTGATAAGGAATTTACCGATTCATTGTATAGACAAGCTGGTTTAGTCAAAAAATAAGTTATGTCAAAAAATCCAGTTCAACCATACAAATTAGGTGAGAATCGATTAAAAAATTTAAAGGAAAACCAAGGAAATCCACACTAAGTCTCAAACTAGGATCTCTTTAACAAGGAATTATTCAATTATGGAAAAGATATTTTAAATAACCTGGAAGGCGAAAAGTACAAATTCAATGAGGAAGACAGAAGATGGATGATATCGAATCTTTGGTTTGTCCGGTATGTCAGGGCAAAAATTTTCAGATAAAGTATGAAGCGAGCTATGTTTATTCCTATAACATTGACTCAGATGCTCCCGGTCTCAAAAACACGACGGAATTTCTGCCATACCTCTATGACAGCCGGACACAGACCGAGGCCAAGCAATACTTGCAATGCAGCGTCTGTCAAGCCCAATATCCCTGTTATTTTACTGACTGGGACGGGAAAATTAGTTTGAAATGTTTACAAGATGCCATTAACTCAAATTTCAAGATTTGAGGGATTTATACAAAAGCAGCCTGAAAGGCTGCTTTTGTATTGACAAAAACATTCCAATATTAATATATAATATTGTTAATAAAAATGAAATCGTAAGTTTTCCGGTTTATAACAAACAAAATCCATTTTAATGATAGGATTAAAGAAACAAAGACCTCTGCATCCCGAAAAAGGCTGAAAGTTGCTCTACTGGAGATGTAACAATTTATCTGCGAAAGGATGGGATTAAAATGAATACCAAGTTTAGCCCGGGAAAATGGGGACATGAAATGAATGTCCGGGATTTTATTCAAACCAATTATACCCCGTATGATGGCGATGAGAGCTTTTTAGCAGGGCCAACCCAACGAACCCAAACATTGTGGACTAAGGTAAAAAATTTAATGGACCAGGAACGGACCCGAGGTGGGATTCTGGATATCGATCCGGATACTATTTCCACCATCACCTCCCACCAGCCGGGATATATTGATAAGGAGCTAGAGGAGATCGTCGGGCTTCAAACCGATGCTCCGCTGAAGCGGGCCATCATGCCTTTTGGCGGAATTAGGATGGTGCAAACTTCTTTAAAGACTTATGGGCGAACACTAAATCCAGAGGTCGAAAACGTGTTTAAATACCGTAAGACTCATAACGACGGCGTCTTTGATGCATATACCGATGAAATGAAGAAAGCCCGTCATAGCGGGATTATTACCGGTTTACCCGATGCCTATGGCCGGGGTCGTATCATCGGTGACTACCGCCGGGTCCCCCTCTATGGTGTCGATTATTTGATCGCCCAGAAGAAAGCGGCCAAAACCAATTATGTTTTTGATATCATGGACTCTCAGGTGATTCAGCAACGAGAGGAACTCTCCGAACAAATCCGGGCGCTGGAAGAGTTAAAACAAATGGCAACCGGTTACGGCTTCGATATCAGCCGGCCCGCTACGGATACCAAAGAGGCCATTCAATGGCTTTACTTCGGATATCTGGCCGCAATCAAGGAACAAAATGGCGCGGCAATGAGCCTGGGGCGGGTGTCAACCTTTTTAGATGTTTACTCGGAACGGGATCTTCGGGAAGGAAGATTCAACGAAGCTAAAATTCAAGAACTGGTTGACCATTTTGTAATTAAACTGCGGATGGTGCGTTTTTTACGAACGCCTTCCTATGACGAACTCTTTTCCGGTGATCCAACTTGGGTAACGGAGTCCTTGGGTGGAATCGGAACTGATGGCCGTCATATGATAACAAAGATGACTTACCGCTTTCTGCACACCTTAACTAACTTGGGACCGGCCCCGGAACCCAATATGACGGTCCTATGGTCGCCGCGGTTACCGGAGCCTTTTAAACGATATTGTGCAAAAATGTCGGTAGCGACTTCTTCGATTCAGTATGAAAGTGATGAGTTGATGCGTGAAAAATTTGGCGATGATTACGGTATTGCTTGCTGCGTATCGGCGATGCGGATCGGTAAACAGATGCAGTTTTTCGGGGCCCGGGCTAACCTGGCTAAAGCGTTACTCTATGCGATTAACGGCGGCAAAGATGAAATCTACGGCGAACAAATCGGGCCGGATTTAGCGCCGCTTAGCGGTGAATATCTGGACTATCAGGAAGTTTCGGAACGTTTTGAGCAGATGATGGATTGGTTAGCCAAGCTTTATATCAATACGTTAAACATCATTCATTACATGCACGATAAATATAGTTATGAACGGATTGAGATGGCCCTTCACGATGAGGAAATCCTGCGCACGTCCGCCTGCGGAATTGCCGGATTATCGGTAGCGGTCGACTCGCTCTCCGCCATCAAGTACGCCCGGGTTAAGCCCATCCGCAATGACAAGGGTTTAGCCACCGATTATGAGATCGAAGGGGACTATCCGAAATTCGGTAATAACGATCCGGCAGTCGACGAGATCGCAGTGGAATTGGTGAAAAGTTTCATGAATAAGTTAAGCAAACATAAAACATACCGGCACAGCAAACCGACGCTTTCAATCCTGACGATTACCTCGAATGTAGTCTATGGAAAAAAGACAGGTAGTACACCGGATGGTCGTAAAAAAGGCGAACCGTTTGCTCCAGGGGCGAATCCGATGCATAAACGGGATACCAAGGGTTCTCTGGCATCAATGGCTTCCGTCGCAAAGCTGCCATATGATTCGAGCGAGGACGGGATCTCTTATACATTCTCAATTGTCCCAACTGCATTGGGAAAGACCGAGGCCGAACGTTACACAAACCTTTATCAATTAATGGACGGCTACTTCAGTGAAGGCGGGCATCATATCAATGTCAATGTTTTAAACAAAGAACTCCTGATCGACGCGATGGATCATCCGGAAAAATACCCGCAATTAACGATTCGGGTCTCCGGTTATGCGGTAAACTTTATTAAGCTCAATCGTGAGCAGCAATTGGATGTAATTAACCGGACCTTCCACGAGCGGTTTTAAGTTAGTAACGCATCAATTCCTCTAACGACCATTCGTTTGATTCACTGAAAGGGTAGAGGAGGTGTTCCCATATGACAGGTTATATCCATTCTATTGAAACCGGTAGTACAGTTGACGGCCCCGGGCTGCGCTATGTGGTATTCTTTCAAGGTTGCCCTTTGCGTTGTAAATTTTGTCACAATCCCGATTCTTGGCAATGTGAAATTGGAATGGGAATATCCTATACTGTGGAGAAATTGGTTTCCGATATTCTTCAATATAAAAACTTTCTCAGAAACGGCGGAGTAACCCTAAGTGGAGGTGAACCGCTAATGCAAGCGGAGTTTGCCGCTGAAGTTTTACGGCGGTGCTCAGCCCATCGGTTGCACACAGCTATAGATACCGGGGGAGGGATACCGCTGGAACCGGCACGGTCGGCAATTGACGTTGCACAACTTATCTTACTGGATATTAAACACATTGATGATGAAAAATGCCGGGCTCTCACTGGTCAAGGCAATAAGAATTCCCTGCGATTGCTGGACTACTGCCAGCAGACAGGTAAGGAAGTATGGATTCGCCAGGTAATCGTGCCGGGGCTAACCGATGATTTGCAGGATCTGGAACGGTTAGCGTGCTGGATTGCCCAATACTCGGTCGTAAAGCGAGTTGAAATGCTCCCTTTTCACAAGATGGGTGAATATAAATGGGAGCAACTGGGGTTCGATTATGAGTTAAAGAATACCCCTCCACCGACCGAAGAATCGCTCCGGCGGATTCGGGAACTTTTTGCGAAATATAAATTAAATATTTGATGAATTTATCTACCGTACAATAAAATTTTCACCGTTCATTGCCCATTCCGGTTCTATCGGAATGGGTTTCCTTTTTGGTCGGCCTCAAGGAGGTGTATATGGGTAAATAAGTGTTGCGTAGACGGGGAATATATTCAATATCGGAGGGAAAAAGTATTGCTGATGAAAAGGAGAGGATATTCATGTTCTGCAATCAATGTGAACAGACAGCAAAAGGTGAAGCATGTACTGCTAAAGGCGTTTGTGGAAAAACAGCTAACCTGGCAGACTTACAGGATTTACTAATGCACGCAGTGAGAGGACTTTGCCATTTGGCAATGGAGGGACGCCGGGTTGGAGTTAACGACATCGAAGTGAACCGGTTTATCTGCAAAGCTATATTTAGCACGTTGACCAACGTTAATTTTGATGAATCCCGTTTTCAGGAATTAATTAATCGAACTGTGGAGTATCGGGACAAGCTCAAAGAAAAAGTCGTTAACACCGTTGGAAAAACGAACTTTGAAGATCCGGCAACAACATTTAAGCCGTCTAATACAATATCGGATTTGATTAAGCAAGGTCAGGAAGTCGGCCAGGTGTGGAACCCAAAACTTGATAAGGATACTCAATCTGTCCAACAAATACTGGTCTTTGGAATTAAGGGAACTGCAGCCTACGCCGATCATGCGGCAATTCTCGGGCAGGAAGACGATCGGGTTTATGCATTTATTCAAGAAGCCTTGGCTTCATTGCCAAAAATGGACCTTACGTTAAATGATTGGGTAGCCATGGCCTTAAAATGCGGGGAGATTAATTTCATTGCTTTGGAATTGCTAGATAGGGCTAATACCAATACCTATGGGCATCCGGTTCCAACCAAGGTCCCGCTGGGACACCGCAAAGGAAAATGCATCCTGGTTTCCGGACATGATTTAAAAGATATAGCGACTTTGCTAAAACAAACCGAAGGAAAAGGAATTGACATTTACACCCATGGAGAGATGCTTCCGGCCCACGGCTACCCGGAGTTAAAGAAATATTCTCATCTATACGGTCATTTTGGCACGGCATGGCAGAATCAGCGTCAGGAATTTGAAAAATTTCCCGGAGCCATTTTAATGACCACCAACTGTCTACAGGAACCAAAAGAGGTTTATCGGGAAAACATTTTTACTACAGGAATGGTCGGCTGGAAAAGTGTCCATCATGTCAAAAACGGAGAATTCACCGAAGTTATTGAAAAAGCTTCATCCATGCCTGGTTTTCCTGCAGATGAGGATAAAGGTAGCGTGATGGTGGGCTTTGGCCATAATACCGTTTTAAGTATTGCCGATAAAGTGATTGAAGGAGTAAAAACAGGGGCGATTCAACATTTTGTCTTGGTTGGAGGCTGTGACGGCGCAAAACCTGGGCGAAATTACTATACGGAATTGGTGGAGAAACTTCCGAAAAATACGGTCGTTTTAACACTAGCTTGCGGGAAATTCCGTTTCTTCGACAAGAATTTGGGGCAAATCGGAGACATACCCAGATTGTTGGATGTTGGTCAATGTAATGACGCATATTCGGCGGTTAAGATCGCCTTGGCCCTGGCCGATGCCTTTCATTGCGGGGTGAACGAGCTGCCGCTTTCTTTGGTTTTATCATGGTATGAACAAAAAGCGGTTGCTATTCTCCTCACTTTACTTCATTTGGGCATTAAGGATATCCGGTTAGGTCCGAGTCTTCCGCCGTTCATTTCCAAAAATGTATTCGATGTTTTGGTGCAAAATTTCGGAATCAAACCAATCAAGACTCCGGATGAAGATATTGCCGATATTCTTGGAGAAAAACAAACATCGAAAGTATAAGGATGTTTGTTAAGTAATAATTAATCATTGACAACTTTAGGCTTTAATTAAAGTTATTGTTCCTTGACTTTCAATTTTATCCGAAACAAAAAGTCTCCAATAAAATAATCCATTGATGTTTTCACTCGCAAAGTTATTTAAAGTACCATAAATATAATAAATTGGAATTCCTCTTTCATTAAGAAATGTATAAGAAAAGCTTCCATCTCGCGAACAAGTTCCTTCAATTCTTATTATTGACGCTGGAGAATCGGAAGAGTCTTGAGAGGTAATAGCTCCTTCGGATTTTCCAACTTCATTAGTTTTTAAGTAAAGGATTTTAAAATTATAATAGCCATTTGATGGAGAAGTCCCAAAGGAAATTACCCCTTTCCAGTTCCCAACATATGGATTATTATTATTACACAACCCCATTGAACAAATTATGAAGACAAGCAATACGATAACTATAAACCTTTTCATAAACTTCATCTCCTTGTCAACATAACTTTCTTTTTCTTTCTAAAAAAATCCTTCAACAAGGAGCAAACAAATTTAAGATCAGCTACGTAAAATTTTTTAGTTTACATAATATGTATTATACGACTCTTGAAATGTAAAGAAATAACGACCGCCATAATAATAAAAAATTTCATCTTATCTATTGCAAATAGAAAAAAACACCTTCCATTTTTTTAAAAGAAGGTGTCAGTAGCTAAAGAAAACTAAGCTTTAACAAATAAAACGACATTATCCTGTTATTTTCATAGCGGCCAATTGTTCTTTATTAATAATCATAGCCATATAATTGCTCATATAGATTAATTCTTTATGGCGGATCTCAAAATCAATTTTCAAATTATTGGCAATCGTATTTTTTTTCCGATTCATAGTTATTATCCTTTCCCGTATCGAATAATTAATCGACCTAAATTTCGTTGGTTCATTTCAAATATCGGTATTTCCTGCAATTTCAATTTCTAACTTTTGTCCGGCAATTAAATCGCTTTTTGAAATCTGGTTTATATTTTTTATATTTTTGATGGTCGCCCTAGGATCCGATTGAGGTGCAATTCGGTGAGCAATCGACCATAGAGTATCTCCATGGCGGACTGTAATTTCATAAGTCGTTTTTTCGCTTGTAGCCTTGGCCACATTGGAAATATACATCATCCAAAAAGAGATTATAACTACGATAATTGCCAGGTGGATTAAGAACTTTTTATAGGACCAGCGGTATTTTCTTCCTTGAACGTAAACACTCATATGGTAATCAACTCCTTCATGCAAACATTTGTTCTGCTGAATTAATCATAACACGAACGTTCGTTCTAGTCAACAAAAAAGCGAACAAATGTTTGTATTTTTTTTTCCTTTATGATATAATGAGGCCGATGAATTATAGTAAAGGAGGCGTGATAATGGACGATTTGACTGAACGTCAGCAAGAAATTATGGATTTTATCCTTAAAGAAGTTGAAAAAAAGGGATATCCGCCGTCGGTTCGAGAAATCGGCGAAGCTGTCGGTTTGAGTTCAAGCTCCTCCGTTCATGCGCAACTGGAAAAACTTGAGCAACTCGGTTATCTCCGCCGCGACCCAACCAAACCCAGAGCTATTGAAGTTTTATACGGCGGATCCGATTCTTTTCATGAACGGTTGTTTAAAGATATGATTAATGTGCCGATTGTCGGAGCGGTTACCGCCGGGGAACCCATTTTAGCGGAACAAAATATTCAAGATTATTTCCCAATTCCTAAAGATTTTACTCGTACAGAAGATGTATTTATGTTGCGGGTTAAAGGTGAAAGTATGGTTAACGCCGGAATATTTGATGGCGATCTGGTCATTGTCAATAAAGAATCAACGGCGAGCAATGGGGAAATTGTGGTAGCTCTTTTGGAAGATCAAGCGACTGTAAAGAGGTTTTTTAAAGAACAAAATCACATCCGGTTACAGCCGGAAAACGAGCGTTACGAACCGATTATTGCCAAGAATGTTCAAATTTTAGGAAAAGTTGTGGGCCTTGTCCGTAAGTTTCATTAAAAAAGATTAACCCCCGTCAAACTAAAAAAAACGACGGGGGTTTATTTTATAAGCCAGATTGAGTTTCATTAAAAAAGATTATACTAAACTCTGATGGTTAAATTCTTCCTGATTGAATTCGCCGGCAATGAACGGATGATAATTCAGCAATTGATTGAAATCAATACTGTGATCATGTAACATTTGCATTTGAGAACGGTTAATCCCGATGACATTAAAGAATATTTCCAGCGCTTGAGCATGGCCTAGCGTTGCCGGATCAGCTCCTCCGGTTGGGATATCCGGTAAATCCTGATATTCCTTAAAAGCAAAAACACACGCATCTTGGGTGCCTCCACCTGCTACCAATTCAATCAATTTGGTATAGGTTTCACGGCGTGCCTCTGCGTGTGTTTTCCGGAAATCCGACTGCGGAACGTTACTACTTGGCAGCAAATCCTGTTTTGCTATCCCCTTACACCTTTTCAGGGCCCGCAGGAGATCGTCTTGACTGATCTGAATCATAAGAGCATCCCTCCCTTAAATTTTAGATTTCAAAAAACAGGTAGGATTCTAATATGTTAATAATTTCTTCATGAGGTTTTAAAATCCTGCATGGGAAAAATTATATTGGGTAACCGGTCAGAATTATTATATTGTTGGAAGCGCCAAAATAAACTGGTAATTTGTTAGTTGATTGATAGGTTAGTGGAAAGGGAACCAAATTTAACCAAAGTTTCATTATCTGTTAATCGGGTATGCAGGGGGGTAATGGATATGAAACCTTTCTCAACCGCTTGAATGTCGGAATCCTCCGATTGATCTTGAATCACAGGCTCGCCAGCCATCCAAAAATAAATCTGGCCCCGGGGATCTTTGCATTCCACAATCACGTTCTGGTATGTCAGAGCACCGAGCCTGGTAAAACGCGCGCCCTGATAATCCGTGATATGATTAACGGTTGGAAAATTGATATTGAGAATGGCATGCGATGCCAGTTCCTTAAGCTGATTGAGATTCTTTCCAATAAATTCGGCTGCTGGAGCAAAATTGAATTTTTCCCGGCCGGATAATGAAAGGGCAATACTGGGAATTTTATAAAAAGAACCCTCAATCGCAGCAGAAACAGTCCCTGAATATAAAATATCATTACCAAGATTAGGCCCATGATTGATCCCGGAAATAATTAAATCAGGGATATGTTCTTTAATCAAATATTCCAGTGCCAGTTTCACACAATCGGCAGGAGTACCGTTCACCAACCATTGAAATTGATTATTTCCAACCGGTGTAGCCCTTAAAGGCTGGTTCATGGTTATTCCGTGACCAACAGCGCTTCTTTCTTGATGAGGGGCTGCAATCATGACCGAAGCTATATCTTTAAGCCCGATGTATAAAGTTTGTAAACCAGCCGCATTAAAACCATCGTCATTGGTTAATAAGATTTTCATTTTGCCAGTATTCAGAGTGATCATCCTTATGATTACGATTGTTTTTCCCGAAGAAACCATCCAAGTCGAGAACTATCATTCCTAGAATTGCCGCTTTTTGTATCCCCGTTTTTGGTATTCTTCGCATAAATTCGTTCCAATATGTTATTCGAGGTTTCAGTGATTTGATTTTTACTGGTCTGAATTAGATTATAAAGCAATTCCAGATTTTCTTCCCCGCAGAGATTGCGTAAGGCTTCGAGAGAAGCATGGCGATGGTCCTTTTGTTCAATTAATATCCCGACAAGGGGTTCTATCGCCCGTTCGTCGCCAAAGTTGCCCAAAGCAATAATTGCTGCGGTACGGACATCGCAGCATTGGTCATTTAAAGCCGAAATCAAGGGCAAAATGGATGCCGGATTTTCTAGTTTCCGCAAGGCTTCGGCTGCTTCATAACGAACTCCTGGTTCTTCATCTTTCAAGGCAGAAATAATCGCTTCATTAACCTTTTGGTCGCCGAGTTCCCCAAGGAGTTTGCAAACACGTCTGCGAATTTGGTAATCGGGATCCTGAAGCGCCCGAACCAACTGGTTAATAATTTGATCGGGATTAAAATGTTTTAATGCCGCAGCAACATTAAAACCTACATAATGATTATCATCGGCCAACGCTTTGATTAAAGGAATGATCGAACGGGGATCGTGCAGACGTCCCAAAGCCTCGGCAGCCCACCCTCTTACATGTTCATCCGAATCATTCAGAGCATCGATAAAGAAATCCAAGGACTGTTCGAGTCCGATTTTGGTTAAACCATAAACCGCACTTCTTCGAACCGTTCGATCCCCTTCCAGGAAAGCCATTTTTAAAACTTCAATAACTTCAAGCCGTAAATCATCAATCAATGTCTCTTTTTTGTGTCCTGATAAATCGGAGACATTCAACGATGATTCCACTTTATCCAAAAATTCTATTAAGTTGTCAATTCGCTGGGGATGGAGGCCCATGGTAGCTTCCCCATTTCTATGTTTAGAGATTTTTTCCTGTTAAAGCACGGGATTTACAAAAAGGACATTGTTCAGCTTCCCAAGGAACGGGTTCATGACAACTTAAGCATTCACGCTTTGCTTCTTTTCTACAAAAAGGGCAAATGGTCAAAATATCATGAATTTTTTTATTACAATGGGGACACTTAATCAGTTCGCCCTTAGGACGAAGAAATAAATAAATAATTACAATGAAAACCAGTAATAAAATTGCCATAACCATTGGAGAAAAAAGTGCAATCAGGGGCATGATTGTCCAAAACAGCCAGGAATAATCCCGGGCTCTGGCATCACGGTAAAGCCAAATCGCCAATGGAACCACCATGATTAATAAAATTACAAATTGTAGGATGTTAAAATTTTTCATGAAATTACCCTCTATCTATTCATATTCAATTTTTCAGCGTCCTCTAAAAGTATAACATTAATGTTTTCAATTCATAAATAAAATCTCGAGAAAATATAAAAATTACTATAAAATATTTCACCCTGTCGGTTTTCATTTCCTGCCGAAGAAAATAAATATTTATCAACGATTGAACAACGAATACTTCGATTCAAAAATCCCGGCAATGCTTAATTTAATTTGAGTATAAGAAAGTCCACCTTGTAAAAAAGCGATATAAGGAGGCACAATGGGAGCATCTGCAGAAAATTCGCTGGTTGCTCCGGAGATAAAAGTTCCCCCGCCCATAATCACATGATGAATATATCCGGGCATCTCTGCCGGAATTGGCAAGACATCGGATTCCACCGGCGAATTTTTTTGAACTGCTTGGCAAAATTCAATCAAATCGTCAGCGGATTGAAAATATATTTTTTGAATTATATCAGTCCGGGACTGGTTCGCCATTGGCGAAACTTTAAAACCGGCTTTTTCAAATAATTTAGCGGCGAGGACCGCTCCTTTTACCATTTCCGAAACACGGTGGGGAGCCTCAAAAAAGCCTTGAAAAAACAATTGCAAATTTAACAAGGAAGGCCCGATGGCGCCGCCGATGCCGGGAACATAGAGTCTTTCGGCGGCCTTTTCCACAAAAATTCTTTTACCGGCAATGTAGCCACCGCTAGGTATCAAACACCCTCCGGGATTTTTTATTAAAGAACCAGCCATCAAATCGGCACCCAGCTCCAACGGTTCTTTTTCGGCTACAAATTCACCATAACAATTATCGATAAAAATAATCACTTTGGGGGACGTCATCTTGAGAGCGGTAAACGCTTGCTGCAGTTGCTCCAAATCCAGTGAGTCCCTTTCCGAGTAACCGCAAGAGCGCTGAAAAAGAATCATTTTCGTTTGAGGGCCCACAGATTGAATCAGCCTGTCCTGATCGATAGAACCATCAGCCAGCAGCGGTATCACTTTGGTTTTGAAACCTGCGGTTGCACTTGTACTTTCCAATCGATCTTCCTGTATGCCTAAAACTGCCATTAATGTTTCATAGGGAAAGCCGCTAGCCATAATCAACTCATCTTGGGGAGTCAAATTACCCAAAATGGAACAGGCGATGGCGTGGGTGCCGGATACTAATTGCTGTCTTACCAGAGCCGCTTCCGCTTTAAAAACCCGAGCAAATACTCTCTCCAGGGCATCACGGCCCGCATCGTGATAGCCATAACCGGTGGTTGTTTGAAAGTGGTGACTACCGATGCGTTCGGCTTGAAAAGATTCTAACATTAATTGTTGGTTATGCAAAGCGATTCGTGAAATTTTTTTAAAAACAGTTTCCAATTCACTTTCAATTTGTTCAAGTAAATCAATCGTCTCATTCTTCAGAGGCATTCGTTTTTTCGTCTCTTTCTCTTTTGGGATAACTTCCTAATATCTTTTTCCAGCCCTCTGAGGCTCTCACTAATAATTCAATATTTTTTAAAGCGTTTTCCACTTCAGGCGCTGATTTATGCCCGATGAATTCGAAAATAAGCACGTATTCCTGGGGTTTAATCTTATAGGGCCGTGATTGAATGAACGTCAAATCTATTTTAGCATCCGCCAAGACCTTAGCAATCTGAAATAATTGACCGGGTTGATTTGACCCAAACCGAACCGCCACTAAAGTTCGATCGTTGCCGGTTGGTTCCCCGTCCCTGAGGGCGCACACCAAAAACCGGGTTTCGTTAAAAGCATAATCTTGAATCTCTTCAGGAAAAATAGTCATATTATTGGACCTGGCGGTTTCGATGTTGCATATGGCGGCCGATGTTAACGTAGTGTCGCGAAGAACATTTTGCGCAGCTTCCGCCGTAGAGAGTATTGGGACTAATTGAGCCTTTGGAAACAGTTCCATCAACCGGATTTGACATTGATTGAGCGGCGATGGATGAGAATAAATTCGTTGTAAATTCATCCAATCGAATTTTGAAGGCGCCGCAAGTACATGGGAAATCGGCAAATGGACTTCGTCGCAAACTTTAACAAAATCCTGAAACTCAATGAGATGATCAAAAGTCGAACCAATCAGACCGTCGATCATATTTTCTACCGGAACAACTGCGATATCCGCTTGTAAATTCTGCACCAACCGCAAGGAATTATAGACATTGGTATAGATCAGTTCAACTTGCTTGAATGGAATCCCTATCCGTTTGGCATAATGGATTGCAGCTTGTTCCGAATATGTACCCTGCGGTCCTAAAATTGCAATCTTCAACTTTGAGTTTCACCCTTTCGATTTTAAAAAAAGCGGCAAAAAAAAGGCCTTCGGCCTTAAAAGGTTTAAAGGTTATTTTCGGCATGAGCGGTTAGTTTGGCCATTCGCCTTGAAACACTTCAACGGCAGGTCCGGTCATATAGACATGATGGTCATCTCGGTTCCATTCGATGGTAAGGATTCCACCCCGTAACTCAACTTGAACTCTGTTTTCAGTTCGCTTGTTTAAAATGGCTGCCACCACAGCGGCACAAGCGCCGGTTCCGCAAGCCAAGGTTTCGCCGCTCCCGCGCTCCCAGACCCGCATAATGATTTGGCCGGGCGACACAATGGAGACAAATTCAACATTGGTTTTATGCGGAAAAAGTGAATGAATTTCCATGGCCGGACCATCTATAAGCACTTGCGAATCGGTAATTTCCGGAACGAAAATCACACAATGAGGATTGCCCATTGATACGCCGGTAAATTGGTAACGGTGTTCATTCACTTGAATGGTTTCAGCCACAACCTGTTCTTTCGGGATATTGACCGGAATCGCAGACGCTCTTAATTCAGGTATTCCCATATCGACTTCGACCATTGAAACTTTATTTCCGGCAACCAACAATTTTAATTGTTTCATTCCGGATAAAGTTTCAATTGTTAATGAGGATTTTCCAACCAATTGGTGCTCGTAAAGGTATTTACCAACACAACGGATTGCATTCCCGCACATTTCCGCTTCACTGCCGTCAGCATTAAACATTCTCATTTTGGCATCCGCAATCCGAGAAGGTAACATGAGTACCAGTCCATCCCCGCCGATTCCAAAATGACGATCACTGACTTTGAGTGCCAGTTCAATGGGATTATCCACGGTCTCATGAAAACAATCGATATATATATAATCATTACCAATACCTTGCATTTTGGTAAATTTCATTTTTATATACTCCGATTTCAAGGCTTTTATGGAATTGCTCCATTGGGTCTAAACCAAAAAACCCATTGCATAACAAACCATGCTATTCCCAAATGGATGAAAAAGAAGAAGGGTTTATTCTTCCTTTTTCTCCAGAGCCAAATCAGGCAATGCCCTCGCCGGAATGATCGTAGAAACAGCGTGTTTATATATCATTTCCTGTTTTCCATCACTGTCTAAAATAATGGTAAAATTATCAAATCCCTTTACCAAACCCCGGACTTGAAAACCATTTATCAGGAAAATCGTAACCGCTATTCCCTCTTTGCGTACCTGATTCAAAAATCCGTCTTGTAAATTGATCACCGGCTTATTCATTGTAGATTACCTCCGTTAAATGGTTTAAAGTAAATTTATTCGACATCTTTCTTTAATCTACCTTCAATATAATTCATTATTTCACCAAAAAATTCCTCATTTTTACCAGAAATATTTACCCAACGATCGACCGGCTCTTTACGGAACCATGTTAATTGACGTTTCGCATAATTCCGGGTCTTTTGTTTGATTAAATCCAGCGCTTCCTCAAGGGAAATCATATTCTGGAGGTATTGATTGATTTGCAGATACCCCAGACTTTGCATGGCTTTTAGTTTCGGAGAATATCCTTGTCTTAAAAGGCTCTCCACTTCCCCAATGAATCCTTGGTCGATCATCAAACCGGCTCTTTCGTCAATCCTCCGGTATAATTCATCTCGGTTCCTATCCAAAAATAAATAAACGGTTTGATATTGATGGTTGGACAGTTGCTTTTTGGGCATCTCCGAAAAGGGAATACCTGTTCGAAAATAAACCTCCAGCGCCCGAATGATCCGGTGGTTGTCATTGGGATGTATCCGCTGCGCAGTCACAGGATCGACTTTCTTAAGCTGTTCATGTAACGTGCTGGAATTTTCCGGATTCATAGCTTGTTCCCGTAATTTTTGCCGAAGCCCCGGGTCGGCTCCGGGATCCGCAAATGAGAAAGAACCAAGACAGGCTCTAATATATAGGCCCGTACCTCCGACCACCAATGGTATTTTTCCCTGGCTATGAAGCTTATCAACAACCTGATTAAATAACCTCTGATAATCAGCGACTGAAAAATCCCGACTTGGTTCCACAACATCAATTAAATGATGTTTCACCCTGAGTTGCTGTTCCAGAGTGGGTTTTGCCGTCCCGATATCCATATATTGATAGACTTGCATGGAATCGGCGGAAATAATTTCGGTATTGAGGTATTGAGCAACCCGAATTGCAAAATCAGTTTTGCCCACAGCCGTCGGGCCGGCGATTACGATTAAAGGGAGCATCTTTACCTTCTCAAAAACTTTTTGGCCAGTTCCTCATGATTCATCCGAAAAACGGTTGGTCGTCCATGAGGGCAGGTATATGGATTTTCACAACGAAATAAATCTTTCACCAGGCTTTCCATCTCCAATAAGTTAAGACTGTCTCCGGCTTTAATGGCAGTCCGGCAAGCCATGGTTATGATAAAGGACTCCTTAATCTCGGCGGGATCTTTAAAAGTCTCAAAACTAATATATTGTTCGGTGAGGTCAATCAGAAGCTGCCGGTAATCCATATTAATCAGATTGATGGGAACACCCCGGACAATGATCGTTTGGCCTCCGAAAGTTTCCAACTCAAACCCCAAATCTGCAAAAACCGATATCCGATCGGCGACGACTTTATACTCGGCATAACTTAGATTAACCGTTTCCGGAATTAATAATGCTTGGGTCCCTAAAAACTCCCTTGATTTATTCATATACTGTTCAAATAAAATCCGTTCATGAGCCGCATGCTGATCCATGAACAACAAACCTTTTTCATCTTGAGCTATTATATAAGTATTCGCAATAGCCTTGGGGAATACATAATAACTTTTACCATTGCCGGCTGGCGCCTTGGGTGTTTCAGGAAGAACCGTATAATCGATTCCGGCAGCGGGTTGTTCCTGAACCAACGTTACCTGGACCGGACTCTCACCGGCAGGCTTGGGTTCCAGGTAGGTAAGTTCCAAAGTTTTTACCGGAGCTTGTTTTTCATGTGCAGGGGGATTTTCCGGGATTACTACCGCAGTATAATCCTCTTCGGGCGCAATCCATTCCGATAACAAGCAACTGTCCTTTAAGGTTTTTCGCACCGAGTTATACGCCGCTTTATAAAGATCGGCATCATTGGAAAAACGCACTTCCATTTTGGTTGGATGGGCGTTAATATCCACTAAATCGGAAGTAATCTCCAAAAATAAAATCACAAAGGGGTAGCGGGCGATTGGCAATAAAGTATGAAAAGCTTTTTCAACCGCGGCGCTTATGGTCCGGCTGTGGAAAAAACGGCCGTTTACAAAAAACACTTCATAATTTCGGTTCGTCCTGGCAATGGATGGCTTGCCAATATACCCGGTAATTTTCAAGCCGTTTTCTTCATAAAAAACCGGAATCATTTCTTTGGCTACATCTTTGCCAAATATAGCCACCACGGTCTCATATAAATCTCCGTTGCCCGGAGTAAAAAGCAATTCATACCCGCCATGTTGAAGTTTAAAACTTATTCCGGGATAACCAAGAGCTAACCGGGCAATGATTTCATTGATATATCCCGCTTCCGTCGGAATCGTTTTTAAATATTTAAAACGGGCCGGAGTATTAAAAAATAATTCCTGGACTTTAATGGTTGTGCCGTCAGGCGCGCCGATATCTTTCACGCGCTGCAATAAACCACCGCGAATTTCCACCAGGGTGCCGGTTTCACTTTCAGCCGTCTTGGTTGTCATTTCAAATATAGAAACCGAGGCGATTGAAGGCAACGCTTCGCCGCGGAATCCGAGAGTGCGAATCTTCCATAAATCATCAGGTTCAATGATTTTACTTGTGGTATGTCTTTCAATAGCCAATACCGCATCTTCCCGTTCCATTCCCTGCCCATTGTCGGTAACCCGAATCAGCTGACGGCCGCCATTTCTGATCTCAATTTCAATCCGGCTGGCTCCGGCGTCAATGGAATTTTCGGCCAATTCTTTGATGACCGAGGCTGGGCGTTCAATAACTTCACCAGCGGCTATTTTGGTAATGGTATTATCATCCAAGCGATGTACTTTATTCGTAGAAATCACCTCTTTTTTTACTATCGGCACGAAGAATCCATTTGTCGACGTATTTTTTGCTGCCATTCATAAAGAAAATTCAGGGCCTGGAGAGGCGTAATTGAAACCAAGTCAATTTCGCGAATTTCCTCCAAAATTGTATCTTTTTCAACCGGGAAAAGCGCTAATTGGTTTTGCGAAACCTTCGGTTCTTTCAGTTCCTTGGGTTCTTTGGGTTCCCTGGTTTTTTTTATTTCCAGAAGATCGCTTTTTTCAAGAGTCGCTAAAATTTCCTTGGCCCTTCCTGTAATTTCACCAGGCAATCCAGCCAATCGTGCTACTTCGATCCCATAACTTTGGTCCGCTTTTCCCGGAAGAATTTTGCGTAAAAAAACAATTTCTTCCCCATCCCGCTCAACGGCTATATGATAGTTTTTCAGCCCCGGGTTTTCTTCTTCCAACTCGGTCAGTTCATGGTAATGCGTAGCAACCAATGTTTTGCAGCCAATCCGTTGGGTATGATGAATGAACTCAACAACGGCCCAGGCAATGCTCAGACCGTCGAAAGTACTGGTGCCGCGGCCGATCTCATCCAATATCACCAGCGAACGGCTAGTGGCATGATTCAAAATATAGGCTACTTCGTTCATTTCTACCATAAACGTACTCTGCCCGGTCGCTAAATCATCCGAAGCGCCTACCCGGGTGAAGATCCGGTCAACTACGGAAATTTCCGCGGATTTGGCGGGAATAAAACTGCCGATGTGAGCCAAAAGGACAATTAAAGCCACTTGCCGCATGTAAGTTGATTTTCCGGCCATGTTCGGACCGGTAATTATTTGGGTCCGGTTATCAGTCATCTCCAGAAATGTATCGTTGGGGACAAATTTCCCGGCAGGGAGCATTCTTTCGACAACCGGATGACGGCCGTCAACAATGAGTATCTTACCGGTTTCATTCATCTCGGGCCTGACATAGTTATAACGCACCGCAGTTTCAGCCAAGGCCACCAGCACGTCCAGCTCCGCCAAAGCGTCGGCGTTGGCCTGCAAACTATCAATTTCTTTTAAAACAGCCTCCCGCAACTGGCAGAAAATCTGAAACTCAAGGGCTGTACTTTTTTCGTGGGCATTAACAATCAAATCCTCATATTCTTTTAAAGTCTGGTTGATAAACCGTTCTCCATTGGCAAGAGTTTGTTTCCGGATATAATCCGGCGGCACCAGATTCAAATTCGCATGGGTGACTTCAATATAATATCCGAAAACCTGGTTGTAACCAATCTTTAACGATTTAATACCGGTCCGTTCCTTCTCCTTTTGTTCCAGTTCAGCTACCCAGCGTCTGCCTTGAGAACTGGCTTCAATTAAATGAGCCAATTCGGAATGATAGGAATTCTTGATCATTCCGCCTTCTTTGACGGAAAGGGGCGGATCATCCTTTAAAGCCGATTCCAGCATTTCGCTCAATGCCGATAGGGGTTGAAGTTTTTCCTTGAGAAAAACCAGCCTTTCACTGGAAAATTTCCGCAGAGATTCTTTGAGCGCCGGGATTTCGGCTAAAGTATTTTTTAGGGCCAATAAATCCCTTGCATTTGCGCTATTGCTGGCAAGTTTGCTTAAAATGCGCTGTAAATCATAGGTTTTATGCAAACCTTCCCTCACAATTTCCCGGGCCTCCAGATTAACGGTAAACTCCCCAATGGCCGATTGACGCTCTTGAATGGGTTTCAAACGGGTTAAAGGTTGTTCAACCCAGTTTCTTAACATTCTCCCCCCCATTGAGGTCACGGTTTGATCCAATACTCCATAGAGGCTGCTGCTGGTTTCGCCACTCCGGATGTTCCGCATCAATTCCAAATTGCGTCTGGTGGCCAGATCCAGGGCCATATATTCACCGGTTTGATAGGTGCTGATTTTTCTTAAATGAAGCAGCGTATTTTTCTGAGTCTCGATTAGGTATTGCAAAACAGCCCCTGCAGCGCAAACCGCGGCCGGTAATTCCTCCATTCCGAAAGCGCGGAGACTTTGAACCTGAAAATGTTCAAGCAATAAATGATAAGCTTGTTCATATTGAAACGAAACGGGAGTTCCCAAAGTTATTGAAACATCGGCGATTTGCTGAAAACGGCCAACCAAATCCTGTTCATTTTTTAAGATATAGAGCTCGGCGGGACGGATCCGGGTGAGCTCGGTAATTAACAACGTTATTTCCGCTTTTGGAAATTGAGTAACCTTGAATTCGCCGGTTGAAAGATCAACATAACCAAGACCCCAAAAATTCTCCCAGCCCACAAAGGTCGCCAAATAATTATTGGCCTTCTCCGTCAGCAACTGATCTTCAATGACCGTGCCGGGAGTAATGACCCGGATCACTTCCCGCTTTACAATCCCCTTGGCAAGTTTGGGATCTTCCACCTGTTCGCAAATGGCCACTTTATACCCTTTGCTGAGCAATTTAGCCAGATATCCCGAAACTGCATGATAGGGAATGCCGCACATGGGAATTCTTTCATTGCCGCCGGATTCCCGGGAAGTTAGCACGATTTCCAATTCACGGGAGGCGGTGACCGCGTCGTCCAAAAACATTTCGTAAAAATCGCCCAGCCTAAAAAAAAGGATACAGCCTTCGTATTCCTTCTTAACCTCCATATATTGTTGAAGCATAGGCGTAGTTTTTGCCATTTTGACACCTCAAATAAAAACGATACAAATTATAAAATTCTCGAAGAAAACAGGAAAGAACTGGTCATCAAGGGTTAAAAAACCCAATTTATCGTGTATCTTCGACAAATCCGGCAAAGTATCCTTTTTTAAAAGCAGAGATTTCAAGAATATTCGCGGACCATAGAATTTATGGGGTTCATAGCGTCCACAGTTCATGAATAATTCCTGTTAAAAACCATGTTTTTCGGTATTTCTCAAATACCAGCCGGATACTTCGCCAATTCGCGCCGGCTTTATCCGTGGTACCGGTTTCACTCACCCGATATTCGGCCACAATGGAATGAGGATAGGCCTCAAAACAGTTACCGGTGGCAAAACCCGCATTCATAGCATCATGATAACTTATCTCTCCGGTATCGGCGTAAGGCGCATCATATACGTAATTCCGGTAATAATCGGATGCATTTAGCCGCAACGGCAAACCGTTTTCCTCATCATATCCCCAAGTATAAGAGGGATAAGCCCTGAAAAAGTGTATCAGTTCTTTTTTCGAAAAAACCTGATCTTTCCGGGTGTTGACTTCGGAGCTCGTTGAAAAACGCAGTCCCTTTTCCGGATGGACATACCGCGCCAGGGATTCCATATCCCCTTTACTGAGCAAAGCGATTATTTTTTTCTCCCGGCCCTCCAGTTCTTTTTGCAATTTTATTTCTTCAGGGATCGCTTTTGGGAGGACTGCGGAAAGTTTGGCTTCTTGAAATCCTTGATTTAACGGACGATTGCTTTTTAAGACCTGGATTTCATTCTTTAAATCTCGAATTTGTTGTTTCAGGTTTTGTTGTTCCTGACGGGCGACTGCTTTTTGCCACCAATATACTTGACCGCCCGTAACCAGCGCCGTACCGATGATGATTACCAAGACGATACCCCAGATAGCCAACAATTTGGAGAAAACCCCCGGTCCCAACTGCGGTTCTTGATACATTTAACGCCTCCGGGAAATGATTATTTTTTCGTTTTATTCGCCAAAAAAACACCCAAACCTTTCAATTTTCCGAATTTGACGAAGTAAAAACGAATTGTTTAATTCGAAAGAATTCTGATAGTGAATGGTTTAATCCAAAAGAATTCTGATATTGGATGGGTTTATCGAAAGGGTTGCTTCCGTCCCGATTGCCGGCGGCTTATTGTTTTTTCCAAGCAAAGCCTTTATTGTGTATGGCCCATACATGGCTTCGATTCGATAAGCATAACCCAAATATTCCATAGCGGTGATTTTAACCGGTAATTCGGGATGAACGCGTCCCGGCTTTTCTGCGGCAAGTTCCAGATCTTCCGGGCGGATCATCAACCAATATTGCCCCTCCGGCCGGTTTTGGAATTCAGGCAAACACCCTAACCCTACATCATTGGTTCCGAGTTGAAGATGGGACTGACCGTCAATGGGACGTATCCCGCAAGGCAAAATATTGGCGTCACCCAAAAATTCGGCTACAAAACGGCTGGCCGGTTCATCGTAAATTTCTTTCGAAGTTCCGATTTGAGAAACCCTTCCCTTTTGCATCACAGCCAAACGATCCGATAAGGAAAGCGCCTCTTCCTGCTGATGGGTAACAAAAATAGCCGTAAAGCCAAGGCTTTTTTGAATTTGCTGCAAATCCTTTTGTAAGCGTTGCCGCAAGCCGTAATCCAGAGCAGAAAAAGGTTCATCCATGAGTAAGATGAGTGGGTTGGGGGCTAAAGCTCTCGCCATGGCGACCCGCTGACGTTCTCCGCCGGATATTTGATGAATTTCACGCATCGCCAGGGGTTCCAATTCAAAAAGGGCCAGTAAATCATGAAGCCGGCTTTTTCTGGCCAAGGAAGGCATTTTCTGAACCTGCAAACCGTATTCGATATTTTGAGCCACGGTAAGGTGGGGAAAAAGAGCATATTCCTGAAATACCAACCCGATATGCCTGTCTGCCGCCGGGGTCTTCGTTATCTCCAGCCCGTCCAAATAGATGAATCCCCCATCGGGGGTTTCCAAGCCCGCAATCAGTCGCAATAATGTGGTTTTACCGCATCCGCTGGGACCAACCAGAGAAAAAAACTCTCCTCGCCGTACCTGTAAACCGACTTGAATTTCAAATTCAGGGTAAAGTTTCGTTACCTCAATGGATAAAAAGGGCTCTTCCATCTTCGGACCTCCTTGGGATTTCTTTTTTCATTGCCCGCTGGAAACGTTCAGGCGCGCGCGCGAAGGACCTTTCTTCATTCCATGAGGCTTGCCGGCTTCCAAAAGGACAAAAAATATCAAAGCCGCCAAAATAAATAGACTGCCAAGAGCCGTAGCCTGTGCGAACCGGTAATGGCCGATAAGACGGTAGATTGCCACTGGAATCGTTATCAGTTCTCCCCGGCCCAAGACCAAAACCGCCGTCAAATCCCCAAGCGATAAAGCCATAGCATATGTTAAAGCAGTAACAATCGATTTTTTCATGATCGGAAACTCCACAGACCAAAATGCCTTTTTCCGGTTTGCCCCTAAAGTGGCGGCAGCATCCAGCAACTGGTCCCCCAGTTCGGCCCGGGAAGTTTTTAACAAGGAATAAACAAACGGAAAAATCATAAAAACCTGGGCCCAGATTACCAATAGCCCACTGGGAAAAATCCGGCCAATCCAAAGAAGTCCAAAAGCAAAGGTTAAGAAGGAAATTCCTAGCGGCAATTGGAGCCATAAGTCAACGTTTTGCCAAGCCTGTTTGCGGCGATCCCTGGCAAACCAATAGGCTAACGCTACGGTCAGCAAAGAGACAGCCAATGAAATGAAAAGACTTGACCAGAACATGCTTGCAAAATCTTTGCCGATCGCGAACTTAAACCCGTCCTGAAACAACAAGCTGTAATTGGCCAGCGTAAAGGAGCCGTTGAATGTTCCTCCCTCATGAAAAGAACGCCCCAAAATAGTCACAAACGGACCCAGCAGGAAGAATGTCGCACAAATCAGATATCCCCCGAAAATTCCGGTTTGCAGCGGGAATTTTTTAAAGCTTAATTTGGGTAATTCTAAAACGGACTCCGAAAGATTTTTGGCTCTCCGGCTCAAAAATCCTTGGATACTCACCACTGCCGCCAAAATTATTGTTTGAACGACGGCAATCATAGCCGCCCGGTTAAAATCGAGTTTTTGATTGTAATCAATATAAATTAACACTTCAAAGGTTTTATAAAGATACCCACCCAAAACCAGGACAATGGTGAAACTGAGAAAAGAATATAAAAACACCAGCACCAAAAGATACATCATCGTCGGCAGTAAGAGCGGGAGTACAATGCGCCGCCAGGTTGCAAAGGAATTAGCCCCTAAGGTGTGCGAAGCTTCCAACAGCCTGGCATCGATTCTTTGCCAGCTTTCTCCTAACATCCGCAGACAAAAAGTGAAATTATAGAAAACGTGCGCTAAAATAATCCCCCAAAACCCATATAGATCGGTGAATCTAAAGCTGCTGCCCAGTGAGGAAAGCAAGTGATTGAACACCCCGTTATTTCCGTAAAAAACGATCATTCCCAGGACCACCATGATACTGGGGAACATAAACGGCAGCACCATGATGCTGCGCATGATATTTTTGCCGGGAAAATCAAAACGCCCAAAGAAATAGGCCCCGGGGAGGGCTAATAGCAAACTGAGGACCGCGCTCAAAAAAGCCTCTTCAACCGAAAAAAACATAGTATTCCAAAAAAGCCGGGAACCAAGAAATTGACCGAGGTGAACAAAAGCGTCCCTGGCCAGGAACGCTTTTGCCAAAACAATGATCACCGGTAAATAAAAAAGCGCCAATGTCGTGCCATAAATAAGCAGTTTGCCCGATCCCGACGGATTGGAAGACTTATTGTTCATTGATAACCTTTTCCCATTGATTAAGCCAGGTATCCATATTTTTAGCCACTTTCTCCCCAGGCAAGTTTAAAACTTTTTTAACCCGGGCGGCAATCCGGAAACTCTCCGGCAATTGCAGATCCTGACGCACCGGATACATGTACTGGTTCTCGGGGATCAGGTTCTGAAACTCCGGGCCCAACACATATTCTTCGAATGCTTGGGCCAGTTTGGCGTTGCGGGTTCCTTTCACAATCCCCATGGCCTCGATCTGAGCGTAAGCCGCGTCATCAAGCACCAAAGGCTGATACCTTTCCGTATGTTCATGAATGAAGTGATAAACCGGGCTTGTTCCGTAGGACAAAACGATCGGAGCTTCACCGTTGGTATAAATACCATAAGCTTCATCCCAGCCCGGGGCGATCGTCAAAATATTCTTTTTCAAAGCCTTCCAATAGTCGAGATATCCCTTCTCGCCGTACAAGGCAATCGTCGTTAATAAAAAAACCTGCCCCGGCGAGGATGTTTGCGGGTTTTCAATAATGATTTTTCCTTTATAATACGGATCAAGCAAGTCCTTATGGGAGCGGGGAACCCGTCCCAGTTTTTCCCGATCATAATTAAAGAGGATTAATCCATAATCAAATGGCGTTAACAAAAAGCGCTGGTCAAATAGGAATTCCCCTTTGATTTTGGCAACCGCTTTCGGGCGATAGGGCTGAAAAAGATCATACTTCACCGCCTTGACCAGATAGTTGTTGTCAACCCCAATTACCACATCCGCCAAGGGATTTTGTTTTTCCTGGATTAATTGATTAAATAAGGGCCCGGTGTCGGAAAAAGACTTAAATTCAACTTTCGCTCCAAGTGTTTTTCGAAAATGATTTTTGGCCTGCTCCATCAAAGGCACGGGAAAGCTCGAATAGGTATAAACCGTCAAGAGCTTGTTATTTTCCCCGAAACTACAGGAACCCAACACTAATACAACCACCAACAATCCCCAAAAAAACTTTTTCATGAACTAACCTCCACTTTAAATAGGGGGAGCGCCACCCGTCCGCTATCATAAAAATTTAGCCCTCTTCGAAGAAGAGGGCTTTTTTAATATCCGCTTTCCCTACGCCGGCATTACCCGGATCAGGTTTAAAGGGTATAATCTCAGCCCTCAAGGAGCACCCCTCTTGATTATGGTTTGATAATAGCATAGTTGAAAATTGATGTCAATTTTTCCTCAAGAAAATTTACTCATATTTAATCCCCTGATTTACTTGGCGATCTCCACGTCCACATTAAAGTTGGGCCGTAAAAAGCCATCCGGATTATCCAGCGATATCTCAACCGCCACATTGGTCTCGCCATTTTCCTTTACTGCCATATCCGCGATGCGGATGACTTTTCCCCGGTATTTCCGGGAGTTATCCGCGACCGGCAGTATGGTGACGGCGGCGCCGATATGGACATCCTTAATGAACTCCTCGGCCACATTGGCAGAGATATATAGGCTGTTTAGATCCATGATGCTTAACAACTTTTGTTGGGCATTCCCGGAAGTGTCGTTGGTGCCGACCGAGTATCCGGCTGCGCAATTCACGTCATATACCACTGCGTTGGCGTAATCGGAGACGATGATATTGCCCTGCAAGAAACTTTGATTCAATTTATCTTTCATTCGTTTCAAATCATACTCCAGCACCGAAACTTTTTCCGATTGTACCCCGATACCGGTGATTGCTTCTGTTGCGGATTGTCCGGATAAGGGCTCAAGACTGGTCACAGCCTTTTCCTTTTCTTTTGCCTGATCACGCAAGTCATCGATCTCCTGCCTGGAAATAGCCCCTTTCTGAAACAGCTCTTCCTTATCGGCCAATTGACGCTGGGCGCGGTGGTATACTTCCTTGGCGTCAGCCAGATTCTTGCGGGCTTTGAGCAGTTCAAAACGGGCTGAATTCAATTCGTTTTCCTTATTTTTAATCATTGCCATGAAGTTATTGATGTTTAAATAGATCAAAGGTTCATTCAGCTTAACATGTTGGCCGTTTTTCACCGGAACTTTTTGAATTTGGGCCGGAAAATCAAGATTAATATCTTTATAATCCCTGGCCTTCACGATTCCGAATGCCTCAACTGCCTGTTTTACCGGTTCGGCCTTTACCGCAGATACTGTTTTCGGAGCCTGCTTTTTGCAACCGGCGCTCACCATAAGGATCCCAATGCTCACCAAGAGGGTCGTTGCCTTCATGAATTGGATTAATTTCTTCCATTTAAACACTTTCTTCGCCATTTGCCTCCCACACCTTTCCGTCCCGCACATGAACGATCCGTTCTCCATAACCGGCCGCCTCTTCCGAGTGAGTGACCTGAAGAATGGTTTTCCGGCGTTCCTGATGAATCCGCTTCAATAATTTCATAATTTCCATCCCCGTTTTACTGTCGAGATTGCCAATGGGTTCGTCCGCCAAAATAATATCCGGTTCATTGATTAAAGCTCTGGCTATGGCCACCCTCTGCTGTTGACCGCCGGACAATTCCCGGGGAGTGTGATAACGGCGATCGGAAAGCCCCACATCCTCCAATATTTGATCCAGCTTTTGCTTTTCGGCTTTCAGGGGTTTTCCGTCGAGCAGCACCGGCAGCATGATATTCTCTTCCACATTCAGATTGGGGATCAGATTGTAAAACTGAAATACAAAACCAAGATCCCGACGCCGCATGACGCTCTCTTCCTGATCTTTCATAGCGGATAGTTCCTGGCCTTTAATTTTAATACTGCCTGAGGTCGGTTTATCGAGTCCTCCGATTAAATATAAAAGAGTGCTTTTTCCGGATCCGGACGGCCCCATGATGGAAACAAACTCGCCCTGCCCGATAGTGAGATTGATATTCTTTAATACCTCAACCCCGACTTCGCCCAGTTTAAAGCATTTATACAAGTTTACTGTTTCAATAATCGGTATCACTTTGATTCCCTCTATTCATATTTGATGGCTTCGATGATATTTTGCCTTGAAAACTTCAAAGCGGAATGGATGGATGCCGCGGCTGTAATCAGGATTCCGGCAATAAAAACGATCCCATATTGTTTCAGCGAATAATGGATGGGGATGACTTGATTGATGGCCCGCATAACAAAGGGGATAATGTATATCAATAAAGTGCCCGCCAGGATTCCGATGACGCCGCCGATGACACCGCCCGTTAACGACTCGATTAAAATCATTTTCAAAGTTTGTTTACGGCTCATGCCCACCGAACGCATCATGGCCAGAGAGCGCTTCCTTTCAATGAAACTGATGATTAAGTTGTTAAAAACTCCGAAGGCCCCAATGACCAGAGTCATAATGGCGAAACCCTGCAGAAGCGAGAACATCTTGCGATTGCCCTGCAAGTCCTCTTGAATCCGTTGCCCTGTGGTGGTGACCCAGGGCCGAAACCGCAAAAACTTTTTTTGAATCTTGGCCGCCACAAAATTGGGATCTTTTGTGGTCTTGATGAAAATCGTGGCATAAAAACGTTCTTGGGTATCCATTTTAAAATAACGTTCCGCAATGAGCGCATGACTGCCGCCCCATTCCATGGAATCAAAAAAACCCACAACTTGATAGGCCTTTTTCCCCCGGGTTAAGGTGAGCGTCAGGGAATCTCCTTTTTTTACTTGAAATTTTTCTCGTAAAATATACGATAACAAAATGCGGCGTTCCTCGCCCAAATGCCGTAATACCTGCGGCCCTCCGTCAACCGTGACCTGCCGGAATTCCGGGTACCGGGTGGTGTTGATCCCGTTCAATAAGTTAATCTTTTCTTTGGAACCCGCAACTTCAACCATGTTGGCGGAATAAATACCGTAAGTATCCTTCACCCCGTCAATGGCACGGATGATCCCCTCAAGCCTGCGGTCCGCCTGGGGGTAATAACTCAACCATACCTGAAAATTGCAATCTTTATAAACATTGGTGATTTCTTGAACCGAACTGAAACTAACGGTATTGATCATCAATAAGCTTGATATTCCAATCGCCAGTAAGGAAATATTATTTAAAATACTTTTATTTTCCCGCAAATTCTTGGCTGCCAAAACCCCTTCGTTCCCCAGGATATACTGATACAGCCATTGAAAAATTTTTAAAAATCCGGCCGTTAAAGAAGGAACCAGAAGCATGATGGAGGTTAATGCCGCAATCATACCGGTAATATCCAACACCAACGCCCAATCTTTCGGGGCGAGCAACGGGACGGCGATGGCATACGCCAAACTGAAAATACCCGCCAGAAGTCTGGCCGGCTTTTTCTTTGACGGCTTTTCCATGGTATTGAGGACAATATCTTTCACCGGGATTTTCGAGATTTTGACAATCGGAATCACCGCTCCGAGAAAAGGAAGTAACATTGCAAATATAAAAGTAATCAGCAGCTGGCCGACGGTAAAATTGATGGAGGTATGGGCGCCGATAACCCATCGGGGAGAGATGATCATCGACATGATATACAACACTCCGAGCCCGAGGATACAGCCGAATATTCCACCGATAAAGCCATAGAGGAAGCTTTCGGCAAACAATACCAGGTCGGTCGTTCGGCGGGTAGCCCCGATACTGCGGAATGTTCCGATAACCGGCAGTCTCTCGCGGGTAATGACCTTAAATGATGAATAAATAATAAAAATACTTATCAAGATGACTAAGACCACCATGATTTGAAAGGGGGTGGAAATTGGGTCGATCTCCTGTTTGAGCTCGGCTTGGGAAACCGGTTCCCGCACCGTATAGCGCCGGTATTCTTTTGACAGATCCTCGATCATCGCCGGAATTTGGCCGGGATCTTTCAATTTGATATAGGCGACGGAAACACTGCCGGGTACATTAAACGCCCTGGCCAAGGATTGCCGGGGAACCACCGCCGTATTGGACTGGCTGTCCTCCTGAAAGTAACCGAACGGGCGGGCGATTCCCACAATTTGAAACCGGTGCCGGTCGCCTTCGGCAAGTACTTCAATGCTCTGCCCCACTTTGAAATGACAATTACGGGCCGTCTTTTCGCTGACAATGATTTTATTGCCGCGAAAGGGCAACAAATTCTTTTGGGCTTCCAGGATAAAAGGATTGAGTTTCGGCAAATCTTCCAAGGTAAACCCTTTTAGATTCAGATGAATGGTTTCTTTTTGATTCTTATAGGTTACATCCGCTTCCATGGAACCGACCGCATATTCAAGGCGCTGCTGAAATTTGGCGGTTTTTTCGATGTGAAAATACCGGGAAGGTGATTTTTGGTTGGCCCAAATCATGATTTCCGCTGAACCGACATATTTTCTCACTTGTTCCATTACGGTTTGTTCAATGGTTCCGGAAAGCGCGAAAGAGGCGAATACGAGCGCCGCCGAAAGCGAAACGGAAAAAAGAATTAAAAAAGTACGGAACTTTTTTTCCCGGATATTTTTGACCACAAATTTGACGATAATGCCCATCCGTTACCCCCGCCGTGTACACAACGATCTGGATATACACGGTAAAATAAGTTATGTGAAAATGATTTTTTTACCCTCTCCATTCCTGCCGAACAAGGAAAAAAGCAGGGGAAATCAAAACCTGATAGAATTAATCAGAAAGCCAAATAATTTTCAAAGCTCCATAGAAAGCGACAAAACAACAGCGGCAGATGGGCAGCGGAATGTTTTACCTGAAGTTCAAAGGAGCCTTGGTGTTTCATCGTGGCGAGTATTGGGATTATATTGCGATTCATTTCATAAAAATACGAAATTTCTTTCCGAATTCCTTTAACGAAAAAATAGGAAATTTGTTTCCAAGCCATGTTCCCTTCTTGACGAGTTGCGATAATTAGTATATTTTTGAGTAAGACCCTATTGGAAACTTGAATCTTGACGATAAATCATTCCCGCAGCATCAATGAAAGCGATGGTGAATTTGATATGAATAAAATTGAACAAATCATGACGGATTGCGATATTTGTCCCCGAAATTGTCATGTTAACCGGAACGCCGGAAAAAAGGGGTTTTGCGGCGCCGGAAGCAGGCCGAAACTGGGCCGGATTTCCCTCCACAACTGGGAAGAACCTCCTATTTCCGGCGAGCGGGGGTCGGGCGCACTCTTTTTCACCGATTGTAATTTAAAATGTTGTTTCTGTCAAAACTACGCCATCAGTCAGGAAAGCGCCGGTCGGGAAATCGACGTTGATGAATTGGCCGAGAAATTTCTTTATTTGCAATATAACGGCGCTCATAACATCAATTTGGTTACTCCATCCCATTTTGTGCCGCAAATTGCCTCCGCGATCCGGATAGCCCGTCTGATGGGCCTGAAGATTCCGATTGTTTATAATACCTCGGCCTATGAGAAAGTGGAAACCCTCAAGACCTTGGAAGGACTGGTTGACGTCTATTTGCCGGATCTAAAATGCATCTCTCCGGAAATCAGCCGCTTTTATTTTTCAGCGCCCAATTATTTCGCCTTCGCCAGCGCAGCGATATTGGAAATGATCCGGCAGGTGGGCCCGGTTGTTCTGGATGAGGAGGGGATCATTCAATCCGGAGTGATTGTGCGGCACCTGGTTCTCCCCGGCGGTGTCGCCGATTCGATACGCTGTTTGGAATGGGCCAAAGAATATCTCCCCCAGGGAGTTTATATCAGCTTAATGGCGCAATACATTCCATTTTATCACGCGGTGAAACACCCGGAAATCAACCGCCGTCTGACCCGGGAAGAATACCAACTGGTGGTGGATAAAATGGATGAGCTGGGATTCGAAGACGGCTTCGTTCAGGGACTGGAATCAGCCACCGAAGATTATGTGCCGAGTTTTGACTTGACGGGGGTTGTTTAAGTCGTAAGCCGTTCGCTACGAATCAATTCAGCCATTTCACGAATCTTTTGGTTTTCACTTTCACAAGCCGCAATGATAAAGGGCTGGTATTTTTCTTGATAACGATTACCCATGAAGCACAAAACATTGACTCTCCATTTCCAGAGCTCTTCCGGAGTTAAGTAAAAAAACTTAGGTTGGATGTTTTGTCGATAAAACGCTTCATCCATTTCCATGATACTCTCCGGCGTAAGGTGGGCGGATAATTCTTCAACACCCGGAAACTCATCGGTTTCATTCCATTTCCCCTTATTCATGGGACATGCATCCTGACATTCGTCGCAGCCATAAATCCAATTACCGAAGGTTTTGCGCAGGGATTCATTGGGTAAATTGCGGCCTCCATACGTGGTTAAAAATGAAATACAACTGCCCGGGAGCATGGTATAGGGCGATGACAGCGAACCGCTGGGACAGGCTTTTAGACAACGGTTGCATTCTTTCGGACAAGGGCGATGATTGTTCGCTTCTACCAGCTTCATTTCCCTATCGGTTAACCAAGCTTCCAAATGAACCCAGGAACCGGATTCCGTATAGAAAAAATTGTTTTTACGGATGATTCCCAGTCCAGCCTTCATGGCGGCCCAACGCAAGGCGACAAGACCGAACTTACGGTTGGAAGCGATTTTGAGACCGAGCTCCTGCAAAAAATCCTCCATTGCCAGGCTGTTTTGATATTCCCGCGAACCCGTATCGGTTCGCATATCACATAAATAGGATTTCCCGATATGCCCTTTTAATTGTCCGGGTATTTTATATTTACCAAAAGGGACGGCGGCCACAATGACGGACTTTGCCCAGGGATACTCCTGGCGGAGATTTATAAAACGCTTTTGAGTCTGATAAAACTTCGCCGATAAAGGTACTTTTTGAATGCGCTCATTGAGCCGTTCCTGATAATCCTCCAAATCATCAACGGAGACAATGCCGCACTTTTCATAGCCCAAGGCATAGGCTCTTTCTTGAATTCTTTGCTCCATGGTGTTCATCATTTCACGACTCCTTCATATTTTATCAATTTTAGTGCATATACACGATTCGAGAAAAAAATTAAAGGGGTAACCCTTCAATCATGGATAATAATTCGGTCATTTTTTTTATGTTTTCTTCCCCCAGATGTTCCTCGATGAAGTTCTGCGCTTTCATCCAAAGCAATTCGGCTGCTTTCAACCGCTCCATTCCCTTCCCGGATAATTGAAGCTGACGGTTTCGGGTCCCTTTTGTGGATATATCCATAATAAGCCCTTCTTTTTCAAGCGGCTTTAGATTTCTAACCAAAGTCGTCCGGTCCAGCCGGATTTCCAACGAAAGATCACTGACGCTGACAGGGCCCAAAAAGCTAATATGTTTTAACAATCCAAACTGGTTGATTGTTAAACCGCTTGGCGCCAACCATTGATCATATATTTTGGTAATCGCCAGCGACGCGCGGCGCAAATTAAGACAATTGCAGAGCGATGGCTGTTTTCCGGTTATTTTGCCTTTCATTTCAATAACTCATTCTCCTCTAAAAAAACATCGTGTATATACACTATAGTATCATAAGGCGTCCCGCATTTTTTGTCAACAACCAACCGCTAGAAAATCAAAGGTGGATTCCGTAAAAAAAATACCCTCAAAATGAGGGCATCAAAGAAAAATAAGGAAGAAAGTATCTTTAGTATACTTCCTCTTTGTGATTACAAAATGAACAATGTGTGTTCAAACGGTGATCCTGAGGTAAAATAAACGTAAAGGAAAAACATGGGACGAATATAAAAATCTTACTTTCTTTCCCATTCCCTTTCCTTCACTCCGAAAAAATAAGTCTCCCTACATTTTGTTCCATTAAATCATGAATGGCATCATCACTGGTATGCCCGTATCCGATAAATTCCCGTCCGTGATGATAGGCGACCGCCCTCCAAGTTTGTTTGCCATGGACTTCCACCTTTGACAAATTCATTTTTATATCCATAAAAAATCACTCCATAGGTAGATTTATGTTTATCATAATAATTCACCGTTTACCCTCATACCCCTGCTTTTTATTTTTATAAAATTCTTGAGACCTCCAAATGTCAGGTGAATAACACAAAACGAAATATATATATTTTCCTACAACAGCCCCTCTGCCCCACATCACCCCCAAACTCAATCCCGAACCGGCTTCAAGTCGTTGGGACACCCTTGGGCAAGGCGCTTTGGGTAAAAAAAATGATTCCGCGCCGAAACAGCCTTGCTTTTTTCAAAGACGCCGGATTTATAGATTGGCAGGATGCAAGGATTGACAGAGGAATGAAAACTTCACCACGAAGTTCAAAGTAAAAATAAACCTTACCCCCGCATGCCACAACCCGTTATTCACCGCTCCCTTTTTTACCAAAATCCTCCATCTTTCTAAAAAATTCTCGCGATTTCACCCCCATCCAACCTCGCTCCTCCCCTATGTTTCCTTCGTCATATACTTCATATCGATATTGTGCAATATCATAATTTCAATTATAATTTTAATTGGAAATAAAAACCAATTATTTAATATCCATTTAAATTTATATATTTTTAATATTGTATCCATTCAATTTTGCCGCCGGTCTTTGGAAAGGAGGGAGGGTAGGAAATAAAAGGCCAGGGCGGGTTCAGGGTAAGGTGGCGTCCCTAGAGGAAGAGAAATCAGGCCATAATTTTTAAAAATGATAAAAGAGGGGTAATTGAATTCATGCCAAACACCAATAGAATATCGATTAATTTTACCGCAGAGGATCTCGATGACATCACCGCCGCGATTCTCCTGCTCAAAAAGAAGCTCCTGCCGTATCTGGCGACGCTTTCGCCGGATGAACGCAGGGAAATGCCTAAAATGGGCGACAAGACCGTCAGTTTTGTCCAAAAAATCCAGGAATATTGCAAACAAAATGCGGACCTGGTTCCGCCTTTTTTGGATGTGAATGCGCTGAACATTGATGTAACTGCTTTCGAACAACTCCGTGCCATGTATCAACCGTTGATGCAAATTACCGACTCCCTCTGGGATTCGATAACCTTATCCGGAAGCGAAGCCTATCTGGCCTCATTGATGTTTTACAATTCCGTTAAACACGCGGCAAAATCCAAGATTCAAAAAGCCGAGACCATTTACAACGACCTGGTGCCCCGTTTCCCGGGGCGGCCCAAAAAGGATGACCCGCCTGCGGGCGATCCAAGCAATGAAAAAGTAAGTTAACCAGGGATTTCCAAGGATTGAATCGGAAGTTTTTGTGTCCACCTTCCTCAGCCAGGGGATAAAGCCGGGGAAGGCCTTTTTTTGACCAGGATTTACCGGATTAAAGGATTAACGGGGATTTTCAGGGATATTTGTTCATGGGACTTCATCATGCTCTCCTCTGTGTCTCTGCGTCTCTGTGGCATATTTAAAAAATCCTTGTTTTACCTAAAATTTTCCTTATGAACTAGAAAAAAATATCTCCGAGCTATTAAAAGCTCCCTCCGAACTAGAAAAAGGTCCCTCTGAGCTATTAAAAGCTCCCCCTGATCTAGAAAAAGGTCCCTCCGAGCTATTAAAAGCTCCCTCTGACCTAGAAAAAGGTCCCTCCGAGCTATTAAAAGCTCCCTCCGAACTAGAAAAGGTCTCTCTGAGCTACTAATTTCATCCCCGCCAAAACGGGCGATGATATCCTCATGGCGAAGCGTCTCCTGAATCAAGTCCCCAGAGGTTCAATACTTTGAGGGAAGCTGAAAACATTACATGGATCATATCTATCCTTGATATTCCGTAAAAGTTTTACATGCTCACCGTAATATGCCATTAAATAATCCTTTAGTTTACGATACGGAAAGTTTACATATAGTTTACGATACGGAAAGTTTACATATGAACCGCAAGTAAGCTTCTTCATGTATGCAAAGCCTTTAGCCACCCACGCTTTATTAATGAATGCTTCTTCATCCTCTTTCCAGCTTGACGAAATATCCATGATATATCGGGCCGTCCGGTAATAAAAAGCAGTCTGATCCGGGTTTACAGCGCTTACCGCTCCACCCAACGAATAGACTTTGATGAGAGAACCTTGAGCGCTGGGGGCTTGATCTAATCTCTTGACGAGGTTCTCCAACTCGTTCTGGTTAAGATGACGGTATACAAATCTCCCCGTGTCTACGAATTGATCGCTGGGGGGATATATCGCTCCGATGGTGTTTACCGCCTCAATAAAATCAACGTATTCGATACTTTTCAACGTAAGGCTGGATATGCTTAGGATGGGCGCCAATATTTCCGCTGCTTCGCCAGGCAGGCCATAAAAGAAAGCAAAAAAGAAAACGCCTTGTTGATATACCCTGCCGAAAGCGCTCATCCGGGGATCCAAATCCCCCAGCCATTCTTGCCACACGCTTAAAAATCGAAGCCTGGCCGGTTTATTGGGGTCCCACTTCAGTTGGATTAGGGTAATTTTATCGATCTTCTTTTTTAATGCGAAGCTGAAAGAGGTGACAACGCCGTAATTGCCCCCACCCGCTCCCCTGAGCGCCCAAAACAAATCCGGATGGCATTCCCGGTTGGCCGTTACCAGATGGCCCTGGGCATTTACCATTTCCGCTCCAACCAAACTGTCGCAGGTCAGCCCCAAATAGCGGGTGGATAAACCGATGCCGCCGCCTAAAACCAAACCGGAAATAGCTACCGTGGGACATGTCCCTCCCGGAAATGCATATCCGTATTGATAAAGATCAGCATATAACTTACTAAGCCTGGTCCCCGCCTGTACCTTAACAACTTCGGCGTCGGGATCGATTTTGATATCATTCATTCGTGTCGTATCAATGACCAGCTTGCCATTTCCAGTTGAATAACCGTTGTAGTTATGTCCCCCTGAGCGAATGCGTAACCCCACCCAGTTTCGATGCGACCAACGGATTGCATTTGTTACATCCTGATTATTGAAACAATAAACGATTGCCACTGGATAGGCATTAATATCCCTGTTATACTCTTGCCTGGCCCGGTCGTATTCTGGATCAAAAGGCCATATTACCTTGCCCGTTAATCCTTCTCGTTCCAAGGTACACACCATCCTTCCGGTTTTAGTATATACCCCGCTTACTGATTCGGTGAACAAAAAAGGATATCGGTAAGGCTTACAATGTTAATTGGATATTGTTATGGATTACCTTTTTAAATTATCATAATTCATAACGTTTTTTAAACCCTGTTCATCCTGCTAATCAGTTATCCTGTTTGCGTTCTTTTTATTTAGGCCTAAGTTCATCGCTTACTTAGACGGGATTTACACGATTTACACGATTTACAGGATTATTGGAAACTATAAAGTCAAATCAATTATTGAACTACCTTAATTTCGGCTCAGTGGTTGGCAACCAACTACCCCCAAAGATTTTCTTTGGAAAAATAGCGTTTCCCTGGTTAGGTACAAGCTAATCCTTCATTTTATTTTTGATATAAGTCGATCTTCAATTACTATCATTCTTGAAGCAAGATCCCATATTGGAAAAATAAGCTATAAAGAAATATTGCTATAAAAATGTATTTCATTGACCAATGAGATATAAATTTAAAAAGGAAAAAAAGAGGATATATTGTCGCCAGGTCAATAATCATGCTTAAAAATCTTTTCCAAAATGGCGCAATTTTATATTCCATTTCATTTTCCAAAGCCTGAAAATAACTTGCATCGATATACATATTTATAGCCCCCTTTCATTGCGAACCTACGAGACAACCCTAAACAACTCACTTTCCGAGTAGGCAACATAAGTCTCTGTTCGGCGATGTCCACCCAACTTCCTTGAAACCTCAAAACGGCTTCGCCGAGTGGAACTTCCTATTTCGTAACCCAGCAAAATATTTTTATCAAGCCCAATGCTAACAACCCCCATGCCAAACTATTTCCAACAAATACAAACCAAAAAAAACGATTAACCCAATCTTGAGGTAATGAGTAAAAAAATGGGAATGACATTATCTTCCAAATTATATTAAATATATTTGTTCCTGTAACAGCAGTATTACCGAGCGCAAAGCTCCATGAAACAAACTGAATCAAAAAATGTGATACTAACATACAAACAAACACTACTAGTATTCTTCTATTCATTTTTTATTCCCTTTCACTAAACTTCTTCGTGTTTACTCCTTATTTGGAATTGCCATCCAGCGAATCTGAATTTGAGGTCCTTTTATAACTTTTAATCCTTAAAAACACAAAAATACTGAGAATAACAACCATTAAAAGCTTTATATAAAATATTTTCATAATCGAAAAGCCAATAACCCAACATATGATAAACCCAATGAACATCTGGCATTTCCCAATAATATTACCTTTATCCCGCTTACCCATCATATGGCCATTTCGTAAGTCCAAGGCTTAGCAATATAATAGACTAATTGTGTGAAATTTTTTGACCTCTTCATAAACTTTACTGTAGGTCTTGCCCAAGCTTGGTAACCTACTAAAGTAATAAAGTATTTTTTCCGTAACATAGTCCCAAATTCTTCATCTGCTTTGTAAATGGTTTTATCCATCAATCCTTGTCGAAATAGTTCGGCGCATATAATTTTATCCGTTGTAGTAGATTCGGATGTAGAAAATCCGGAATTTGAGGAACCAGAATTTGAAGTTGGTCCATGCGGCTCTGAAGACGTGACTGTAGAAGATATGGGCGGGACTGCAGATGAAGGTTGGTCCGTATCACTTTTTCTCTCAGGCGGATTAGTTTCCTCACCATATTCACCTTTAATTTTATCATACTCATTTTGTGAATAGTCTCGGCAAGTTGACCAAGGTAAATAGGCTCCCTTTTCTCCTACTTCTGCATCTAAAGTCGTTTTAATTTTTTGATCCTCTGCAGGAGTTGTTTTTAAATAATGTTCTCCATCTATTTTTCCGCCCGCATTGTGATCAATATAAACTTCACCTTCAAGGCCGTGTTGCAAGTTGATATTACCATTTACACCAAAACTATATGATTTATATTGACTATTTGGATTACCCACACATAGACTTTGATGCCCCGCAGGTTCTCCTTGAGAAGGGCCTTCTATCCAAACATCTTTACCATTAGGATCGGTAAATTTAATAGGATTATTATTACAATAAGCATACCAATTGATACCCGCTTTAATTGGATCGACCGATATAAACCTTCCTACCTCCGGATCATATCACCTGGCCCCGAAATATACCAGTCCAGTATCCTGGCTGATTTTCTTTCCGGTAAAGTCATATTCCCCGAAATGGGGCGTGATCGTCACATTATCCACGTAATTTACGACCGGTCCCATGCAAAGTCCGTAATCCCGGAAACCAAGGTAGCTTTTGACGCCAAAACTGCCATCCGCCGAATATTGCAACTGATCATTGATGTAGATTTCAACGGTCTTTGCGGTCAGCACCAGTTTAAAATGATTCCATTGTTCCTGGAGAATAAGCCCCACATAATGCCAGGTATCCCCGGGGGTCTGCCGGTTACGGTAATAAAGCTTGTTGCCATAGGCGGTCAGGTTAAAACTGCCGCACTCCACATCCAGCGAACAATTGTCATTGTTGACAAGCCCGATCTTGGCGTCAAACTCCACCTCCAGATCGGTCAGGGGATTGTCGAACTCTTTGACCAGATAGTCGCCGTTGTAATCCGTGGTATTATGGCTGATCTTCAATGTATTGTTCTCGATACCAAAGCCGGTCCCGTTTACCGCATGGACCGTCCAGCCGCTGAGATCACTGCCGGAGAATTTCTCCGTAAAGATCGGTTTCACCTTTCCAAAGGCGTCATAATCCATCCGGGTTACCAGGTTGCCTCCCTGATCCGTAATCGCCCGGGTTGAGCCGAGATGGTCTTGATGGAGGAATTTCACCGTGTCGCTCGAATCCTTTTTAATCGCTTCGGCTATCACCTTGCCATTGGCGTAAATATAATATTTATAGCTATCGTTATTCTCCGAGTATTCCATGATCGGGTTAACCCCGCCGTTATAAACATAATAAACCCTCGCCCCATCATTGGTGGTCTTATAGCGGATGCCATTGCCATCATAGCCGTACGTTTCTGACACAGTTCCGTTCTTGGATACGCTAGTCAGCCGGGACTCCTGATCATAACTGTAATCCCATTGTAGCGTACCATTGGTCTTACGGATGCAGTCTCCGGCAGTATCATAAGCAAAACTGGTGTTGCCCATCGATAATAGCCGGTTTGAGAGGTCGTTACTAAATCCGGTATTTTGGAAAACTTGACCTTCCTGATAGGCTAGTTTATTATTAAAGTTCCCCATACAATCGTAACTCCAGTTCATCCCACTGGCTCCCGATAATTGATCCTGCGGTTTATCACCAGACCAAACCAGCCGCGACAAACCGTCGTAATTATAATAATCGCTATTTATCCGGTTGCTTTTGGTATTGTTGATTTGGCTGATATTCCCGATGGGGTCATAACTGTAATCCAGCTTTAGGATTGAACCATTCGGCCCTACCGCGATCCCGGTTAAACGGTCCATGACATTGTAACTGTAGCGATTGGTAATGCCATTGGCATAAGTCATGGCCGTCAACTTCCCGTCTCCGTCATAGCCACAGGGAGTATCGATGAAACCGGGGATCGTCAATAGCCGGTCAAAGTCGTCGTAAGTATAGGTTACCGCTTGGCTGCGGTTGGGATAGCCGATGCTGGTCACCCGGCCGTAAACGTCGTAATCATAATTAAAATAAAAGGTATGGTTGTCCAAGACCGCGCTGAAGTTATGGGCCCGGTTTCTAGCGTCATAGCCGCCATAAGTATAAGTGGTCCCCGGCGCCGTGATGATGAGCAAGTTGTTGTTATTGTCATAGGTATAGCCGATTGCGCGGTTGCCCGGCTCGTTGACCTTTAAAATCCGGTAACCGCCGAAAAACTCATACTCGATCGCCTTGGTTCCATTGGGTCCGGTTTTTTGAATTAAATTCCCGGCATCGTCATAAACAAAAGTCTCCCGGGCCGCTGGGTCCGGATAGTCAACTTGGATGAGTTGGCCGAGGGGGTTGTAGGTATTGATGATCTCGGTCCCCCGGGGGCTCCGGGTCTTCAGCAGATGCCCGGCTGTGTCGTAAAAATATTCCGTGACATAGGTATTATCCGGATCCGGATGTTCTTCCGTCTTCACAAGCCGGTTTAATTGATCATAATAGGCGGTGCGAAAATTGTCCTTGGCATCGGTTGTGGTGAGGATATGGTCGCTCCAGCCATTATAGAGAGCGGTATTGTCGGGAAAAGTAGTCGCCACGTTCCGATCCAAAGCATCATAGCTGAAATAGGTCTGATGGCCCAGATTGTCCCTGGACCATGCTAAACGTCCCGCCGGATCATAGCCGTTTTCTTTGATGATCACCCGGTCGCCGTTGAATTTCCGCTGGACCTTCACAGGTTTGCCGATCAGTGGATCATAATCGATGACTCCTTCCTGCCAACCGGCATTGTCATTGCCGTATCGGAACGTCACCCGGCTGTTGGCATCATCATAGGCAATGGTCTTGGCAACCCCGACTTTGGGGTCTGAGTTAACCAGGCTTTGGCTGGTGCGGCGTCCCAGCAGATCATAACCATAACGATAGGTATTCTGTTTCGGATCGGTCACCGTCAAGGGTCTTCCTAAGTCAAAATCATAGCTATAAGTGGCCAGGGTCTGATTCCTGTCTGGAAGATATACCCGGGTAAGGTAAGCTGATTTGTAATTATCAGAATATTCGTACTTTACTTCATTATACTTCGTGTCAATGCTGGAGAGCGCGTTTCCAAGCCTAAAATACGCCAGCATATTTCTTAGGAATATCAAGATATTCCAGGGATAGGTTATGCTTTGAAGCTGTGATAAAACACGACACCGAGGCCTGGAAGGCCTTTAGAACGTTTTTTAATATACCTGGCCCCATCATTCACGTTGGGGTGGAAATGGAATCAAACATCATTTTCTGGTTTTTTTACAACTCAGCTTGACGACATTGAGTCGGACTCATCGCTCCGTCCGTTTTTCCCCTCCATCAACATTTCGGCGTTCGTTTCCGGTCAACCCCGGCTGCTTATTCAAAGAAGGCAGCGATTATGGCGCCATGATAAAAGAATCAAACGTTCATAGGTTTGAATGATGATACCGCGAAAAAACAATAATATTTTCATTCTTGGGAATCCTATCGAGAAATGAATAACAATCGAGGAGCCATCCTGCTTTGGTGAAAAAAGAAGCGGTTTTTTTAGACCGGGACGGCGTTATCAATGATAACCGAATTTCAGTGAACAAACCCAAGGATTTGGTCCTCTATCCCTGGACCGCCTCTGCCATCCGGAAGTTAAACCAGGCCGGTTATCCGGTCTATGTTGTAACCAATCAAGGCGGTATTGAACTAGGCTTTTTTACCGCTGGGGACTTGGAAAACATTCACGCCCATTTAAAAAAATTGCTTCAAGCTGAAAATGCCCGTGTCGATGAGATCGTTTATTGTCCCCACTATCATCAACCCTGTAATTGCCGGAAGCCAAAACCGGGAATGCTTCTTGCTCTCGCCGAAAAGCACCCCATTGACTTAAAGCGCTCCTGGATGATTGGGGACCGCGAGCCGGATATTCTGGCAGGCGCCAACGGAGGTTGCCATACGATAAAGATCGGAAACCATGATGTGGCTGCCGATTACTATTGCGACAATCTCCTGGAAGCGGTGGCAATCATTCTCCAGGCCGAAGTGAATGCTAGACCATGAACGCAAACCCAAGTGAAAAGAACTTAAACAGGATTAACATGATTTTATGGATTTACAGGATTTTTTTAAAACCCTATGAATTTTTGCAGCCCATTTTTACCAGGTCTTAATCCTGTAAATCCTATCTCCGTTAACTTTTTTTAGGCCCGACTTTTTCTAAAAAAAAATTAATGCAATATATATAGAATCCATGATTATGAATAAAAAAGTCACGAAGCAAAGTCGCGGCTTGTGGATAAAGTCCTCTACCTGCGATACTTCATGACCTTTATGGTAATTTTTTAAAGATAGCCTGCGATCTCTGGACTAAGTCCAAAAATTTACTTCTGTAGATAATGGACAGTCGAAAGTTCCTTCAGTCGCCGGGCGCTGGCTTCCGGGGTAATATCCCGTTGCGGCTCGGCAAGGAGTTCGTAACCGACCATAAATTTCTTAATGGTCGCACTGCGGAGTAACGGCGGATAAAACAGCATGTGCCAGATAAATCCGGGATGATCGTTGCCATCGCAAGGGCTCTGGTGCATCCCCGCCGAGTAAGGGAACGAAGTTTCAAACATATTATCGTATTTCACCGTCAAGACCTTGACCGCATCCATTAAAAGCTTGAGGTCGTTTTGGGAAAAATCAGCAATCGTGCTCAGTTGTTTCCGGGGAACGATCATGGTCTCATAAGGCCATACCGCCCAAAAAGGCACCAATACAACAAAACTTTCATTGGCATAAACGACCCGTTCATCCTGTTTTAATTCCTGCTCCACATAATCCAGCAACAGCGGCCGGCCGTGTTTTTGAAAATAATCCGCCTGGGAATTGCATTTCTTGATAATCTCATCGGGAATACTTTGGGAAGCCCAAAGTTGGCCATGGGGATGGGGCATGCTGCAACCCATCATGGAACCTTTGTTTTCAAAAATTTGGATGTAATGGATATCCGGTAAAGTACTCAGTTCCCGAAACTCTTTTTGCCACATTTCAGCCACTTTCAGGAGATCATCCGGTTCCATGGTCGGCAAAGTCAAGCGGTGGGACGGGGAAAAAATCAAAACTTTGCAAATTCCCCGGACACTTTCGGTGCGGAAAAAGAAGTTATCGTCGTCCCCGGGCGGAGTGTCGGAAAGCAAAGCCGAAAAATCGTTTACAAAAGTAAATGTATCCGTATATTGAGGATTTTTAAATCCCCCGGCCCTTTCATTTCCAGGGCAAAGGTAACAGCCGGGATCATATTCCGGTTTATCATCGGGAACCGGTTTCTCAACCTGGCCGGTCCAAGGCCTTTTGGTGCGGTGCGGTGATACCAGAACCCAGGCGCCGGTTAAAGGATTTCTCCGCCGGTGGGGATGATCTTCGCGATTAAATTCTGTCATAGGAATCATTCCTTCCTTCAAATTGCTTCATATATTATTTCGATTCTTGATCATATTTTTCCTTTTACTTCGAAAAATTTTCTCCAAACTTTTAGAGGATGGTTTCAACAAAACAACCACAAGTTGAAAACATTTTTCATCCTGTGGTTGTTGCATTGCCTTTAGTTTCTTTGGAGTGGCATTTCAAAATTTGTAAGGTCTAAAGCAACCTCATACCTGAAATTTCTTGATAACTCCAGCCAATTCTTCCGCTTTATTACGCAAATCTTGGGCAAGCAACCGGACTTGATCGGCTAAAGCGGTTTGTTCCTCCGATGAAGCAGAAACTTCTTCTGCCGAGGCTGCAGTTTCTTCCGAAATGGAACTGATACTCATGATGGACTGAACCGTATGGTTCTTACTATGATTGATATTATTAATCAGATGATTCATAAAAATAATACGGGCAATGACATTGCCGGTAGCCGCGGTGATCTCGGTAAAAGCCTCTTGCGCAAAATTTACGGCACTCCGTTGTTCTTCCAAAATTAGATGGGCCTCTTCGGCTGTCTTGGATGAAATTTCGGTTTTTCCTTGAATTTCTTGTAAAATACTATTGATTGTTTTAGCGGCATCCCGGGATTGAAGGGCCAATTTATTGATTTCCTCGGAAACGACGGCAAATCCTTGTCCCATTTCCCCTGCTCTTGCAGCTTCAATGGACGCGTTAAGCCCCAAAAGGTTGGTTTGTTCCGCAATACTGGTGATCATTTCCGTAATCTGACGGATTCTATCGGCGCTACTGTGTAAACCGATGATGTTTTGGATAATGGTCTGGGTAATTTGATCCGTCTCATTGGTTTTCTGAATTAATTTATCGACAGCTTCTTGAGACTTGAGACTAAGTTCACGGGTGGAACCGGTTATCTGTTCAACTTCAGATGCTTTCGAAACAACCACTTCAATCTGGGATGCCAAATCATTCATGGTGGTGGAAGATTTTTCGGCTTCATTGGTTTGTTCCATCGTTCCTTTGGTGATTTCTTCCATGGCCGCCGCTACGGCCTCCGCCGCCTTAACCGATTGGTCGGCGCTTTGATCCAAAACCAAACTGTGCTCGGAGAAAGCGTCGACGGCATTTTGAGTGTCTTTTAACAAACCGCCGATTTGCGCGATCATGTGATCAAAAGTAGCGCCAAGAAAACCAAGCTCATCGTGGCGGTTAATATTGGCCCTGACCGTTAAATCACCCTTCTCCGCCCGTTGCATGGAGAATATTACCTGGTTCAGCGGCCTAGATATACTCAAAGCGATGGCGATTGAAATAAAAATGGCGATCAACCCAAAAAATACTCCCAGACACAAGGTAATCAAACCAACCAGATTACTTTCGGAATATAAATAAGAGGTCTTGGCCACGTTGAAAATAAACCAGTCCTGATCCGGAATTTTTTGGCCGATAATTCGCACCTGCTTATTTTTTAATTTAACCATAAAGTGATCCTGATCCTTTTGGGCCTTTAATAAGGGAAGGATTTTTTCAGGATTACTTAACAGCCTTTGAATCGGTTTATTGATATCTTCCGCAAAAGGGCTAAACAAAACCAAGCCCTTATTGTCGAGGATCATTGTAAAATTGTTATCCAGATTGCTCTCGTCTTCCATGCCGATCATGGTATTGATCACATTACTCAATATGCTCTCTTTCAGGAAAATAACCATAACACCTATGGAGTCGCCGACGAGGGGGTCCTTAATCACGCGCGCCATCACGATTCTTATGTCATTCTGGGGCGACTTAACCGGAAACCAAACCGCTCTTCCTTCCTGCGATAAAACGTTCTTATAGAACCTGGAATTACTAAAATTCTTCACCCATTGACTGGTCATACCAAGGCTATTGTTGGCTGAAAAGCGGGCGGGGTCGTTCATTGACATAAATAATATGGACCCGTTTTCTTCGCCCGAAAAAGTGATCGATTGCAATAAAGCATCGATAGCCCGCTGTTTATTAAACACATCGAGCGTTTCCTGAACTGAAACATATTCTTTCAATATCGTATTATACTGAGAGAGCGCGATAAATTGTTTGGATATATCTTCAATACTTTTTAATTTGATTTCCAGATTTTGAGTGGTTTGTGAGAGTTCTTTTTGAGAATATTTTGATATTTTACTGTTAATGGCGCTCCTGGAACTTATGTAAGAGATTGTTCCCACAATCAGCATTGGACCTAAAGAAGCCAATAAGAAGAAAATAATCAAACGATTCCGAATGGAGAACCGGTTTGTTAAATCCATAACCTTGAGGGAAGAATCCATTAAATTATGATGGATAATCCCCTTGATTCCAGCCACGCCTTTCTGTAAAAAATTAAATTGCGTCATATTAACCTCTCCCTCTGACTCTATCACAATCTCAACAATTTAATTTCATTGCTTATTCTATAATTAGCCGATGAATCAATATTTCCTATGGGCAATCCCTATATTTTCAAAAAATATTTAGAATGCATTGATTTAAATGTATTCTCCCCTTATATTTGGGGTACATGAATCAATGCCAGTGCTCCCGGGCCGACATGAGCCCCTAAAACCGGACCCGCCTGGTGAATAATAACCTCGGCATTATGAAACCTCTCTTCGACCCGGGCCTTTAGTTTCATGGCTTCCTTCTCGGCCGCAGTATGCACAATCGCAATAATGGAATGGGTATCCAGGGGAACTTTGGCGATGAATTCCTCAAATAATAACTGAATGGATTGTTGGCGGCTGCGAACTTTGGCCACCAGTTGAATTTCACCCCGAAATAATTGAATCAGCGGTTTAATTTGTAAAATCGAACTAAAAAAACTCTGGATTTTGCTGGCCCTGCCGCCGCGCTGTAAAAACTCCAAGGTGTCAAGAATGACTAAAAAATGAACCCGTTCTCGCAAATTTTTAACCAACTCCGTCAAGTGCTCGAAATGGATTCCTTTTTGAGCAGCCCTGGCGGCTTCAATGACGATGCTCCCCAAACCCAGTGTGGTAGAATGAGAATCGATAACCTGAATCTCGGCATCCGGTAGCATCTGCCGGGCTATTTCGGCCGTGCGTACGGTTCCTGAAAGTTTTTCCGTTAAATGGATTGAAATAATGGCATCAACTTTTTTTAAAAGTCGTTGATAACATTCCACAAAAAGGCCGGGAGCCGGCTGGGATGTGGTCGGATGACCGGTGGTGGATTCTAATTTTTGGTAAAACTGTGTTGCCGTTAAATCGATGCCGTCCCGGTATGTTTGATGATCAATCGACACCTGGAGGGGGATAACTTCAATTTCATATTGATCAACAATCTCTTGGGACAAATCGGCAGTGCTGTCTGTTACGATTCCAATTTTCATGAATAACCTTCTTTTTCGTTAGTTTATATTGCCTATTTAACAATAACCAGTTCATATTGGAGAGTTCCAAGACCGATTTCCGCCGCGTATTGCAAAGCCGCTTTCCAGTTGGTATCCGGATGGATATGGTTGAATTTATCGGCCCCTTCCGGATATTTTTTTTGCTCCAAAACGCTTCCCTTGTTCACCGGAGCCTTATTTACCATATCAACGCAGGCTTTATCCAAGGCGACCGGATCAAAGGAGGCGGCGATTCCTATATCGGGTATGATGGGTAAATCGTTACTCCCCCAACAATCACATTCCGGAGAGACATTCATCACAAAGTTGACGTGAAAATGAGGTTTTCCTTTCAATACCGCCAAGGCGTATTCGGCTATTTTTTCGTTGGCGACAGCCCCTGCCTGATTCCAGAGGACCTGGGCGGCGCTGTAAAGGCAAACCGCCACACACTGGCCGCATCCAACGCATTTTTCATAATCAATGTCCGCCTTTTGGTTTTGATCGAAACGGATTGCTTTTTGCGCGCAGTTTTTAATGCACTGAGCACAGGCCACACAGTTCTCCTTATTCATCTGGGGTTTCGAAGCGGAATGCATTTCTAATTTACCGCCCCGGGAACCGGAACCCATGCCGATGTTTTTAAGCGCGCCTCCAAATCCCGTCATTTCATGTCCCTTAAAATGATTCATGGAAATAATAATATCCGCATCGGCAATAGCATTTCCAATCTTCGCCGTTTGGCAATGTTTTTGATTAATTTCGATTTCCTTACAATCTGTGCCTTTCAACCCATCGGCGATTAAAACATGACAACCTACCGTAAGGGGATTAAAACCGTTTTCGTAAGCCGTCGTTAAATGGTCGAGGGCATTGGAGCGTTTGCCGGAGTACAGGGTGTTGGAGTCGGTGAGAAAAGGTTTGCCGTCCAATTTCTTAATCATTTGAACCATTTGAGTCGCATAATTATGGCGGATATAAGCTAAATTACCATATTCCCCAAAATGAATTTTGATCGCCGTAAATTTATCTTTGAAGACAATTTTGTTGATCCCCGCCGCATGAACTAAGTTTTCCAATTTATCAAAGAGATTGATATCCGGTTTCGTATGAAGATCCGTAAAATATACCTTGGATGAATCCAACGCCAACACCTCATTTAATGATTTTTAATATCAATTCGCGATAGCTGCAGAAATTCCTGTTTGATCCCGGCCAGATTCGCGGGCTTCACAAAAAAAACGGCTCTCTGTTTTAAAACAAAGAGCCGGTGATAACAGGAAACGATATACAACCCAACCATTTCCTTTATATTTGAAACTTACCAATGGTTTCCGCCAAATTTTCGGCGCTTTTACGCAATTGTTTAGCAAGGGATCGCACCTGTTCCGCCAAGGCCGTTTGTTCTTCCGTTGAAGCCGATACTTCCTGGGCTGAACATGCCGTCTCTTCTGAAATCGAGCTGATATTGATGATCGATTGAATGGTATGCTCTTTATGATGATTGATCTCGGCAATGATATGACTCACAAGATTAATCCGACTAATAATGTTGCCGGTGGCGCTGGAAATTTCGGCAAAGGCCGCCATGGCCGATTGAACAGCCTGTTTCTGTTCCTCAATGATTTGATGCGCTTGCTCGGCGGTTTTTCCGGAACTTTGCGTCTTCGACTGGATAGTCAACAAAATATTATTAATTGTTTTAGCGGCATCACGGGATTGAATCGCCAATTTATTGATTTCTTCCGAAACCACGGCGAAACCCAGGCCCATTTCTCCGGCCCGCGCCGCCTCAATGGAGGCATTGAGCCCAAGGAGGTTTGTCTGTTCAGCAATGGCAGTAATGGTTTCGGTGATTTCCCGGATCTCATCGGCACTGCTATTGAGTTCAAAAACATCTTGGATGATCGTTCCGGTAATTTCATCGGTCTCTTTGGATTTTACAATAAATTGCTCTACCGCATGATTTGATTTTTCACTTAATTCGCGGGCAAACCCGGAAATTTGTTCAACTTCGGTAGTTTTTGAAACGACCGTTTCAATTTGGGACGCCAAATCATTCATCATTTGGGATGATTTCTCCGCCTCGTTGGTTTGTTCACTGGTGCCTTGGGTGATTTCCTCCATCGCTGCGGCTATCGCTTGAGCGGCTTTGGCCGATTGGTAGGAGCTATCTTCCAGTATCTTGCTATGATCCAAAACTGCGTCCATGGCATCTTTGGTTTCCTGAAGCAAATTGCCGACTCTTTCCATCATATGATTAAATCCCAAACCCAAAGCCCCCAACTCATCCCGGCGATTGACATGGACCCGGATTTTAAAATCTCCGTTTTCCGCTTGTTTCATGGAATAAACAACCATTTTTAACGGATTGGAGATATTTAAGGCCACGATAATGGAAAGAATTACCGCGATCAGTGTAAAGACGAGTCCTATCAAAATCGTTTTCCAACCCAGCACCCTTGTTTCTTTATACAGATAGGAAATCTTGGCCACGCTGATTAAATACCAACCCCGGTCAGTCATTGCTTTTCTGCAAGTTAAAAACACTTCCTGATTGTTGAGGCGGTCGGCAAAACTGCTTTTTTCCTTTTGACCGTTTAATAAAGGGCGGAGATTTCCCGGGTGGCGCAGCAATGTAAAAATATTCTTACCGATGTCCGTGTAATGGAAAGGACTTGAAATAATGCTCCCCCGGGCATTGATGATCATATTATAACTACCCAGAGTTTTCAAATCGGTATCGGCTTCAATCTCCGGATTCACGACGCTGCTGATGGTTTTTTCATCAATAAAAATCATCAGCATTCCCAGCTTTTCTCCGGTGACTACATCTTTGATCACCCGGCCCAAAATGATATATTGAGTTCGATTGGCCATTTTCTGTTGAAGCCAAACGACTCGGCCATCGGCATCCAGAATATTCCTAAAAAATTTACTGCGGGGATTTTTGAAAAAGGAATCCGGCAATGAAGTCTCACTGCTGATTCGTTTTGAAGCCTGATTTAGGCACACAAAAGAAATAATATAATTGTTTTTATCACTATAAGCCATGGACTGCAAAAGGTTATAGAGAGTCTGATATTTTTCAAATTCCAGATTGGTATTGATGCTGCTGCAATACTCTTTTATCTGCGCATTATATTGATTGTTACTGATCCATTGCATCGAAATACTTTCGATACTCTGAAGTTTGATCTCCAGGTTTTGAGCGCTTTGGGCGAGTTCGTGCTGGGAATACTCTCCGATTTTACTGGTGATGGCGGTTTTTGAACTACTGTATGAAAGAACACCCACAATAAAAACAGGGATTAGCGAAACCACTAAAAAGAAAAAAATAATTTGATTGCGAATGGGGAAATTATTAAAGAACACGAAAATTCTTTCCAACCCATGATTGCTTTTTTCTAAAAAATTGAGTCTTGAATGGCTAAATGATTCTTTGGCCGGTTGTTTCCCGGATTGTTTGAACAAAAAAAATCACCCCATTTCATTCATGTTCGAAAGGTGATGTTTCATCTCGCTGATCATCATAAAAAAGAAAAATTTTAAAGCCCGAGAAGATTGAGAAAGTGTTTGTTGAAATAAAACAAGGTGGATTAATATATTTACATAACAGATAATTTCTACCAATCAATTCTACAAACGATGGTCAATTCCTGCCAAATAATCCAAAAGATTATTTGAGAATCACTTTCAAAAATAACAAAAAGCAGGAGCGAATCGAACCTTCACTCCTGCCCATGCATTACTGAAACCATACATTCACTGAAACATTGTTAGCTTAGATGGGTTTTACTTCTGTCCAAGATCGCCCTCTTTTTTAATAGCGGCTTGTGCAGCAGCCAACCGGGCAATCGGTACCCGGAAAGGCGAACAAGAAACATAATTCAAACCGGCGCGATGGCAGAACTCTACGGAAGAAGGATCTCCACCATGCTCACCGCAAATACCCAGTTTGATATCAGGGCGGACCGATTTTCCAAGTTTAACAGCCATTTCAACCAATTTACCAACGCCGTTTTGGTCAAGGCGGGCAAAGGGATCGGACTCATAAATCTTTTTGTTATAGTACTCATCCAAGAACTTACCGGCGTCATCGCGGCTGAAACCAAATGTCATCTGGGTTAAGTCGTTGGTGCCGAATGAGAAGAATTCAGCTTCTTTGGCAATTTCGTCTGCAGTAATAGCAGCTCTGGGAATCTCGATCATGGTGCCGACCTTGTAGTGCATATCAACGCCGGCTTTGGCGATCACTTCATCCGCAGTTTTGACCACAACGTCTTTAACATATTTTAACTCTTTGACTTCACCAACCAGAGGAATCATAATTTCCGGTTCGATATGCATGCCCTTTTTATTGACATTAATTGCAGCTTCAATAACAGCACGGGTTTGCATCTCGGCCATTTCCGGATAAGTAACGGCCAAACGGCATCCACGGTGGCCCATCATCGGGTTGAATTCGTGTAAGTCTGCAATAATACCCTTCAGCTCTTCATATTTGAGATTCATTTCTTTAGCCAGCGCCTTAATATCCTCTTCTTCGGTGGGGAGGAATTCATGGAGAGGAGGATCCAGGAACCGGATGGTAACAGGATTGCCCTTCATTTCGGTAAATAAGCCTTCAAAGTCACTGCGTTGCATCGGCAATAATTTATCAAGTGCTTTGCGGCGTTGTTCCTCAGTCCGGGCTACGATCATCTCGCGCATGGCAGGGATGCGGTCCGGTTCAAAGAACATGTGCTCGGTACGGCAAAGGCCGATACCTTCGGCGCCGAATTTCATAGCCGTCGCGGCATCTTTCGGTGTATCGGCATTGGTCCGGACTTTTAAGGTACGAAGTTCGTCGGCCCAGCCCATGAGGGTGGCGAAATCGCCGGTCATTTCCGGGGCTACGGTCGGTAATTGTTCCCCATAGACATTGCCGGTTGAACCGTCGAGCGAAATCCAGTCTCCCTCGACATATTTCTTGCCGTTTTTATCGATAAAATATTTTTCTTCATCGTTGATTTTAACTTCACCACAACCGGCAACACAGCAAGTTCCCATTCCACGGGCAACCACGGCCGCGTGAGAGGTCATACCGCCACGGCCCGTTAAAATACCCTGGGAAACATGCATTCCTTCGATATCTTCCGGTGAAGTTTCCAAGCGCACCAAAATTACTTTTTTCTCGCCGTTTTTCACAGCATTCACGGCTTCTTCCGCTTCGAAGAAAATCTTACCGGTAGCTGCACCCGGGGAAGCCGGTAATCCTTTAGCAATCGGTGCGGCGGCTTTCAATGCTTTCGGCTCGAAATTAGGATGTAAAAGAGCATCCAGTTGTTTGGGGTCAACCTTCATAACGGCGTCCGCTTTGGTGGCCATTCCTTCCGCCACCAAATCAACGGCGATTTTAAGTGCCGCAGCAGCAGTACGTTTACCATTACGGGTTTGCAGCATGAAAAGCTTACCTTTTTCAATGGTGAATTCCATATCCTGCATATCTTTATAATGTTGTTCAAGGGTCTCGGCGATTTTGACAAATTGGTCATATGCCTGGGCATTAATCTGTTTCATTTGGTCAATGGTTTGCGGAGTACGAATACCTGCCACCACGTCTTCACCTTGAGCATTCATTAAAAACTCACCATAGAGTTTTTTCTCACCGGTGGAAGGGTTGCGGGTAAAGGCAACACCGGTACCGGAATCATCACCCATATTTCCATAGACCATTTCCTGAACGTTTACGGCAGTACCCCAATCACCGGGGATATCGTTCAAACGGCGATAAACGTTGGCGCGGGGATTATCCCAGGAACGGAAAACGGCTTTGACGGCTTCCATTAGCTGAATTTTGGGTTCTTGAGGGAATTCGGTGCCCTTTTCTTTTTGATATAATTCTTTAAACCGTTTTACGACTTCCTTCAGATTATCCGCGGTAAGATCGGTGTCAAATTTAGCGTGATTTTCTTCTTTTACCGCTTCCAAAATCTTTTCAAATTTCGGTTTTTCGACATCCATCACGACATCGCTGAACATTTGGATGAAACGGCGATAGCTGTCATAAGCGAAGCGGGGGTTATTGGTTAATTTAGCCAAGCCTTCAACCACTACATCGTTAAGACCGAGGTTTAAGATGGTGTCCATCATTCCAGGCATGGAAGCCCGGGCTCCGGAACGCACCGAAACCAAGAATGGGTTGCCAGGATCGCCAAAATTCTTACCCACTTCTTTTTCGGTCTTCTCTAACATGGTATAGATTTCTTCTTCGATCTCCTTGGCAATAACTTTGCCGTCTTGATAATAACGTGTACATGCTTCCGTAGTCACCGTAAATCCTCTCGGAACGGGAAGACCCAAACCGGTCATTTCGGCCAAGTTAGCGCCTTTACCGCCAAGAAGGTTTTTCATCGAAGCATTTCCTTCTTTAAACTGGTAAACATACTTTGCCATCAAAACTCCTCCTATGTATTATGATTTATTAGCCAGGGAAGTGTATAAGGTCATGCGCAAAGGCACGCATTTACTCTTCCCGGTAAGACTTATTTTAATCTTTGGTATTTCACACAATATGTTGTTTTCAATCTGAAAACGCAACGATGTTTATGAGAGGGTAGATCAATATAAAATATGGAAACTTCTGGAATTTGTTATACCCAACGATTATTTTTCGCGATTATCATTTCAGATCCTCCTTAATTCCCAAAAAAATATCCTTTGTAACTATAATTTAACCTCATTTTGCTTCTTTCAAAAATATTTTTCTCACCGCAACTAAATTCAAGGGGTTCCTGATTCATTGGGACTAAAAAAATTTCTCACCCAAGAAACCTTAATCCTGACCCGAAGAAAGAATGTTGATACCATTCACGAAGACTGATATAATACGATTACGATATTACGACGGTGAGGGGAAATTTTGAAAAAGTTTTATCAAGCAATTATCATCCTGCTGCTTGTAATTATAATCTTAGGTTGTATATTGGGTTATACCATAACCACGGATAAAGATCTAACCAATACTCCTTTCGTACCCGGTCTGCACTTACAAGAAATAACGGATTTAATATTGAATGGCTTGCCACGCCTGGAATCGCTTTTTACTAACTATGGAGCGAAAAGCCTGCCATTCCCGGCTACCAAAATCACGATAATCGAGCCAGTATTTCAAAGCAAATGGTCTGGTTATCCCTTATTGTCCGTTTACATCGTAACCATTTTGTTTTTTTCATTTTTTTACCGTCAGACCCGTGATACCGATGAAGATCTTGATTGCCCCCGGCATTGATTTGTAATATATTACAAGTATTGGAGGGCATTCGATGTTTCAAATCGTCACAGTAATCATTGTACTTGGTATTTTCAGTTTGTTCGCTTTTTACGCCCACAAAGCGGAAAAATTTGTGGCTGAAAAGGCCAGAATACAGCGAGGAACCCAAGGAAACGCGGTTAAAACTGCAAAGGTCAAACACTAAAATATCCGGAGGCTGTCCTAAACGAGACAGCCTCCTAATTTTTTACGAAGATCGTTGGGATCTCCATCTCCTACTTAAGAACCGTGGTTTCCCGAAGATACATCCGTGCCCTTTGTACATCTGCGGCAATTTGTTTTTTTAAGGCAGGCGCATCCGAGAATTGAGTCTCCGCTCTCAAAAATTTCAGAAACCTTACTTTAACTGCTTTATTATAAAAATCCTGTTCAGTATCTAACACATAGACTTCAATCAAAGGAGCGTAAATTCCAAAAGTCGGTTTTACTCCCACCCCGGCCACGCCCGAAAAAGTTTTGTCTCCAACCATAAATTCTACAAGATAAACGCCGTAAGCCGGCAACAAATATTGGGGAGCTAATTGAATGTTGGCCGTAGGGAAACCCAGGGTTCTTCCCCTTTGTTCTCCATGAGCCACGGTTCCAACGATCTGGTAATGATAACCCAGCATTTCATTGGCCAACTCAATCTTTCCAGCAGAAATTAGCTGTCGGATCATCGAACTGGAAATGATCTGTCCGTCCTCTTTTACCGCAGCAATTTGTTTGTGAACAATATCTTTGGGATTACAAAGTTGTTGCAATAACTGATAATCCCCCCGCCCGGCAGCGCCGAATTTGAAATCATATCCAACCACAACCGCCCGGGTTTTTAATCCGTCGACCAACCATTGTTCAAAGAATATTTCCGGAGTCAATTCTGCGAATTCCCGGTTGAATTCGATAACCAAAAGCCCGTCTACTCCCAATCCTGAAAGTAAATCCTGACGAATAACCGGCTGATTCAATAACGGAGGCCGCTCACTTACGATAGCGTCCGTATGATTTGAAAAACTAACAACAATTGCTTGTCCGGATATCTGCCTTGCCAATTCTATCGTGCTGCGGATGATCATTTGATGACCGCGGTGAACTCCATCAAAATTTCCTATCGTAACCGCACTGACGGTATTTGTTAAATCTTGCTTTGCTTCCCGGAGTGTTTCCCAAATTTTCATGAGCGCGCGCGCGCCTCCACTTTTGCTAAAGATAATGAAAAACTTTAACCGGTTGCCAATATAAATAAGTTCCGGTATTGTCCAATGTTAATTGAGCTACTGCAATAACTTGCAATAAATTATCCAAAAACTTTGCATAGGACCCGGGTGGAGAATCACAGGGGTATTTTTGAAACGATATCTTACCTCCGTGAAGAGCTTTTATCACATCTTCCCCGCTAGGTTGCATCGAAGGCAAATGATTAAGCGCTTCCCCCAAAGTTATCATCCGGGAATGAAGAGTACCCATTTTTAGATGGTTTTCAATTTCAGAAATTTTCAACGATTGATTTAAATGGAATTGACCGGAGCGAAGCCTGATCAGTTCTCCCATATGAGCGCCTGTCCCCAAGCAAGTTCCCAAATCGTGGATTAAAGTTCGAATATATGTACCCTTGGAACAAGTTATTTCAACCATGACCGAATCTTTAAATCCATAACTTTCCCGGGGATTTAAAACTTCCCATTGGGTGACATTGATCACTCTGGGCGTCCTATCGACGGTAACTCCTTTACGGGCCAAATCATAAAGTTTTTGTCCATGAACTTTCACTGCTGAAAACATCGGCGGTATTTGGTTGATGGTTCCGGTTAACCCATCCATGGCTTTCCGGAGGTTTTCCATCTTCACCTGAGTATCCGGGCACTCTTGAATCACCTGGCCGGTAGCATCCTGGGTATCGGTGCTTTGACCCAAAACGATTTCTCCACGGTATACTTTACAATCTTCATTTAAAAATGAAAAAGAACGCGTTGCCTGACCCAGTCCCACCACCAAGACTCCGGTTGCTTCCGGATCCAGAGTTCCGGTATGCCCAGCCTCACTCTGCTTTAACATCCGGCGCAGTACAGCCACAACTTGATGGGAGGTCATTCCTCGTTCTTTATGAACCACTAAAATTCCATGCCACATTGTTCGTAAAAACCGCTGATATAGTTTAGCACCTCGGCTATAATCCTTTCCAACGGACCGTTTATATTACATCCGGCGGCCCGGGCATGACCCCCGCCTCCAAAATTGGCTGCCAGTTTACTGACATCAACTGCCGTGGTTGAGCGCCAACTCAACTTAATTTCACCGGGTTTGAATTCTTTAAATAAAATACCGATTTCCACTCCTTCAATCGAACGGGCGTAATTAACATAACTTTCAGTCTCTTCATTTTCCACCGGATACTTGGCAAGCATTTGCTGGTTTAAAACCGCCCAAGCTACTTTGCCCCCCACCCCGACCTGAATCGAATCCAAAACTTCCCCAAGGAGCCGGATTGAATTATAACTTTTTTGGTCATGAACTTGTTCAGCCACTTTAGCAAGATCAACCTGATAGTTTTTAACAAGTTCGGCAGCGATTTCCATAGTATACCAAGAAGTGTTGGTGTACCGGAAAAAACCGGTATCTGTTGCTATAGCCGTATATAGAGCAACCGCAATTGGGTTATCCATTTTGACGCCACCGGATGTTAGAAGACGATAAATTACTTCTCCCGTGGCAGCTGCATCCGGTTGAATTAAATTAAGTTGTCCAAAACCAATATTGGTTATATGATGGTCAATATTAATCACGGGCAGGTTTTTCTCAAAAATTTCAGCCGGCAGTGCTATGCGTTCTTTTTCCGCACAGTCCACACTAATTAAGGCCTCGGGTTCCTGAGATTGAAAATTAATCGGATTACCATCCGCCGGGGCAAAATCCGACGAATTGTAATCCGACCGAATGAGAGCGCTACCCTCTAAAAAACGGTAAACATTCGGCACTCCATCACTACAAATCATGACAACTTGTTTACCCATTTGGGAGAGGGCTCTACCAAGCGCTAAAGTCGAACCGATGGCATCCCCATCAGGGTGTACATGACAGCCAATGATCAATCTTTGTTTATCCCTGATAAATTCGAAAAACTCCAGAAACGGAAGATCCAACTATGATTCGCCCCTCTGTTCCTTTTTTACTTCATTCAAGAGCTCAAAAATACGTGAACCATGTTCAATACTATTATCGGGAATAATATGAACTTCCGGTGTGTGGCGCAAACGGATTCGATGCCCAAGTTCAGTTCGGATAAATCCTTTTGCGCTTTCCAACCCTTCCATTGTTAAACGTTTGGCCTCATCATCACCCATAATGCTAACAAATATTTTGACATGACTATAATCATTGGATACTTCCACATCCATCACACTGACAAAACCAATACGGGGATCTTTCAGATCACGCTGTAAAATGGATCCAAACTCCGCTTTAATAAGTTCCCGCAACCGTTCATTCCTGTGGTCGGCCATAAATTATTCCCCCTCTCAAAAGTGACATAACAAGTCTTGTGGTTCCTTATTTGGCCATCGTACGTTTTACTTCTTCCATTGAAAAGGCCTCAATAATGTCCCCTTCTTTGATATCATTATACTTTTCGATGCCAATTCCGCATTCAAAACCTTCGGAAACTTCACGGACATCATCCTTAAAGCGTTTTAAAGAATCAATTTTACCTTCCAAAATAACGATATTGTCCCGAATCAGTCGAATATCGTTACTGCGGGTTATTTTGCCCTCAAGCACGTGACATCCGGCAATATTACCCACTTTGGGAACTTTATAAACTTGACGGATTTCGGCTTTTCCATTAATAACTTCTTTAAAGGTCGGTTCCAGCATACCTTCCATGGCTTTCTGAACATCTTCTATAATATTATAGATGACCCGGTATAGCCGGATGTCGACATTTTCCTTTTCGGCGCTGCGTTTAGCGCTGGGATCAGGGCGAACATTGAAACCGATAATAATAGCGTTGGAAGCCGAAGCCAACATCACATCGCCTTCGCCAATACCTCCTACCGCCCCCTGGATAACTTTGACTCTGACTTCTTCGGTAGATAGTTTTTCCAGTGATTGGCGGATAGCTTCCACTGATCCTTGAACATCCGCTTTAAGCACAATCTTCAGCTCTTTGATTTCGCCTTCTTTTATTTTCGTAAACAAGTCATCTAACGTAATCTTTTGGGTTTTCTTTAATTCGGTTTCACGTTTATACTGCATCCGCTTATCGGCTAAATGCCGCGCTGAACTTTCTTCAGCGGCGACATGCAAAATATCTCCGGCTTCCGGCACTTCATCAAAGCCAATCACTTCGACAGGAGTTGAAGGACCCGCCTTTTTAACCCTTTTTCCTTTATCATTGTTGAGAACTTTAACTTTTCCCGCAGCAGCCCCGGCTATAATCGGGTCGCCGACTTGCAGCGTACCATTTTGCACCAGTACTGTCGCGACAGGTCCCCGCCCTTTATCCAGTTTGGCTTCGATGATTGTTCCTTTAGCCAAACGCTCAGGGTTTGCCTTGAGGTCCTTAACATCGGCCACTAAAAGTATCATTTCCAATAGGGTCTCAATACCGGTTCTTTTTTTAGCGGAAACCGGTACGAATATAGTTTCCCCACCCAAAGCTTCATCCACTAATCCAAATTGCATCAAATCCGTTTTAATACGGTCCAGATTCGCTCCCGGCTTGTCAATTTTGTTGATCGCGACGATAATGGGAACATTTGCATCCTGCACATGATTAATAGCTTCAACCGTCTGAGGCATAACCCCGTCATCAGCCGCCACCACCAGGATTGCGATATCAGTCACCTGAGCACCTCGGGCCCGCATTGCTGTGAAAGCCGCATGTCCCGGAGTATCCAAAAAGGTAATTTTCCGTTCTTTTAATTCAACTTGATAGGCGCCGATATGCTGGGTAATACCGCCGGCTTCCTGAGAAGTAACGTTTGTTTGACGAATCGCATCCAGCAAAGAGGTTTTACCATGATCAACATGCCCTAAGATAGTAACCACCGGAGGACGAGTGATCAAGCTGCCGGGATCATCTTCGGCTTCGACAAATTCTAATTTTTCGGCTTCGGTTTTTGCCGCAGTGGCTGCAATTCCGTATTCATCGGCGATTAAAATCATGGTATCGCGATCAATCTCTTGGTTGATGGTTGCCATCACTCCAAGACCGATTAATTTTTTTATTATATCGCTGGCCGGTAATTCCACCAACTGAGAAAACTCCTTGATACTCATAAAATCAGGCAACTGGACTGATCTTACACTGGTTGTGAGAGTTTGGGGTTTCGCTGTAGACTGGAACCGGTTTTCCTGAAAACGGCCTTGTTGGCCCCGGTTGTTTTGATTATTGTTTGAACGGGTGGCGTTTCGGCCGGAAAATTGATTCCGTCCTTCTTGTTGTCTGGCGCCCGAATTACCGTGCCCATTCTTTGGCCCAAAATTCGAATTTGGACGAGGTCCTTGGTTTGGGCGGAGTCCTTGATTTTGATGCGGCCCTTGATTTTGGCCCTGTCTTTGAGGCCCTTGGTTAGGTCTTTGCATGGCTCTGGGCTGGCCTTGCGCCGGTCTCTGGCCCGCATTTTGTTGAGAACGAACTCCGGAAGCACTATGGTTTTGGCTTCCCTGCGGAGTCCTTGACGGCCCGCCATTTGATACAGGAGCCATCGGTTTTGGCGCTTCCCCGGGGCGACGGTTTCCATATCGCCCGGAATTATCATTCTGGGAAGCAGGCCGGTTATTTGGATTCGGGGCCGGTTTCCGTTCCTGGTTGATACCGGTTCGCAAATGATTCATCGGCGAAACCCGTGAACCATTGGTTCTACCGGGCTGTTCAACCCGCTGTGCGGAACCCTCCCTTTGTTGTGGCCCGGCAAACGCCTCCCGATGGGGCGCTTCATTACGATTTGGGCTTCCCTTTGAAGGGGGCATCCCGGTTTGACGAACCGGCTCCCGATAATTAGAGTTACCCCTTGGCTCGGCCCCCGCCGGCTTTGAAGAATTGGCAGCTGCACTACCGGTGCCAGCCGGTGTGGTGTGCTCAATTCTAGAAGGGGTCTTCCGCAGGGCTCCTTCTTCGGCAGCTGGAGCTTTTTCAGCTATTTGCGGCTTGGCCGCTTCATTTTTGAGCCCATTCTGAGCATCGGAACTTTTAACCGCCGTAAAGTCTGTTTTTGATTTCGAAGCCGTTGAAAATGCCGTTTTTGCCTCATCAACAAATTTATCATCAATGGTACTCATATGATTACGAACATTGGCGCCCAACGGATTTAAAAAAGCCATCAATTCTTTAATACTGATTCCCAATTCCTTGCTTAACTCATGTACACGTATTTTATTTATTGTGAGTCACCTCCATCTGTAAATAAAGAACGAACGGTCGCAGCAAAATGGTTGGAAATAATTCCAATCACCCCACGGCCCGGTTTACCGATCCAATGTCCTAAATCAGAACACGAACCGTAACAATAAAATGAAATCTTTTTGGTTTCACATAAACGTTTAAAATTATGGATAGTCTTTATCGATAAATCCTGCGCACAAATGACTAAATGTACTTGACCTTTTTTTATAGCCACCTCGACTGTAGTGCTTCCGGATATCAACTGTCCACTTTTAGCAGCAAAACCAATTATCGATTGCAACTTCGTCATTGGATGATTTTTAACAAATCCGCCCGAAGGCGCTCTTTCATTTCCGATGATATATTGACTTCCAGGGCTTTATCGAGTTGAGCCCCTTTAAAAGCAGCTTCCAGACAATTGATACTGGCGCAAGTATAAACACCCCGGCCCGATTTCTTTCCGGTTAAATCAACCAATACCTCGCCTTCCGGTGTACGGACCATTCTAATTAACTCCTTCTTAGACTTCACAGCTTTACAGCCCAAACAAGTCCGCTGGGGAATTTTTTTCACTTTCATCAGGAGTCCCCCTTTTTCCGTCCCTTACCATTCGTCTTTTCTTTGTTTAGCTCAACGTTTAATAATTGGCCAATGGTAAATCCGCCAAAATCATCATCGCTGTTATCATCCGGTTTGGGCGATTTTTTACTCTTGGCTTTTTTGTCGCCCCCTGCCGCTTTGTCATTTTGAGTTGAATCATCATCGCTTCCCTCAATGGCAGCAGATTTTTCTGCGGGTGCCCCTTTTTCATCGAGAACATCGGCGAAGAAAAATCCTTCATCCACAGAAATCGGTTCATCATCCAATTCAAGTTTGGCAAGATGTTTCGGTGGAGCGCTTTTTGTCTTTTTAACCTTCTTTTTGGGGTTAAACTCTTCGGGCTCTTCAGGCTCCTCGTCTTCCCCATCTTCAACATCGCTTGCGGGTACTTCGGTTTCCGGTTCGGTTTCATAAGTATCGGCTGTTTGGGAAACTGCCGGTTTCGGTTCAAGATCACCTTTTTCAGGTACTTCAGCTTTTTCTCCATCCTCAAATTCTTCGGCATCCGCTAAAGGTTCCTGTTCGTTAGGCTCCTCTTTGACTATCTCTCTAAAGCCAATTTCTTCCCGGACCAGACGGTCAATTTCCTCGGTTTTTTCAGCTGCTTGAGATTCACTCTTGATATCAATCTTCCAACCTGTCAGTTTTGCGGCCAACCGCGCATTTTGACCCTCTTTCCCAATGGCCAGCGATAGCTGAAAATCCGGGACAATCACGATGGCAGTTTTCTTAGAGGGTAAAATCTTTACATCACTTACTTTGGCCGGACTCAATGCATTAATAATAAACGTTATCGGATCGGCGCTCCAGGGAACGACATCGATTTTTTCTCCCTTGAGTTCCCTGACGATCATTTGCACCCGAATGCCTCTCGAACCCACACATGCGCCAACCGGGTCAATTTGACTATCACGGCTATATACCGCAAGCTTGGACCGATGGCCCGGCTCCCGAGCCACGGATTTAATCTCAACCAACCCATCCTGAATCTCCGGCACTTCCAGCTCAAAAAGGCGTTTGAGCAATCCGGTTCGGGTTCTCGATAAAAGGACCTGCGGTCCCTTTGTTGTTTTCTTGACTTCCACTACAAACGTCTTTAATCGCATACCCTGCTCATAATGTTCATTCGGCATCTGTTCATTACCGGGCAGGATGCCTTCAATTCTTCCCAAATCGACAAAAATATTCTTTTGTTCAAATCTTTGTACGATTCCAGTAATTAAATCGCCAACTCGGTTCACGAATTCATCATAAATAATGCTTCGTTCGGCCTCGCGGATTCTTTGAACCACAACTTGTTTAGCAGTTTGAGCCGCGATTCTCCCAAATTCCTTTGGGAAAATCTCAAATTCCACTAAATCGCCCAATTCGTAAATGGGATTTATTTTTTGGGCATCCGCTAAGGAAATTTCGTTCTTATCATCTTCAACTTCGTCAACGACTGTTTTGTGTGTATAAACCCGAAAAGCGCCTGTATCCGGATCAATACGCACTTCGATGCTCTGGGCAACTTTCTGATCACGTTTATACGCTGAAGCTAAAGCAGTTTCTATAGCATCCAGTAGAATAACTTTACTGATCCCTTTTTCACGTTCAACCTGTTCCAGAGCATCCATAAACTCATGATTCATTTCTTTTTCTTTCCCCCTTTAGGGCCGAAAACTTCAGCCATAATATGTGCTTTTGCTATATCAGTCCGGGGGATTTCAATGGTTGCGCCGTTCCACGCAATACAAACCATTGGCTGCATCTCCCCTGCTACTAAACCCACTAATTCTCCCTGATAGACTTTTTGACCATTCAAGGCCTTGTGTAAGGTGAGTTCAATTTTGGATCCGGCGAAGCGAATAAAATCGGCATCCTTTCTTAAAGGCCGTTCAATACCCGGTGAGGATATCTCCAATAAATAACTTCCCGGGATCGGGTCTTTTTCATCGAGCATTTTCCCCAACGCTTCACTGAAATGCTGACATTCATTAATTCCAACACCTGTTGTACAATCTATAAAACAGCGTAAAACCCAATCAGGCCCCTCTTTACGATATTCAACCGCCACCAATTCGTACCCCATTTTTTCGGCAATTGGAGAAGCCAATTTTTCAATAATATCCTCAATTCTTTCTTTTGGGGCCAATTTCAAACCTCCCATAACGACTACAAAACGAAAGAGTGGGATAGCCCCACTCCTTTTCAAAAAACTTCTCTCTTAGTTTACCACAACTATTCCAATTTGACAAGTAAGACCAAGTTGTTTTAACATACTTCCCGTGCTTTTATGGTATATCCATTGGAATGATCTGAGACAACTGATGGATATGATTCTGAAGTTCTTCGGTTTCACCCAAACTAACCAATGTTTGAAAATAAGCCTTGGCCGTTTCGTCATCGCTCTGATGAAGTTCAAATGCTTTCCGAAGAATCGGTAAGGCTTTTCGATAATTGCCTTTGTTCCTATAATAGAGTCCAACTTGTTTAATCAGTGGATATCCGGGTTCACAGCGAAGACCGATGTTCCAAAAAACAACGGCTAAATTTTTCTTCCCGGATTGCCGCATGACGTTTCCCAACAAATACCAATAATACCAATAACCCTTCGCTTTATAATATTTAAAAACCAATGTTTTTAAAACTTTCCAACGATTTCCTTCTTCCCAAATTTTCTCCAATTGGTGAATTCCCATTTCCATTTGAATTTTTGGTTTATTGAGTTGATCCATCCATTGTAAAGTCTGTCGGCGCACTGTATTGTCCGGGGCCAATTGCAGTAAATGTATCAAAATGTCCTGGGCTTCACTATATTTGTGAAGTTCAATCAATACCAAAGCAAGATTTTGAAAAATTTGAAAATAAGTAGGATTGGCTTGGCGGGCTCGTTCCAACCAAATCGCAGCTTCTTCGTAACGCTCCTGATGCCAGCAGAAAGTCCCATAGTGATAGTATGTACCCCACCAGTCATCATTTGATTTCAGAGCCCTGCGATAATAAGTTTCCGCATTTTCAAGGTCATTATTCTCCTCGGCCAGGATCGCTAAATTGTTTAATACATTAACTCGGGTAGGATCCTCCTCAATAGCTTTCAACCAAACTTCCTCGGCTTTTTGAGTCTCCCCTTCTCCGGCATAAATCGCACCCATTAAATCTAATGCTGTTGGTTCATTGGGTTCAATTTCAAGTGTTTCCTCAAGGACGCGAAAAGCTTCGGACAAACAATTGGCCGTATGATAAAATAAGGCTAGCCGAAGTCTGGCTTCAATAAAATCCGGAAATGATTCTATCATCTCCTTCAGGATTTGCTCCGCTTTTTCCTTGTTACCCCAACGGAAATAACATTCCGTTAAAACCAAAGGAACTCTAGAGTGATGGGATGCAATATCGCGCAGCCGTTCCAAAATATTGATACAATGATCAATCCGCTCAATATTCCGGGAAAAATCATTTTGCATGATAAATAGCAACAAGATATCGACGGCTTCATTAAACTCAGGGTCATAAGCGACCGCTTCCAATAGATTCTCTAACCCTTCTTCTTTAAGCCGGTCACTACGGGCTTGGGATAATGTTTCCAAACCTTTTCGAAAAGCGAGGAATGCCTCTAACGATTGGGTATACATTTTAAGATTATCTGAACTTACAGTATTGATGTCGATATCTTTATCTAAAAAACCTATTAATGATGATAAATGTTGTTCCCAGGTCAATAAAAATTGCTGTTCCGGAACTTGAAAATGATCTTGATAGATCAAAATATTTGTAGCAGGATCATATAACAAAAATCTCATGGAGAGTTCCACTACATTATTGACCTCTGCCGAAAACCATAAATCCTGACCAGACCAAGCTAACGGGTTTGTCGCCTGATGGTTGATTTGCTCCCATTCTTTAATTTCCAAAGTCGTATTCACCTGGGCCTCTATTCCAACGGAATTTAACCGTAATGCGGAAAGATCCGAAAGGCCTCTTGCAAGTAAAGGCAAAAAAAACGGTTCCTTCTTGGCCAAAAAAGGAATGACCTGTATCAAAGTTAGCCTCCCAACATCGTAAAAACATTCTGGATGGAATGTTTCACTAATCTTGACACCAACGTTAACATAATCGCCTCGGATAGTCAAGAGTCTATCGGGCATAAGCTGGCGGATATGAATGTCCTCAAGCCGGAAGCCTTCCAAACCATTCGGCTGCTAAAATTTTGGGTAAAAATAGTTATTCATCTTCTGTGTTATATGCCAATTTTAAAAGGTACTCCCGGGTGAGTACTTTCTACAATTTTTACAGGAACAGTAAACCACTTGGAATAATTAATCCGATAGGTCTTACCAATAATCTCCCGCCTTACGGCATTTCGAATAAGATCATAGGTGTTTTTTTCGACCAATTTTTCAGAGGCCATTAAATTATAGTTGTTCAACGTATTCATAAGAGCAGCCTCAAAAACACGGTTAAACTCATACTTAATAGTGGTCAAAAGTTCCGGAGGTAACTTAACTTGACTATCCCCGATACCAATGGTTAAATTGTCCAATTCCTCCAAATGGTTTGGAAGTTCATTTGGCAATTCCTTTTTGATTCTTTCCAGCATTTTAGGAATTTCCTGTTTTGCTTGATTTTGAATTTGAGCCTTTACCATCAGAGCCAGTTGTTCCGGACTGACGGCAAATTGTAAACCCTGATATTGAAGAAATAAAAATAATGCAACACTCATGAAAAAACATCCCCAAAAAACTCCGCAAAAAACTCCGCTCCAGTATGGATCCTTACGTACTGTCTTTGATACCGGTCTTTTCATTGCAATCTCCCTCCACAATTGGAAAACCTATCTTTTCATAGTATGCCAAATTATGGAGAAAATATAACCTTTCAATAAACCAGCATTAGCTTACAGAAAAATTTCTATGGATTAAGGGGAATCATTACAAAGATGCTAAAACCGGCCACCCCATGATTGTAAATTATATTCCCTTTTAAATGATTCACTCTTTCCTCCATTCCATGGAGGCCAAATCCCTTCTGAAAGTCTTTACAGCCGCGACCATCATCCGCAATCACCAAATACAACCGTTGATCGTCCAATTCAATTGTTATCCATACATGGTTTGCTTTTCCGTGTCGAAGCGCATTGGTTAGGGCTTCTTGACAAATCCGGTAGACTACACTTGTGTGGGAGAAGTCATCATATATCCCGAGATCGCCAATGGACAACTCAATTTTCATACCGGACATTTGAAAATCATCGATTACGTTTTCTAGAGCTTTTCTTAAAGAATGGTTCTGATCGGAGGGCATGTTGAGTAAAGAACGTTTGACTTCATTAATGCCTTCTCCGGCTATCTTTAAAGCTTTATCCAATTGGCTTTCACTTTTTTCCGGATTGGTCCGATAACTCAACTTGGCGATTTGTAAGATCGTAATTAATAAGGTCATCGTTTGTCCCAGCGTATCATGGACATCTCTGGCAAAGCGATTTCTTTCTTTCATTACTGCCAATTCAGCGACGGTTTCCGCATAATGATTCAACTGTTGATTTTTCATAGATAATTGATTGTTGGTAGTATATAATTCATCCCAGAGATTTTTAGCCAAAGTGATATCATTGAAGGAAAGTACCCTGCCGATTAAATCTTTGCCGGCAACTAACGGCCAAATATTAACGATAAAACATTTCTTGATAGGCTTTATTAAATCAATCGGGCCGCAATTTTGGACTCGTTCTTGTCCGGCAATAGCCAGGACCATTCGTGAAGATTCCGAATTGTTATCAAGGGCCTTTTTCAAATTATCGGCGAAAGTATGGATAGAATCGCCAATTTCTATTTCGCCATAATCCTTAAAAGCGTCTCGTAATGCCGGATTAAAATCAATGATTCGGTTGAAACCGTCTGTTACTAAAACGGCTTCCTTCATATTATCCATGATCTTTTCCATGGCCAAGGATTTTGTGTTGACCAATACTTGTTTAAAACTTGTAATGGCAAAAAGAAGCCAAACAAAGCAAAAAATAATCGGAGTATATTCCAGACCGAATTGTACATCGGTGTCAATTTGAAATATGTTTAGGACAAGAAGAGGCAAACTCAATAGAGCTATTATGTAAATTTGTTTTTTCTTTTCACAGAATTCCTTTAAAGAATACTTTATGAAAAAAAGCATTCCGATCATATAGAATAAATAAGTACCGATAATGTGAAGCCAAAAAAATGATTCAAATATGAAGTTTTGATTTACAAGCCAAAAACTCTTTTTATAAAAATGGTATACGATAATCTCAATAAAACAAATTGTCGGAATTATCCCGAGAAATAAAAGGTTTTGAGGTTTTTTGAGAAGTCGGTTGTCCGAATAACGAAGACAAAAGATGAACCAACACAATCCCGTATAACAAACGGCGCACCAGTGGATGATCCAAATCCATTTCTGCAACGGCGGGGGCGAAAAAATGATTAATATTTTAGATATCGACCAAATCATGAGGATGACCAATAAACATAAATAGCTTTTCAAAATGCCGCTTGGTTTCCCAAAAAGCCAAGAATAAACATTTACGGCCAACAAAACCGTGATTGAGCATATTAATAGGAAAAACGGTAAAATATATTGAATCAGCATCAATTACGCCTCTCAAAAGAAGTACGTTTCAAATAAAAAATGGTCAAAAATTAATACATATATGCTTTTCTTGACTTATTCCGCTTTTCCTCCCTACTCCATAAAAAACTTAATTTTAAGCAATGACAATCATTCGTATGTAAACAAATAAGAATAGATCCATTTCCAATTGGGATTCGGATATGGAACCGATTGGGCTAATATCACATAAGATGATTTTGTTGATTTTATTCTTTGGAGGTGTTTACAAACTGTGAGTTTTGGAAATGAAGCTGTTTTCCCTTTTCCGGCGGTCCAATATATTCCCTTACAAGTAACGGAGGTTTGCCAAAAAAAGATTGAATCGGCCAATACCTTAAGTATGCCTGTTCAACTTATTATAGGCAAAGATTTAGAAAAATGGCAGTCTATTCTCTGGCAGAACTATCAAATCATCTTGGATGAAACCTTTCCCAATGGCTTATTGCCTGTCCTTGCATTAAATGCTGAAGTTACGTCTGCCCGGTATCGAAGTTATTTTGTAACCATGCTGGGTACGGCCAAAAAAGGATCTTATCATTTATTCACCCTGCCGCAACAATATTTTTATAAAAAACAATTGTATTTTGAACTATTTGATGAGTCGACCAGCAAACGTATGGCTAGATGTACTTTAACAATACCGGATTGAACGAGTAGAGCGTATCGTAAATAAACGGCAATCAGAAACGGGGAAGATACGCTCTACTCAAGTAAAGCTTCACAATCATTGAGTAGTTATTTTTTAGAGAACGTTTTACGAGGTCACCCATTCAATGGGACTTTTTAGCATACCACGGTGAAAATTAAAAAAATTAAAGGAGGTATGTCGTATTGTTAGCAACTCCAGCAAAGTATACTCTGGTTTCGGGAAGCGGTGAAGGAAAAACAAGTTTAAATGCTTTCGATAGAGCCTTATTGATCTCTGGATTAGGCAATCTCAATTTAATCAAAGTTTCCAGCATCCTGCCGCCCGGGACACAATATCAGGAAAAAATCGAAATCCCCTTTGGTTCCTTAGTTCCAACCGCGTATGGTTCCCTTACCAGCACAAAGCCGGGAGTTATAATTGCGGCGGCTGTTGCGGTAGGAATTCCGGCTGCAGACACTTTCGGTGTAATTATGGAAACTTCGGATTATTGCACAAAATTCGAAATCGAAAACCGAATTACCAGGATGGTCATGGAAGCATTTGCCATGCGCAATATGGATTATCAGGAAATAAAAGTCTGTGCCGTTGAACACAAAGTTGTTGATTGCGGAGCAGTTTTCGCAGGTTTAGCGCTATGGAATGTTACGATGTAAAAAATCATTAGCTGGTTTTAAAACCGACTAAAACCACGCCAATAATAATCAATGCGGCGCCGACAACTTTCGGTAAAGTTAAAGACTCGCCCAAAAAATACCACCCCACCCACATGGTGATTAAGGGAGAAGTTGCTAAAACTAAAGAAGTTTGGCCGATATCCCCTCTTTTAATTGAAGCATAGTAAGCGATGTCTCCGGCAAAGGTGGCCAAAAACGCTTCGATGGCCAAATAAAACCAACGCTTGGTCGGTATCATATTTAAACGGCCAAAACTTCCACTCGCCATTGCCCAACCGCCGACAAAAAGCACTGTAATAGCTGTTCGTGCAACTATACCGTCAATTGGGTTAACTCCACGCAGACCTACTTTACCAAATAGCGGCGCCAATCCCCAGCAAACAGCCCCGAATAACGCAATGATAAAAGCATTCATCTATGTTCCCCCCATCCCACCATGAAGTTAACCCAGTTTATTTTTTAATTTGCGGACCCCGCTCAATGACCCTGATCATCGGTCGGTAATAATCAACTCCCAAATCCTTCCTAACCTTTTGGCCATTAGCCTCTTCAATAATTAACCAGTTTTTAACAGTCATTCCTTCGGAACCCTCAACTACAACATGCTCTTCTCCCGGGTTCAGTGAAGAATTGAAGTGATAGATAGTTTTAAAATCCTGACGGTCAATAATTTGGTGATGCCAGGAAACTTTCGGGGGATAATTTTTTCCATAAAGAGCCATATATAATGTATTATCTTTGGTATCGGCCCAAATTAAGAGCGGGGAATCCGTATTGTTTTTAAATTTGAAATCCTTGTTACCCTCGGCTACAGTGGCATCCTGGCCGGGAGGAACATAGGGAACCAACATACCATGGTGCCTGCGTTCAATGATCTTCAAATTGGCCAAAATCGCAACATTATACAAAGTCGAGGCTATTTTACATACCCCTCCTCCGATGGTTTTAATCAGCTTGGTTCCGGCATAGGTTGGGCCATCCTTAAATCCCCGTTCCCGATTGTATGGACCGACAACTTTATTTAAGGAAAAAATCCGGTTTGGCGGGAGAATGCAGCCCGATATGATATCTGCCGCCAGGGCCACATTGTATTCCTCGCCCGGTAAAGGATCCGGCAAAGTGGTTTGAAAAGCCGACATCCGTACTGATGTCCCGTACTTAGCGCAAATCTCATGAAAACGACGGTCATTCTCCCATATCAATGTTCCTTTGGTTGGCCTTCCCAATTGATGAGCCATGAATTGATCACCGTTTTTATCTTTAGATTCGGCCCCCAAATCGGGGATTTCGGCTTCTTCTATTTGATGAGAATTCGGCCGGTTTTCAACATCATCCCGATGTCGATAAAACAACACCGTACTCGTGAAACCTCCGATTGTCAAACTAAGAAATATCACAACCAGTAATATTTTTTTCACCGAATCCTTCACAAAAAAGCCTCCTTTAACCGAACCTGATCCATAGTTATTCCCCAAAAAATAAATCATGAAAAAAAAATCCTATTCCTCAGCACGGAATGGGATTTTGATCAAAAACAAATCAGTTTCGCTGATTATGAATTTGCTCGTTCTTTAAAAGCTACCATCAGACAACGCCCTGTTACTGAAGCCAATACAATGAATCCCCCAACCAAAGCCCATGGACCGGGTATTTCACCAAAAGCTAAAAATACCCAGAGTGGATTTAAGATCGGCTCAATAATCGGGATTAAAATAGCTTCCAGCGCAGTCACATAGCGAAAAGCCGATGCGTATAAAATGTAAGAAATGCCAAGTTGAAAAATACCTAAAATCATCAAAGACAGCCAACCTGAAAAGCTAGGCGCAGAGTAAAATATGAATGGCAAACCAATCAGGAAGGTTAATATATTCCCCAAAATGACCGACTCCAAAGGGGAATCATCTTTCTGTTTACGAAGAAAAACAGCAGTTAACGCAAAAGCGATTCCGCTCAGGATCCCGCAAATATTTCCGGAAATATTGCCAACAGATAATTTATCCATAAAGAAAAGACTCATGCCGGAAAGGACAATTCCAATGGTCAACCAATCCAATTTACTGACCTTTTCTTTTAAAATCCAGACGCCAAAAAAGGCGGTATATATAGGAGCGGTATATTGCAATAAAATCGCATTCGCGGCAGTTGTTAATTTTGTAGCAGCAACAAACAAGGTTACGGTTCCCGCATAAGCCAATGCACCCAGAATCCGTGATATGGACCACTGAAAATGTATTTTTCGGTGAAAGGCCAGCATAACCAGGGCAGCAATTCCACTGCGGGCACCGGCAATTGCTATCGGATTCCAATCAATCGACTTTATCAGCAAACCGCCTAAACTCCAAAGAATTGATGTTCCAACCAAAAAGCCGATGGCTTGATTTCGTCCTTTTCCTGGTTTATAGGCAACAAAATGATTCAAAGTTTCTACTTCCTTTCAAGTTCAATATTGGTTTTTGACGAATTTTTAGAAAGCTCCTTGGCCAATATCACAATAATCGTTCCGGATATAACACCCGCCCCTCCCAACATCTGAAAACCGGTTAATCGGTCATGAAAGAATATCACGGAAAGTCCTATCGTAACCAGCGGTTCCAATGTGCTTAAAATACTGGCGGTTGTTGGTCCGGTCAATTCCAATCCTTTGAAAAAGGTCAAGATTGCCATGATTGTTGAAAAGATAACAATGCCTATCGCTGGTATCCATGCGCCAACTCCAAAGTTAAAATCAAGGGCGCCCATGGCAAAACCCAGAATCGTAAATGAAAAGGCGGCAAATAAAGTTACGTAGGCGCTTGAAATGGTTGAAGGTATCTTTTGAATCAAGCGGTTACCCAAAATAATATACCCGGAATAAACCAAGGAAGCCCCGAAAGCCAATAATATCCCCATCATATTTATCTTGTCCGACGGCATTCCCAAAACCAGCAATAGGCCCAAAAAGGTCATCGTAATTGCCAAAAAATGACACCGGGTTAATCTTTCATGATTCATAAAGAAAGAAAGCAATGCAACGATAATCGGATAGGTATAAAACAGCAAAGCGGCTAAGGATGGTGGAATAAATCGTATGGCATTGAAGTAAAGCGTAGACTGTAGGGTATAGAAAATACCACCCATTATAAAGAGGGAACCCATTTGAAAAAGAGGTAGTTTGATTCTTTGGCCCATAATTCCAAGGGCGATGAAAAACAACACAGCAGAAATTGAAAAACGGATCCATAATAATGTTGAAACATTCATTTTACATTGATAAGCATACAATGCCAAAATCGGCATGACGCCAAAACCCATTGCCGAGGCAATAATCAGGTAAACACCTTTATAAAAACGATTCATTAACTTTCACAACCTCTGGAAAGATTCACTATATATTCGAAATGCCAATTCAATTACCTGCAATAAAATAAAAAATGTCTTCCGGAATCCAGAAAATATTTTTTAAAATTGGATAAACTATTCAGGCGTCATAAAAATTAGTGTAAAATTAGGAAGAGAGAGCTTTAACTCCAACTTGTTCCCGGATGATTTTTTGAAGGGATTTTACGACGATAAGGCAAAAGGAGCGAGCGAGAAAAAACATGAGACCATATCATAACAATCACCAACCATCGGATGGAACTATTCGGGCTGTCCATGCCACATTTGCCGGAGGCTGTTTTTGGTGCATGGTGTCGCCATTCGAGTCTTTACCGGGAATCTTCAGAATTACGAGCGGATATACAGGGGGGCATCTTACAAATCCTTCTTACGATGAAGTCTGTTCGGGAAAGACGGGCCATTATGAGGCAATCGATGTTACTTATGATCCGACTCAACTGTCCTACCAAGAATTATTGAAGGTTTACTGGCGGCAGATCGATCCAACCGATTCCGGCGGACAATTTGCGGACCGCGGCTCTCAATATCGAAGCGCTATTTTTTATCATACCCCTGAACAAAAGCGGTTGGCCGAAGAATCCAAAGCAGAATTGAAACTTTCGGGACTTTTTGACAAACCCATTGTTACGGAAATTAAACCGGCTGAAACTTTTTTTCCGGCTGAAGAATACCATCAAGATTTCCATCATAAAAATAGCGACCACTACCAAAGATATCGCAAGGGTTCGGGACGCCAAGCTTATCTGGAGCAAACTTGGAAAGGATGTAAAATTCCGCCCGGCGAAAACGAAAAATTCATTTAAACGACTGGAGGTTTCCAATGCCGAACGAAAAATTAACACCAATACAGTATAAAGTAACCCAGGAGAATGCAACCGAACCTCCCTTTCAAAATGAATACTGGAACCATAACAAACCGGGGATTTATGTCGATATCGTCTCCGGAGAACCTCTTTTTTCCTCTCTGGACAAATTTGATTCCGGCTGTGGCTGGCCAAGTTTCAGTAAGCCTTTGAGTATCGATGCAGTGATTCAAAAACAAGATCATACTCATGGAATGGAACGAATGGAAGTCCGCAGTAAAAAGGCAAATTCTCATCTGGGACACGTTTTTGAAGACGGTCCAGTTGCCAAAGGTGGACGACGGTATTGCATCAATTCTGCAGCATTACGATTTATTCCCCTTGAGGATTTAGAGAAAGAAGGTTATGGTCAATATGGTGTTTTATTTTATCCGTTATAAAATTTTACCCTAAGGATTGTTTGTTTTGGGCGATTTTTTCCGCCAATTCATTTAGATAAGCCCAGCGTTCCAATAATTGATTTAATTTTTGCTCAACCCTTTCTTGATTTCCCGTTAGTTCCTGTAATTGGAGATAATCGCTGCCGGCTTGTGCTATTTTTTGCTTAATATCAGCCAGTTCCTTTTCAACGCCGGCAATTACCTGATCGATTTCGTCAAATTCGCGTTGCTCTTTATAACTGAATCGAAGCGGTTTATCCTTCCCGGCCCCCCGCTCTTCGGAATGATCCTTCTCAGGTAAATTCGCCGGCGATTTCGCCGTATCCTCCAGTAGCGGCAAATTCTGTCTTTCCCGATATTCTTGATATTCGGAAAAATTACCCACAAAATGCTCAACCCGGCCGTTTCCGGTAAATATCAACAACTTCTTAGCGATTCGGTCCAAAAAGAAACGATCATGGGAAACAGCAATGACCACTCCTGTAAAATCTTCCAAAAAATCCTCCAAAATGCTTAAAGTTTGAATGTCAAGGTCATTGGTAGGTTCATCCAAAAGCAAAACATTGGGATTGGCCATCAAAATCCGCAATAAAAAAAGCCGGCGTTTTTCGCCTCCGGAAAGTTTATGAATGGGAGCCCATTGAAGCGAGGGAGAAAACAAAAAACGTTCCAGTAATTGTGAAGCGCTAATCGAGCCGCCATCATCCCTCTGTAAATGTTCGGCCTGATCTTTAATATAGTCAATAACTCTCTTCTCCTCCGGCAGTTTGGAGTATTCCTGAGTGAAATGACCGATTTTGACTGTAGGACCCGTTTCTATTTGTCCTTCATCGGGTGCTATTTTTCCGGCAATCAAATTAAGCAAAGTGGATTTGCCGATTCCGTTGGGTCCAATCATCCCGATTCGGTCATTCCGGGCAAATATATAGTCCAATCTTTCAATAATACGACGTTCGCCGTAACTTTTGCTCACTTGCTCGAGGGAAATGATTTTCTTACCCAGCCGGCTTGATCCTGCAATAATCTCCATTGAATGCTGTTCGGTATCGCCCATTTGTTCCTGTAATTCTTCAAAGCGCTCAATCCGGGCTTGCTGTTTTGTACTGCGAGCCTTTGCGCCTCTTTTAATCCACGCCAGTTCCCGTCTAAATAGATTCCTTCGCTTCGCCGTCAAAGTCTTTTCCAGTTCTTCCCGTTCGGCTTTTTTCTCTAAAAATAAACTGTAATTGCCGGAATAACTATAAAAATTTCCTTCGCTCAATTCAAAGATTTTTTCTGCCACCCGATCTAAAAAATAACGATCATGAGTGACCATCAACAGGGCGCCTTTGCGCTCCTTCAAATATAGTTCAAGCCAACTTATGGTTTGATCGTCAATGTGATTGGTCGGCTCATCAAGTATTAATAAATCCGAAGGATTGATTAAGGCGGCGGCCATGGCAACGCGCTTGCGCTGGCCGCCGGAAAGAACCTGGATCTTGGCGTCAAAATTGGTGATCCCCAACCGGGTCAAAATGGTCTTGGCACCACTTTCGACCTGCCAGGCATTGACCGCATCCATCTCCTCGCCTAACTTAATTAATCTGTTTTGCAAGGATTGATCCGTGGGATTATCTTCAGCGCGGATTAATGTCTCTTCATATTCCCGAACGACTTTGATCACTGGGGAATCACCTTGCAGTACTTCTTCCAGCACACTGTGTTGTTCATTAAATTCAGGATTTTGAGGTAAATATCCAATTCTAGCATTACTCGAATAACTAATTCGCCCATTATCGGGCTTCTCCCATCCGACCAATAATTTGAGCAACGTTGACTTGCCAGTCCCGTTGATGCCGATGAGGCCGATTTTTTCTCCCTGATTAATGCCGAAAGTTAAATTTTGAAATAGTTCTTTGGTGCCGTAATTTTTGGAAAGCTGTTCTACGGATAAAATGTTCATATTTTGATCCTCAATTTTGGTTGACTTAATATTAAAGACTATACCATTCCCGGAAGCATGAATCAATATGGCGATTATAATTTCAAAAGATACCCCAAAATCATCACTCCTCCTTTGGTTACTTCGTGGAGTGTGATGCATATCTTAGAATATTCATAAACTTTGCCCACCTTAATAATAGAGGCGTTTGAGATGACAAAAATCGAATTTATCAATAACATGAATGTCGCATGTTCCAAGGCCCGGTTAAAAAAAGCCCGTTTTAACCAGTCGGTTGTTTTTGCCCAGGCTGCACTGGAATCCAATTGGGGAAATTCGGAATTAGCCCAAAAAGCGAATAACTTATTTTCCACCAAAGCTGGGGAAACATGGCGGGGCGATACCATTCAACTGATGGGTCCGGAATGGAATTACCGTACGGGCTGGTATCAAAGACTGGATAAGTGGCGTAAATACAGAAATTGGACGGACTGTATTATCGACTATGGGAAAATTATCGCTGAAGTTTCTTGGTTCCAAGATGCGCTGCAATATTTAGATCAACCGGAGCAGTTTTTAAAAGCTTTGTTACCCGACCAAAACCATCCGGGTTGGGCTTCCGATCCGAACTATTTTCAAAAAGTATATCAAGTCGCACTTGAATTGGAGAACTACGGAGGGCCGAAGTGGAATCAATAAACTTGATTATAAAAATGACTCAGGTAAGCCCTAAGCCATGATCTCCGCCGCGGGCTAAAGCCAACACGGCCAAGTTTTAAAGGATCATTCCAAAGCCCGGTTTCACCGGGCTCCGTAATAACTTCGAAGCTATTCTAAAATTCGGACAACAATTGCAAGCCTTTCCCCAGAGGGGGTTAAAAAGTTACTCATTGTCTAGCCGTGTGGTTTTGGCCCTTCCGGCCGTTCCTCTAAAATCGATGAAATTGAGACATATTTTCAGGTTCGGACGGACTCGAAATATCCCCTAAAGTCCGGGCCAACTCCACGTCATATTTAGCCTGTGTTGCCAAGTCTCCCAATGAAACCATACCCACCAACTGATTATTTTCTACGACCGGCAAACGCCTTACTTGACCTTGGGACATTAACGTAGCCGCCTGAGAAAGCCCGGTATCGGGAGATATTGTTTTAACGCCGGCAGTCATAACATCACGGACCGGAGTTACTTTGGGATCTTTGTTATGGGCTACATTACGCACTACAATGTCGCGGTCGGTAACAATCCCGATAATATTTTGTCCTTCACATACCGGCATTGCTCCAATATCATGTTTCTGCATAAGTTGGGCAGTTTCAACAACAGTAGTGTCGGGGCTGACAAAGGCGACGGTATCCGTCATAATATCTTTAATTTTCAATTGCGGAATCTCCTTTCAATTTTTTACTATAATGCCCCAAAATCATATGATTCATTCCATTTTTTAATATACCTCGTAAATACAGGGATATTTTTAAAAAATAAATTGATCTTGGCGAAACGGAGGATTCAGTTTATACTATTAGGTAAAGAAAGAAAATAATAAGCAATTGACCCGATTTTTCCACGAGATTTTGTTGTTTACTAAAAATGGATCAAACTCAAAGGGAGGACTATTGAATGAGCACAGTCGAGGAAATGAAAGTCATTCAAGCAATTAACCGATTGGAAGATGCCCGTAAGCTTTTAAATGAAGTGTGTCAAAAAGATAATCGTTTTAATGAAAAGTTTAACGGTATGAGCGGCAATCTGGAAAAATTCGAACAAGATTTACGGGAAATTCAAGCGAAGCTCAATGTGGAAAATTTAGGGGTCAAAAGCATGTCGATTCGCTAATTTGAAGGGAGTTAGGCGTTTTATTGATACCGATATTCCCTATAAAACAATGTTCAAACAAAGCCGCAAAATTTGGAAATTTGCTTTTTCCATTTTTCTGCGGCCTTTGCGTGAAATAGCCTAAAAATAGTCTATAACAGGAGTTTAAAAACTTTCTGTTTTTAGCCTATATATTCAAAGCGTGGATTTCCATTTTTTCCATTACGAATGATTCCATAAACATTTTCAGCGGCCGAATCCACAACTGGTTTTCACCGCCTTTCAAAACCATCACTCTGCAAAAGTTTTACTTCAAAGCTAATTTCCCGCGTCCCACATTTTTCTTCCATTTATAACCCACTGAATACGTTTTTTCCTTTCAATAAACGGCACTTTCATCCTTTTCATCGCCAGCCAAAGATCGCCGGGGCTCATTGTGCCCTGATAATAATAGCGGTCAAGTAAAAAGGTCAGGATCATCGGGGACCACATCATGCTGCCATGAGAGTAATCTTTACCGATACATAGCGCATTTTTAAAAGGACCAACGGCGCTTACCGGGTCGACCCTCCCATCACCGGTTAAGGCGTATTCGGGCGGAGAATCTTTACCCGGAAGTAAACCAGGGCCAACCCCGTAACGGTCCGGAAGCGCCGGATGGTAATTGCCCTGCAAATCATAACTGCCAAAACCCAAAGCATAAATTGAAATTGCATGAGGAACCGCTTCCTGTAATTTCGGCATGGTACCAAAACCATCACTTAAATTGGCAGTTTCCGGGTCCATCCATTTCATCATGGGCAAATAACGGCTGATAAATTCGGCCGCGGTTTTTGGATAAAGCGCGCCCAATTTCACGGTATGGGTACGGAAAAAAAACTTCTCTGCAACCTGTAAGCCAAATTCCTGCGCGTTTTCCAAATCCCACCTTCCGTTGTAAGTAACCCGTTCGCCCCGGCACTGCATTCCAATCTCATAAATCCCATACTGAGGGCCGCCAATGGAGACTAAGGAAGTAAAACGCCTGGGATGACGCGACACAGTGTACCGTCCGACAATTCCTCCCAAACTATGGCCGATCCAGTGGAGTTCCGCGCCAGGCCAATTCCGGTCGATGAACTCCACCAAAGGCTCAACATAATCCCGCTCGACTTGCGGCAAATCCAGGCGCCAATCATACTTTAAATAAATCACATTGATATCCGCCAGCGGTTGGCGATTCCCTTTAGCGAATTGTTCCTGGAGAACCTGCCAATTATCAAAAATTTTGATACGTTCTCTCCGGTTGAGATGATTTATCCGTTTGGCCCAATAAGCCATTTCATGTTCCAATTGGTAATAGGAACAAAAAAAGTATTTAGAAACGGATGGTCCTTCACCCGTTGCCAGCATGGCTTGGGGAATTGGACGGTAATCGGGACCGGTTAAAAATGAAACATCTTGTCTTTTCCGTATATGGGGGTAAGGAGACTGTTCAAGCCATGATGGATCCGTAGAGGGAAGGCGGTCTAAACTCCCCCAAAATCCATAGGTAAATATCACAAACGCAGGCTTGGTTTCACCCCAAATTTGGGGTATTCCGATACAAAGCACAAAAATTAAAATTACGAAGATTCTTGCCAAAAATTTGGGTTTCATAGAGGCTCCAAGTGTTTAATAGTCATAAAACAAAATAAGGATTGCATTTCTTTGTCAAAAGTATGCGAACGCATGACCGTTGCTATTTGGATTAACCGACACCTAATCCGAAATCGGCCGGGCTTCCTATAATCTTTAGTCTTTTTTTCAAATGCTCCTGCTTTTCACGGCTGAAAATTGTTTCCATAGCACCAAAATCAATTGAAAACGATATAATGTCAAAGGCGGTGAAATTTCATGAATTTGATAACAAAGCCCTATAACCGGGAAGCAGCGGTTAAGTACGCCACCACCTGGGCACTACGAAAAAATCCGAGATTTTATGATTATACCAATCTCGGGGGCGATTGTACAAACTTCGCTTCCCAGGTTATTTTCAGCGGTGCTCCCATCATGAACTATGATTCGGTCAATGGCTGGTATTATATAAACGCTAATCAAAAATCCCCATCATGGACGGGGGTTGATTTCCTGCATCAATTTTTGATTCAAAACCAAAATCGGGGCCCTTTTGCTCAGGAGGTTCAGTTAACCCAGATTCAACCGGGCGATATTATTCAAATTTGGTTTGGAAACAAACCGCACTTCAACCATTCCTTGGTAGTGACCCAAATAACACTGCCGATTACTCCCGAAAACATATCGGTATCCGTCCATACTCCTGATTTTTTAAACCGCAAGCTTTCAACTTACCAATGGGTTAGCGCGCGATGTATTCATATTTTAGGAGCCCGATTATGATTCCTTCGGGCGCTCCGGCGCACAGTTCCGGGACGAATCAGGCACCCCGGACCATAGCCGATTAAATCTTCCCGCCCCGCTTTCGTTAAGGCTTCATATACCAATTTATAATTCTGGGGACGCCGGTACTGAAGCAATGCCCGCTGCATCGCTTTTTCCTTTGACGTCTTGGGGACATAAACAGTTTCCATATCGCGGGGATCCAATTCTGTATAATACATACATGTTGAAAGACTGCCGGGTGTCGGGTAAAAATCCTGTACCTGTTCCGGAGTATAATGGTTGTCCCTTAAATACTCGGCTAATTCTATCGCCGCCCCCAAATCACTCCCGGGATGGCTGGATATTAAATACGGGACCAAATATTGTTCTTTACCGAGTTTTTCATTGATTGCCTTAAATTTCTTTACAAATTGATCATAAACCCGTCGACTGGGTTTGCCCATTTTTTGCAATACCCGGTCCACTACATGTTCTGGGGCAACTTTTAGTTGCCCGCTGACATGGTGTTCGCAAAGTTCCTCAAAAAATTCGTCATTTTTATCCAGCATCAAATAATCGAAGCGAATTCCGGAACGGATAAATACCTTTTTGATTTCAGGAATCTCCCGAAGCTTTCTTAATAATTGCAGATATTCCCGGTGATCGACCTCTAAATTTTTACACCCGCCATTTTCCATGCATTGTTTATCTTTGCATACACCCTTTTCCTTTTGAATATGGCAGGAAGGATTACGAAAATTGGCAGTTGGTCCGCCCACATCGTGAATATATCCCTTAAAATTTTCAGCCCATACTAATTTTTTAGCCTCATTAACGATCGAGGATTGACTGCGTTTTTGAATCATCCTTCCTTGATGAAAAGTCAGGGCGCAGAAGGAACAACCCCCGAAACATCCCCGGTGGCTCGTGATACTGAATGCCACTTCTTGTATAGCGGGTACTCCCCCGGCAGACTTATACATTGGATGGTAAGTGCGCTGATACGGCAAAGCATAAATCTGGTCCATCTCCGTTTCCGACAGGGGAAAAGCCGGTGGATTTTGAACTAAATAGCGGTCGCCGTGAAGTTGTAAAAGTGTTTTGCCACGGATTGGGTCCTGCTCCTGATATTGAAGGCGAAAAGCCTCCGCATACTTTACCTTATCGGATCTGACATCTTCAAAAGACGGAACAATTATACTATTGGGTCCAAGATTTGGTTTAATATCCTTGGGCAGAGATTTCAACACCGCAGTTCCCCGAATATCAGCGATTTGGTTGATGTCTTCGCCCCGGGTTAACCTGGCGGCTATTTCCAAAATGGGTTTTTCGCCCATTCCGTAAATTAAAATATCGGCCTTGGAATCAACCAAAATCGAACGTCTAACCGAATCATCCCAGTAATCATAATGGGCAAAACGTCGTAAACTGGCTTCGATTCCCCCGAGTATAACCGGAACATTTTTAAAGGCTTCTTTGGCGCGATTGGCATAAACAATAACCGCCCGGTCCGGTCGCAAACCGGCCCGTCCCCCCGGGGAATAAACATCCTCACTTCTTGGCTTCTTACTGGCTGTATAATGATTCACCATGGAATCAATGACCCCGGAGGAAATCAAAAAGGCTAATTTAGGCCGGCCCAATACCTTAAAACTTGAACTATCCCTCCAGTCGGGCTGAGCGATAATACCGACGCGGTATCCTTCATGTTCCAATACCCGGCTGATAATAGCCACTCCAAAACTAGGATGATCGACATACGCTTCGCCGCTGATCAATACGAAATCCAGTTCGTTCCAGCCCCGCTCCGCCATGTCTTCTTTTGTAATGGGTAAAAAGTTAGAATTTCGCATAAGTTTATTTTGTCCCAGATAATGTAATTTTTTTACGATCCAAGTTTACACAATTGTTCCTCACCAAAGGAAACAATTGCCAAACCGCAATCAAATTAAGCCCCAGCACCACAATAAAAAGACCATTGTAACCCAAAAAATGGATAAACAGTGGAGCGATCAGCGGACCCAAAGTACCTCTAAGTCCCTGTAAATAAACGTTTACAGCCATATATGAATTAATTTCTCCTTGACCGGCCATACATAGTACGCAATTTAGGGTAACCAAATCGAGACCGGCATTGACTATCCCCTGCAGTAAACCAACGAATAATAAAGGCCACTGGGTATTCACGAAACAATACATCAGGGGAACGCCGATATTCACCAAAAAGACGCCCATCATCACTTTAAGGGGAGAATACCGATCGATTAGATAACCGCCCAAATAATAAAATATAAGCGAAGAACAATAGATAATCGCTGAAAAAGTCGAAATAAAACCATCGCTTACTTTCAAAGTGTCAACCTGAAAAAGGGGATAAGCCGGTAAAGAGGTTGCCGTAGCTAATCCAAATAGGAATAGAGCCAAAATAAACCGGCGGTAATGGTGATCCGATTTAAAAATGGTCCAAGCAGAAATTTTGGGGCCCGAGGCGCGGGGTTGATCGGGAATCGCCGGCCGGATTCCCCTGAAAGTAACGGCGGAAGCGATTCCGAATAAAGCCAGAAAAGGGAATAGAAAACCCACGCCCCACTTTGGCATCAGCATACCGGTTACAATAATAGAAACAACTTGAGCCAGCGCCGATCCCACCCGGACCCATCCCATTAATGTTCCCCGTATTTCAGCCGGATAAGCCTTCCGCATCGCATTGCCATAGACTGTCGCACTGATGGAACCAAAAAAATAATGGAGAGCAAAAAACGCCAGATACCAATGGGCAGTAGCGCTAATTAGTAAAAGCAAGATCATGGCGCGGCTGGCGCCGTCGGCCAAAAAAACCATTTTGAATGGGTTCTCCTTGTCAAACATCTTCGCCCAAATTGGAGAGAGCATTAACCAAACGCTGGGTAAAGCCGCAAGCAGACCGACTTCAAATGTGGTAGCCCCGATACGTCTGGCCTGTATTAATATAAAAGCGTTTAAGCCGCCGTAAAACAGACCAAAAAAGATCGCCGCAGCCAAATCGCATTTAAAGTTGTGCCGTACTTTGCGTGTTGTTTGAAAAAGTAATGAAAACAAAGTACACCTCCAGCGTTATCTAAAATCATTTTACTGGCAAGTATTTATTCTGTCTATACATTTTTTGTATAACCAATTCAAATTCCGCCAAAAAGTGGGGTATCCATTTTTACGATGCAATTAAAAAGGGGCTGGCGCAAATACTTTTCCACAGCCCACTGATAATTGTTGTATCATCATTATCGAATTCAATCAATTTGATATTATGAAACGCGATCACTTGCTTCTTTTATCCGGTAAAAACCCGGCATTCATGACGGAAGGGAGGGGTCCAAATCATCTTTCCTATATTGAGATTCTTTTTGATAATCAATTTTTTCCTCTCCTTTACCCTTTACACCACGGATGATTTCCGAAAGTTTTTGAACGATTAATTTTATACTTTCTGCTTGAGAGCTCAATTCCTCGGCTATGGATGCGCTTTCCTCAGCATTTTGGGCTGTCTGTTGCGTATTGACTTCCATCTGGCTCATTGTTTTAGTTATCTGGTCGATTCCTTGCAACTGTTCCTCACTGGCAGCAGAAATTTCATTAATTATTTTATTGACCTTTTCAGCATTTGCAGTTATTTCAGTTAAGGCTATTCTGACTCTCTCGGCAACCGAAACACCTTTACTTGATAATTCGATGTTCATTTGAATAATCCCGGCGGTATCCTTAGCTGCCTGAGTGCTTCGTCCAGCTAAATTTCGGACTTCTTCCGCCACTACCGCAAAGCCTGAACCGGCTTCCCCGGCACGAGCCGCCTCAATAGCTGCATTAAGGGCTAAAATGTTTGTTTGGAAAGCAATATCATCGATTATTTTAATGATTTTAGCGATTTGAGTGCTCGAATTCTTCATCTCTTGGATCGAGTCCATCATTTCTTTCATTTCATCGTTGCCTTTATCCGCAGATTTCTTTGTCATTTCCGTTAGCTGAACCGTTTGCTTTGTATGAGTGACATTTTGACTAAACATCGATGCGGATTCCTGTAAAATAGAAGAAGTTTCCTCAATGGCAGATGCTTGCTCGGCGCTAGTCTGCGATAATTGTTGATTCGAAGCGGCCAATTGTTTGGAAGCCGCAGTCACCTCATGGGTACTATTGGATAATTGCCGAACAATACCATCAATCAGACCGATAATCCTGTTGGCGAATTTCAAAGCGAAAAAAATGCACAAAATACTGATAATCATTAAAATAAACAGTAATACCCAGCCAATTGTTGCAACTTCGCGGTTTAATCCGGCTTTAACTGCGGTGTTGTAATCCAATTCAGCCATAATAAGCGCTTGAACATGCTGGTTAACAAATTGACCTACTTTTTTGGTTTCGTCTAAAGAACCTACCGTAGCCGTCAAATTTTTATCACGGACAGCGTTCATTGTGGCATGATAATTTTCTTGAAAAGCGCTGAATAATCTCTCAATGGAATCCATATCATTTATGCCGGTTGGATCTTGAATATATCTTTTTAAAAATAATATATCCGCCTCACCCTGATTCAAAAGTTTCAGGCATCTCTGCTCGGTGTCAATATTATTGAATATGTATTTTTCAAGGTTTTGCGATATTTCCGTAACCGAGTTTGAAATTCTATTGGCGACAATAACGCTTTCAATCATGCGATCGAGGTCACTGATAAAACCTTTTAACGTAATATAAGAAAAAATACTGACTCCACTCATCAAAACAATAATCCATAAAAAGCGAAAAATCACTTTTTTTCGAAAAGAAAACTCAAACCGCTTCATAATATCTTTGCGAAATCTCGGTTGTATCAATTAATTATCCTCCGGAGCCATCAATTTTAAAAACAAATCATCGCCTAATATGCATCGTTCTATCTAAAAAAATTATTCCAACCAAAAACATCAACTTGATTTAATACGTCTTTTATTAAAATTATCATTCTTTTAGCTGGGTTGCAAGTATAATTTGGTAATATATTATGAAATGAAACATTATTTTTTTGATGGTTTGGATTTTTATTCCAGCCAGCCATTGCTGAGGGAATTATTTTTTTCAGCAGGAATTCCCCCCCGGATGGTGAATATTTTATATCAACTTTTAAAAATACTTTTAAAAAGTGTTTTTGATACAGAGTATCATTTCGCCTAAACTTCACCGGCTTTATGTGAAAATTTTTCATCTTGATAAGGGATAATCATGAAAAAAGCGATTAACCAGGAATTAATGCGGGTCAATAACAAAAAATCCATTCTGGAATTAATATTCAAAAAACCATCACTATCGAAAGCGGAAATAGCAACCACTCTCGGTTTAAGCTCAACAACGGTAACTACATTCGTAAACGAATTAATGGTGGAGAATCGAATTATCCAGTGTGGAATCGCCAAATCTACGGGCGGTCGCAAATCCGCTTTATACCAATTGAATCCCGAGGCTTTCTATATTATTGGTGTCAATTTGTTGGTTGATAAATTAGTCTGGGTATTGGTTAACTCTGTGGGAGCCGTGATCAACACTGGGGAAATATCCTTAAGCAGTAGTGATGAGTTGTATATCATTGATCTTTTAAATAAAACCATCGATGAAATCATCCTCCGGAACAACATCGCCTCTGAAAAAATCGGCGGTATCGGAATCGGAATTCCGGGAATTGTACAAAACTCTTCCGGAATCGTTGAATTAGCCCCTAATTTAGGGTGGAAAAATGTTAATCTACGGCAATTGCTGAATACCAAAAAATTAATTTTCATCGAGAATGAAGCGAATGCCGCGGCAATCGGCGAACATTTTTACGGAACGGCTACCCGGGTTGCAAATCTGCTTTATGTTTCCATCGGTGTGGGAATCGGATGCGGGTTGATACTCAATGACCGGCTTTATACCGGGCATTCAAACCGGGCCGGAGAATTCGGCCATATGACGGTGGAACCCGATGGGTTACTATGCAGATGCGGCAATCAAGGGTGTTGGGAGGCCTATGCTTCCAATGACGCCGCTCTTCAAAGGTATAATCATCAAAATCCCTCTTATCCAATACAATCTTTTGAAGAATTCTTAAGCCGGGTCATCCAAAAAGATGCTCCGGCCATTGAAGTATTAGATTCCACTATAAAATATTTGGGGATCGGCATTGCCAATTTGATCAACGGATTAAATCCCGAAATGGTCGTCATCGGGGGTGAATTGGGCGAAATCAACGAAATCATTAGTCATAAATTAATCAAACAAATTAAAGATTGTAGCCTGGACAAAACTTTCAGTAATTTTGTTTTGGAATTTTCCAAGTTGAAGAACCGCGCTACTGCTTTGGGTGTAGCAAGCCAGGCCATGGAAATCGTTTTTAATCAATAATTTAAATAAAGGAGTTGACTCTATGGGATATTTATTAGGATTCGACATCGGCAGTTCCTCCATCAAAGCCACATTAATGGATTCTGTCACCGGTAAGGTTATCGCTTCGGCGACTTCTCCTCAAACGGAAATGGAGATCATGGCGCCCAAGCCTGGATGGGCCGAGCAACACCCCGATACCTGGTGGCAACATGTAAAATCAACCACGGCAATGATTAAAAGCAGCAGTAAGATTGATTTATCGGATGTGGAGGCGATTGGCCTTTCCTACCAAATGCATGGACTGGTCATCGTCGACAAGGAGCGGAAACCATTAAGACCGGCCATTATCTGGTGCGATAGCCGGGCTGTACCTAATGGCGAGGATGCCTTCAAAAATTTAGGTTCTCAAAAGTGTTTATCCCAATTACTGAATTCACCGGGGAATTTCACAGCCTCCAAATTAAAATGGGTTCAGCAAAATGAACCCGATATCTATAAGCAAATATACAAGGCCATGCTTCCGGGCGACTATATCGCCCTGAAAATGAGCGGCGAGATTAAAACCACTCCCTCCGGATTATCCGAAGGCATCCTCTGGGATTTCCAAAATGGCCAACTCGCCCAAATGCTTTTAGATTATTACGGAATCTCCTCCGATCTGATTCCCGATCCGGTTCCGACCTTTTCGATCCAGGGCGAGTTAACCCCACAAGCCGCTGAGGAATTGGGCCTGAAATCCGGGATTAAAATAGCCTACCGGGCCGGCGATCAGCCCAATAACGCTTTTTCACTGAATGTTTTGGAACCCGGTGAACTGGCGGCGACCGCCGGAACCAGCGGCGTTGTCTATGGGGTCGGTGATAAACCCAATTATGATTCCAAATCGCGCGTGAATACCTTTGTCCATGTCAATCATGAAGCAACCGCTCCGCGGTATGGTATTTTACTGTGCATAAACGGTACCGGTATTTTAAACCGCTGGATGAAAAGTAACGTGGCCGAAGGATTATCCTACGAAGAAGCAAATCAACTGGCGGCCAAGGTTCCGGTCGGCTGTGACAATTTGACGATTCTTCCTTACGGCAACGGCGCCGAACGAACTCTCGAGAACAAAAATATCGGCGCTTCCATTCACGGTCTCAATTTTAACATTCATGACCGTTCTTACCTTCTCCGGGCCTCCCAGGAAGGGATTGTATTCGCCCTGAATTACGGTATTGAAATCATGGAAAACATGGGAATCAATATCCAGACCGTTAAAGCCGGCCATGCCAATATGTTCCTAAGTCCGATTTTCAGTGAAGCCTTTGCCACAATCACCGGCGCCGAGGTTAAACTCTATAATACCGATGGTTCACAGGGCGCTGCCAGGGGGGCGGGACTTGGAGCCGGTATTTTCAAAGATTTTCAGGAAACCTTCACCGGGTTGCAGGCCGTCAAGACCATCGAGCCCAATGAAGCCTTAAAATCGGCCTATCAAGATGCCTATCAAAATTGGAAGGCGATCTTAAAACACCAGCTTGAATCCAGTTGATAGGACCCATCCGTAAAGCGTTATCCCGATTGAATCATCATCGGAAACCAGTTTGATGCCGGTGGTTACCTTTCAAGGTAATACCGTATCATATTCAAAATGCGGTTATCTAAAAACAAGGGAGGAAACAAAATGTCGAAAAAATCATTGCATGCAATTTGTCGTTGGACTTTCAACCCGGGGAAAGGCGGTTTTACCCCCGGCGATATGCGTCCGGCTTGGTCTGCCAATAAGCTGGATGCTGTCGGAATTATCGGCATCATCAAAGAAAAAATCGCACCCAAAATGCCCGACAATGTTGAACTTGGATTTGAAGTCCATTATGACAGCGAAATTGATGAAAAAACCGCCCCGGCTGTTGCCGATGCCCTGCTTGACGCGAAAATGCATCTGGCCATGATCACCCCGGGCGCTCATTCCCATTTCGGTTATGGCGGGGTTTGTTCCTTGGATCCCAATGAGCGGAAAGCCGCCGAAGAATTGGGAATCCGTACGGTCGATTTGGCCTATGGTCCTATGAAAAAAGCCTGGCATCCCGATGCCGCCAAAGCACCGGCTTTTGTCCTCTGGAACGGTTCTTACGGTTACGATTTAGCCTCCGTTGGGGTTAAACACATGTATCAAAATCTGAAAGAAAGCATTGCCGGCCTCTGTAAATATGAGGAGAAAAAAGGCGGTAGCCTTTATATCGGTTTTGAGCCCAAACCCAATGAAGGGCATCCGGCGATGATCATTCCGACCGTGGCCTCCGCCCTGCTTTTCTGGCGCCGTATCGAAGAAGAATTCGGCGTCTCCCGCAAGAAAAAAGGAGTCAATAAAGAATTCGGCCATACTGAAATGATTGGCCTTGACCACGTGTATGATTCCGTTGAAGAGCTGGATAATGAGGCCATGGTCCACATGCATCTCAACAGCCAGGGATATAACGACGGTATCATTCTCGGCGGCCCCGGAAAATACGACATTGATCACGGCACCCGAATCAACGGCATGAATATCGCCATTGCCGGCCTGATCGACGAAGCCGGGTTCGAGCGCTGGAAAGGCCACGACATGGTACCTCGGGCCTATGATAATGAAGAACAAGCCATTGACCGGATTGTCAGAAGCATCTTAAGCTGGGAAGCATGCGCCAAAGCTGCTACCGAGCTGGATACCAAACAATTGTTGAAACACCTTGCCAACCGCGAGACCGCCAAGGCTGAAGACATGATGAGAGCCGCAGTGGTAAGCGCCCAGAAACATTTTGACCAGATGTACAAGTAAATTTACTAACGGGCATTGAAATTCGGTTTTTGTGAAAAAAACAGTCCCGATTAACAATTCGGGGCTGTTTTTATGAAGTGAACGATGATCGATCTTAATCTTCCGCTTGCAACCTTACACACCGCCAAGTAGCCTAAATCTCTTGCAGTTCGAAAAGCCGTGCTGAATTAATCTTCGGTAAAATAACACTAAGTTCACTGTTATCCTGTTGCCACTCAAAACTGCATCCGGCATCCGACGGATACCCGATATTGACTCTGACTTTTTTTCCTTTTAAAAATTTTACCGGCAAACGGCAGTATTCGTTAGAACCTCCCAATCTCCATACTGCAAGATAGGTTTTCCCGGCACACCTTAACCCCCAACTAATCCACGGATCTTCAAATGTGGGTAATCCAAGGGGCCAAAACGGCAACCCTTGCGGAATATCGCACCGGATTGATTTATAATAGGCCAATCCTTCCCGCACCAATTGTAGCCTTTCCTGAGAGATCTCTGCTAAATGACCGCTTTGATGAACTCGCATCAGAATTGCGTTCACCATATTAAAGATAACCTCTTCAATATCCCCTTCGCATAGAGGATAAGACCAGATTGCGCACTGTTCCGGAGTCACTCCGGTTGCGCATGATGCGGCAATAGCCGCATATTTCCGGTAATCAGTTTGATCGCTGCTGGACTGGATGCTATGCCGGCTTAACAGGGCATAATCCATACGCATTCCGCCGCTGCTGCAGTTTTCGATGACCAGCTCCGGATATTCAACAAAAATCTTGTCAAGCCAAGCCAGGTATGCCCGGTTATGTTCTAAAAGACCGTCGCCGAAACTATCCGCCCCATTTTCAGTGCCAATACCGGCATTGATATTATAATCCATTTTAATATAGCCGACACCATATTCCTGGACCAAACGCTTTATGATCCCATCAGCATGTTTTCGCACTTCCGGATTGCGAAAATCCAGTTGATAACGGCCATGATCAATGACTCTTTTATCATGGCGGATAAAAAACCAATCATCCGGGACTTGACTGACCAGCGGACAATGAATACCCATCACTTCAATTTCCAACCACAATCCCGGGATCATCCCTTTAGACCGGATATAATCAAGGGGTTCCTTAATGCCACCCGGAAAACGAAGTTTGGCCGGCTGCCACTCTCCCACTCCGTCCCACCACTCGCCGTCGGAATACCAGCCGGCATCAATACAAAAATATTCGCAACCGGCTTCAGCGGCGGCGTCAATCAACGGAATCAATTTAGCCGTCGTTGGATCGCCCATTAAACAATTCATATAGTCATTAAAAATAATGGGTAACTTTTGATCATCGACATTGGGACGTCGAATCACTCTGCGATAATGGGTCAAAGCATGAATGGCTTTTTCAAAATCACCGGCTACGGAACCAATAGCGACCGGGACCGAGGTAAAAGAATCTCCCGGGGATAATCTTTTCCACCAATGATTTTCGTTCTCTGTGGGTCCACTGAGTTGTAAGTAAAGGTGTTCGGCAATATCGCTGATTTCCCAATGCCAGGACCCATTATTTTCAATCTGCCAAAATAATAAATTTCCGGATTCAGTATTTTCAAAACAACCCATCGGCAAATATTGGGAAGTGGACCAAGTGCCGTTGTTTGAAAAAGCAAGACGCTTGATGGAAAAAGTATTCACCTTTGACAAACCAAGCTCGGAGAGTGAATTTTGACGCCATTGTCCCTCCCCATACCATGCATTATGGGGGATATGCAACCTGCTTTTTTGTTCCCAGGATAATATTCCTTCTTTAGCGATTCCAGTTAAAGCAAATGACGAAACATATTCCAGGGTCTTGATTTCCCTGCTCCCGTTGCGAATTTCAGTCCAGGAACGCACCATCGGGATACCGTCAAAAAATTGTACATGGCTGATGACCATCAAACCGGAGTCTTCCATTTCAAACTCAAGTTTTCGTCCATGCGCCGTACGGTAATCATGGTGCGTTTTATAAATCAATCGCCCGCCGGGCATGGTCCCGGTATGTTTTGATCCGTGGTGGTCGTCCTGATTCTCGCCGGCCATCTGAATTTCCACGAGTCGGAACATTTTTTTTTGTTCTTCGGTTATGGTTTCAGGATGAAAAGTATGGGAAGAAAAATGCAGCAGACGAAGATCCTGATTTTCAGTAACTTCCAGAACTAAGTGTAAACCGTTTTCTTCAATGACAATCTCCATTTTCATATTTCCTTTCAATGGCCCGTTATAGGAATCATATTGTGGCTTATCCTTTCACCGCTCCGACTGTCATCCCTTTAACAAAGTATTTCTGTAGGGTAATGAAAAGAATCGTTACCGGCAATACCGATATGACAATTGCAGCCATAGCGGTTGTATAGTCGCTGGTATACTGGGAGAATAACGCCTGAATCGCTACAGTAAGCGTTTTAAGTTCTTTCAAATTGATATAAAGATTCGCCATCAGGTAATCGTTCCAAATTTGAAAAGCCTGCAATATTGTCAAAGTAGCTATCGCCGGTTTTAAGAGCGGCAATACAATGGAAAAATATGTCCTATAAATTGAACAACCATCAATTTTGGCAGCTTCTTCCAACTCTACCGGAACAGTGGATATAAAACTGGTCATTAAAAATACACCAAAGGACATACCGGTTGCAATATACATCAAGATAATTCCAATCCGGGTATTGGTCAATCCGCTTTTATATCCGATGATATAAATGGGAAGAAACAATGCCTGGTAGGGAATAAAAATTCCTAATAAAAAATAAATATAACTAAATTTGAAAAACCCGTTCTTGCAGCGGGCAATAGCCCAGGCCGCAGCTCCGCACATAATTGCCAATACGAAAACTGATACCGCCGTATAAAAAAATGTATTCAAAAAAGTAGTCGTTAAATCAAGTCTTTTAAATGCCGTGATATAATTATCCATGTTAAAACCTTGCGGTAGGGACAAAGGGCTGTTTAGATAAAGCTCTTTGGTGGTTTTAAAGGAATAATTAACAATGATCAAAAGAGGCACCGCAAATAAGACGGCTATCATTGTCATCAATAATTGAGTCATGCCGATTCCAAACGTGTATGTTTCATTTTCGCCCGCTTTTAATTTTGGGGCAGCTGTTCGTTTTTCCGTTTCACCCATCAATTTGGAATGAGGTTCCTTATTCAGGGTCGTCATTATAGTTGCACCTCCTTCTTTTTGAGAAAGCCCAATTGGATTAAGGCTATCACCAGAAGGACGAACACCAAAACGACCGATATCGCAGAACCATATCCATACTGTCTTCCACTGATTGCCGTATTATAAATCTGATAAATAATGGAAGTCGAAGCTCGTCCCGGACCCCCTTGGGTAGAAGAAACCATTAATTCATATACTTTTAATGAGCCGGTGGTAATACCGACGATACAAATTGTAAACGCTGGAGCCAGCATGGGAATTGTTATACTGCGGAATTTGCCGAAAGAACTTGCCCCATCAATACTGGCGGCTTCATATAAATCGTTTGGGATAGACTGCAAAGCCGCAAGGTAAATCAACATCCAATAACCAATCCATTGCCAGTTATTGGCGATTAACATCCCGGCGAGAACCGTTTTTCCATCTCCGAACAACAAGAAATTAAAATGGGTTCCCATCCATTCATTGAGTGCAGGCAAAATATTGGAAAACATTCTTAACCATATAAATCCCACAATGACCGCACTGATTAAACAGGGTATAAAAAGTATGGTACGGTATATTTTTTTCCCTTTTAAAGCGCTATTCAAGGCAACCGCAAAAAGTAAGGCCAAAGCATTTTGGATCATCGTATTCCAAACTGTAAACTTGATTGTAAAAATCCACGCCTGGATGACATAAGGGTCCGAGAAAGAATTGAAGTAATTTTGCAGCCCTACAAATGGTTTGTTCGCAGTCATCCCATTCCAACTCGTCAGGGAATAACCAAACGCAAGCATTAACGGAATAATCAGCCCGATCGTAAAAAGTATCATGCCGGGTAAGATCAGTGAAATATATTGCAGCAATTCAATTCGAGCCAACGATTTCTGGCGCATGATGCTATCTCCTTCTAAAAAAATAAGGGGAATAATGAAAACAAGCACTATTCCCCTAGGATTAAGCCACTCTCAGCGGTTCATGGTTTGCTGTTTGCTTTTCGGTTATCGGCCGCTTTCAAAGCATCGTTTAAACTAATCGTCCCTTGCAACCATGCTGCGATATCTTTGGCATTTTCTTCCTGGAACCCGCCCCATTGTAATTGATTGTTGCCGCGATTGGCATCGATAATTTTTCCTGCCGCGGCATATTTATCAATATCTTTTTGGCTGGGATTCGGGAACGTCGGACTTACGCCCTTGAGCATGGAGGCAGTCTTCGTTTGATTATAAAATTCAACAGCTGCTTTAACATCGCCGGTGATCACATCAAACACCTTATCAACTTCAGCGGAGTGCTTGGTTTTGGCGCTCTTCATCCAAGTCATGTTCGGCTCAAAAATAAGCTTGGCGTCGCCGCTTTGATTGGGAAAGGGAAACACTCCGAAATCAAAGTTTTTATCGACATTCATGAAATTTTGAATGGACCAGGAACCGGATACTTTCATCGCGGCTTTTCCCTGAACCATTCTGGCATCACAATCGGTTTGCCCAAGCGAGAAAGTCTCTTTGCTCCAGGTGTTATCATAAATTAACTTATTATATTCATAACATTTTTTGTATGCAGCCGATTTCGCAAAAGATTCTTTCCCGGCACGGAATTGCTCGCCCCAATTGGGCGCTTTATTGAATACCTCATTAATGGCAAATTGCATTGTAATATTACCAATGCTCCAACTATCAACCATATGGGTTGCAAAGGGAGTAATCCCTTTGGCCTTTAACTTGTTAATGGCTTCAACCAATTCAGTTTGGGTCCCGGGAATTTTTAAACCATTTTCCGTAAATATTTTCCGGTTATAATACACTCCTTGATAAAGGCAATTATAAACAATCCCATAGGTTTTTCCTTTCACGGTTACCCCGGGAATCGCAGCAGGCAATACTCTTTGAAGATAGCTTTTGCCGTTTAGAGAGGCCAATAATCCTTGGCTGCCATAGACCGCAATATCCTGGGCTTTACCGATGATGATATCCGGCAAACCCGATTGGATGTACTGTTGCATTTTGGGATGAAAATCTTTGCCCCAATCTACTGCTTCCCACTGTAAGGTGATATTAGGATATCTTGCAGCCACAGCTTTTTGGACGATATCTTCCAAACCGGCATCAGTAGTTGATTGCCCAGCAAAAACCGTCAAAGTTACTTTTGGTTCCTTCGCCGCGCCATAGACAACCGCGGAAATAAGTAATCCGGTAATCATCAGGACGACCATAAAGCGTTTCATTACTTTTCTCATCATCTATACCCCCCTTATTATTTAAAAAACCTAGTCCTTGATCTTAGGCAAACGCTATCTAGCCCTTCTTCCATATGCGCCTCCTTCCAAATGAAATTCAACTTGCAGGCGTCCATTTTGTTTCATTCAACAATTTAGCCGGAAAAGAAATAAAAAACTCCAATAACTGTTGGGAACAGTACCGGAGTTGTCGAAGACTCCGGCTATCATCTGAATGTTAATGCGAGGTAAATATTTCTGTGAAAATTTTCAGATTCCTGCCGGATTAATATGAAAAAAATATTTTTTTCAGCCAAGTTTCATTTTTTTCTCACTTTCCCGAGTCATACCTGAAACCGTCGATGCCCCTAACGACTGACGTTCTATTACTTGAGTTGGCAAAAGGATTTGACGCTGTTCAAGAATATTGTCGTTTAACAATACCAATAACATTTCCGCAGCCAATCTGCCCATTTCAACCACGGGCCAATGAACGGAAGCCAGGGGCGGGACAACGAAGGCCGATGCCTCGTCATCATCAAATCCGATTAAAGAAGCATCATCCGGTACCCTGATCCCTCTTTCATATAACGCGCGCATCACTCCGGCCGCCAAAAAATCATTATAAACAAAAAATCCGGTCGGAGTTGGACTGGCGTTATCCAGCAAATGAATGGTAGCCACATACGCTTCCTGTTGCGATTCTCCGCCCTCAACCGTATAACGCTCATCATACCGGAGTTGATAGTCTTGTAATGCTTTCCTGTATCCTTCCAGCCTTGCCATTGCAGCTAAGGTGTTTAACTTGCCGCTGATATGGGCGATATATTGGTGCCCGCGGCTAGCTAAAGCCGATGTGGCCGCATAAGCGCCGCCAAAGCTGTCAACATCCACATAAGGGGTGTTGAGTACGGAAACGGCCCGCCCTAAGGTTACAAAAGGACATTTCAATTCATCCAAAACTTTGACAAACGGGTCATCGATCTGAGTCTGCGCTAATATAAAACCGGCAATCCCATTTTCAGCCATTTCCAAAATTTGCTGCTTCGGGTCCATATCCCGCCGGGCGGTGCTTAAAATGACCTGATATTCGCTGGTCTCAAAAACCTGGTGCACTCCGGCCAGGAACTTGCCGAAAAACGATGCGCCGTTGACAAAAACATCGGAACTTTCCACCAAAAAGGCAATCGCTTTGCCGGTCCCCTTCCGTGATTCACTCCGCAGCGGCGGTTCATATCCCATTGACTTTGCCAACGCGGATACCTTATCCCGAATTTCATCGTTTACACCGGCTCTTTCCGTCAATACCCTGGAAACGGTGCTGATGGACACCTGTGCGGCTTTGGCAATGTCGGTAATTGTTACTTTTTTGAATTTAGCCACAAATTTCGCCCCTTATTCACAAAACCTTTTCTCCATTATATAATTGATCATCTGAAAATTCCATGCAAAATTGATAAAAAAGCAAAGGAACGTGAAAATTTTCAGTCTCTCGTTCATAAGCCGCTCCTGCTGAGTGCCTCTTGGCTAACTTATAAGTCAAGCCTACCATAGAATCTCTTCCGGGTACTCTATCCCCTCCAAACTAAGTTCATTTTCGGAGCATCCATGCTCCCGCGCTCCATTAACGACTACTTCCTTAATTTCAATATGGTCGGCATCGGAGTGGAATTCGGCGAGTCGTTTGGCAATCGTGGTCAAATTCTTCAGGCGTTTCTCGTGATTCATTTTTAAATATTTGATGTTGAGAAAATCCACATATTGAACAGCAATTTCATGGAAGCAAAGATAACGGTCATTCATCAATTTCAGCCAACGGTTAAAAGCGTTTTCAGTTGTTATTTCCTCAAAACAAGCGGTAAAGCCCGCTTGAAACAGGCGAATTGTTGCAATGGGACCATCCCAGACAACATTTTTTTCGAAAGCGAGATCATATGCATATTTCGATTTTGTGAGGTTCCGCATCCGTAATTTTACCAAGTCATTAAGGGCCAGCATCACAAAAAACATTTCCGGATAAAGGCAGTTGCATTGATAATATACATTATTCTTGGGGAGGATCATGGAATGAAATTTCATGATCGTCTCATTGATGCCGTTTCCCACAAGTTCAATCTCCCGGTCACCCTGCATGGCGTGGCGGATATCATAACAGAGCGCCAATATCCGAGCGGAAATGTTATTGTAGGCCTGGGAATCATCCGCAGTTATTTGATAAAAAGCATCGATTAAATTTTCAAAATCATTAAAATCGCCGCTGATTTCGACTCCGGTCAAATTCGGGGTGTTTTTTATTTGAATCATCGTAAAGTGGAATTTCCTTTCTGAATTTTCTTTGGACAGCACGCATGACAGCCCTTCAAACGGGCTGTCATGAGAACCCATGAAATAAAACGGGCCGAAGGATACACCCTAAACCGGCGAAGTTTTATTTTCATATTAGTTTTGCTATTTTAATCGGAAATTCCTCTATTTATCGTGTTTGAGCCCGGGCTGAAAAAACAACCAGGATTAAAAGGATTCATCGCCATTGAAAATGGCGCGGATTAAACGGATTTGAATTTCCTCTGGGTTCTATATATATTGAATTAGATTTTCGAAAAAATTGGCCTGAAAAAAGTTTACAGAGACAGAATTCACAAGATATACAAGATTAAGACCTAGTAAATTGGGCTGCTAGAATATAGATAGATGAAGGGTTTTAAAAAAATCCTGTAAATCCATAAAATCATGTAATCCTTCATTAAATAAGAACGAAAAGAGCCAACACGGCTAAGTATTAAAAAGCATTTCAAAACCATTTTCCACCGGGATCCGTGAGGCTTCGAAGTCCATTTCAAAGTCAAAACAGCACTTATTAACCGATCCCCGGAGGGGATTTAGAATTCTTTAAATCTCCCAGCCGTGTGGCTTTAGCCCGCGGCGGCGAATTCAGCCTTCATTCCATTCGGCAAAGATTTATTCTGGATTCATCAAGGCCTTCTATTTATACTTCCTAAAACGGATTCCCTATTTCAATGATGTGATGATCGGGATCATAGATCCTGAATATTTTTTGCCACGGCAGTTTAACAATTCCATGAACCACCGGGACTCCCTTTTCAATCATTGTCCGGTATTCCTTTTCAAGATCTTCGGCTTCAAAATAAATGATGATATTGTTTTGTCCTTGTTTTCCGGGATGAACTAGCCCTTTCATTTCATTTTCCGGCCCCAAATGATTGGCGGAGTGAATGGCAAACCGTTCTTGAAAGACAATCATGTTCCCCCAGTCGTGTAATATTTCCAAACCCATGATTTCCTTGTAAAACCGGCATGACTGGTGAATATCCTCCACCAAGACGATTGTGTCCACATGTCTCATGAAGTTTCCTCTCCCTTTCCCTTCTGCTAGATCGCCGTCTCACTCCCAACTCCGACAGGCCGGATCTTTCCTCCCAAGTTTAGCACCCATACCGTCACCCAACCGAAGATAAAGTTGGAACCGAACAGTTCTCTGAAGTGAACGGCGGCAACCGCTTCCGGCATGAGCGGATTATACGGCAATAACAATCCCGAACTCATCAGTACCGCAAACAACAGTGATACCGCCAACCCCGACTCCCACCACTTGCCCTTCATCAGCTGGATCACCAGGACGGCCAATCCGGCCCAGATCAATCCCCGTCCCAATTGCACCAGGGGAATCAGCCAGGCCGGAGCACTCATCCCGGCATAATATGCTCTGACAGCCGGACTCTGCCAGGCCACCAAAAATCCAAAAGTTAAATAAATAAAGGAATAGCAGACTGCAATCACCCCTAACTTCCAAACCCACCCGGTCCACGGCATAAGTAACCGTATGCGGTTGTGGCTGTCAAAAGGAGCGGTGCCGGAGGGACGCATTTTCCCCATGATCAACACCGCCAGCGGCGCAAATAAGCAGGCCGTGACGGCGCCCCGGCAAAGAAGCCACCCAATCGTCTCCGCCGTCATTTTATGGGTTAGATACTTCAGAAACACCAACGACTCAATCTGCGACAGAAAATCGGTAATGCCGAAATAAATTACCGCCACGGCCCCCATCAGCTTCCAGCCATGCCAGTGGGAACGGCGGATCGGATAAGCCATCACCGCGGCATTAAGAAAACAGATTCCCAGCCAGGCAAGGGCGACTTTATCCGTCATTTCGGCCGGCACCGGGGGCAGTTCAAGATTGACCGCCACTATCCTGGAACTGAGGAGATTACAGATAAATAATGAAAGTCCCAGCCCGATCAGTTGCGCTATGAGAAGAATTCCGGATTTTAACTTCAACTTCATGGACTACACCTCATTCGTTCATTTTCTTACTATATAGGTTGAAATAAATTTTGTTAATATCAGAGAGCATCGCTAAAAAGTGAATGCCTACTTGACCTAACCCTTCCCCTTGTAAAGTAGCTCAAAGTTGTTGAATAAAGTGGAAGGGTAACCCTAGCCGATGTCGCCTATCCCTTAGGCCCCAAAGGCAGCACGCACTAGTGCGTGGGGTTACTCTCCCACTTCCGGGGAGAGCGAGGTTTGTAACAACAGCCGATCTTTGAATTCTTTGAGTTCTTTGCTTTTGTGAAGGGTCAAGGCAGCTTTGGAAACCGCTATCGACCCTTCATCATAAACCGGCGCGAGTCCGGTTTATCCGATTTTCTTCAAAAATTCGTCAACATATCGATAAAACCCCTCTTTATTCCCCAAATGGACATTATGATCAGGATGGGACATTTCCCGCGCCATGCAGTCGCTAATGAGTGATTGCATTTTCAAAAAATCCTTGTCAGAAACCGCTTCGCCATTTCTTGCCCGGATCAGCAACACTGGACATTTTATTTCCGGCAGGAGATGGAACCAGTTTTGATAATATTCCTTTTGAGCGGCCATAGCCTGTGAACTAAACATCATCTCATATCCGGCCAGGGTTTCAACCAGGCTATTCATAAAATAGTTATATTCCAGATCAGACTGGGTATTTTTCTTCATAAACTCTTGGGCTTCAATCCGGCTCTCAAAGGGTAAGGGCCAATCTTTTGTTAAAGGGTCGAGGGGTGAGATTTTTTCCAGTGGCAATAGACTTTCCTTATCGGGACCGGCGGCCGATTTGTCAAGAAGGGCCAATGCTTTTACCCGATTGGCATATCGTGCGGTCAAATATCCGGCTACATGCCCGCCCATGGAATGACCCACCAAAATGACTGAGTCCAGACCCAGAAAATCCAAAAGGGCAATCATATCGCCGGCCATTTCTTCCGCTGTATATTTTGACACGGGTTTCCCGCTTAATCCATGTCCACGCAGGTCCGGGGCAATGACCCGATATTTTTCCCCATAATACCGCATGAAATCCACCCAGGTTTCCCCTCTTCCCCATTTCCCATGAAGACAAAGGATGGCTTGTCCCTCGGTCCGGGTATCCTGATAAAAAATATCTATCTTTTCGAGTTTGGCAATATTTCTAGCGATTTTAACACTTGCCATATTCAATGCCCCCAATTATCTTGTTTATACTGTCATTTCGCATCTCATGTCGAATTGGTTCGCAACCTTGTTGTCATCGGTGTTCCAGTCTTCCGTTATGAAAACAACTTTTTCATGAATGATATTCTTCGCAGCAGGTAACTAAAACCAAAACAAACCGGAAGTAAGACCAATGTCATCAGGAGCATTTTAATCAACGGGTAAATTGTCATCCCCCGGACCAGCATGGTCCCATATACTAATAAAGGCGCATGAAAAACATAAACCCCGAAGGCGTTTTCCGAGAAAAAACGCCTTAATTTACCTTGGGTATTATATTTATCGCGAAATAACACCAGCAGACCCAGACAAACTCCGATACAAAAAAATGATTCCCAAATGGCGTAGGCCATGGCTTGCCAATGCATACCCCCGGTAAAAGGCGTCCAATCGGTTGCGGCTCTGCCGAATACCATTAATAAACCCCAAAGCGGTATCCCCAGGTATAAGGCGAGCCGAAACCAAAACCTGCCGAATTGCGAAGGCAAATGGGTTAATAAGTCCCGGCGATAGGCTATAATTCCCAAAGAAAAAAGGATGATATATTGAGAAAAATAACATAGTTGCATATTTAAAACGGCTGTTCCGATAGGCTGGAACAGTCTTATTAAAAACGCCACCCATGATATGAAAGCGATTATCGCTATAACCCGGGAATGAGTGAGCGATGTCGGTTTCCCGCCTTTCTTCACTGGTTGGGATGGGGGAAATATCATTCGTATCAAGGTATAGATAACTGAAAAGATCAATAAAGCCAAAGCAAACCACAAAGGTCCGGAGGCGCCGATGAACTCCAAGGAAAAAAGGTATTGCCGATACCAGGAAAGGATATCCAACGATAAACGGTTGGCGAAGATTATCGCCATGGTGAGGGGATGTAAAAATAACATATAAACCAGGGTTGGGATGCCCAGCCTGATCAAACGCTCCCCAATAAACCGGCCGCAGCCTTTTTTATCACAGGAACCCGGCACAAAAAAACCGGCGATAAAGAAGAGAAAACCCATGAAATAGCTTTGAGTCATGGAACCGAACATACTGAAAAGCACCACGGAAAAGATGTCACTGGGGCCCGTTTCCTGATAATACCACCTGCCGACATTCCCATAAGTGCAGTTCAAGTGGATTATCACTACAAAAACAATCATCAGCCAGCGGATATTATCAATATACAGCAATCGTTTTCCGGGAACGCTGTTGAACTTGACCTCAGGTGTTCTTCCGATAGGAAGGGGATTTTGGATTTCCATTAAAACAGCTCCTTATCATAAAAGTTTCTCAAAACAAGCACATTCACCGCGCTCCTTATACCGGGCATAATTGTCGATTCTTGTATAACCATTTTTCAAATAGAACTTACAAGCATTCTGATTGATGACTCTTGTCTCAAGCCATATTTTTTTATATCCACAAACTTTAGCGAATTTCTCCAAATATAAAAGAATCGCTTTACCAATCCCTTCGCCGTGATACTTGGCATACATTCTTTTGACTTCCGCGATTTCAAGATCAATCGGGCGAAGCGCTCCACACCCTACCGGCTCTCGCTCTTTCATCGCTACAACAAATATGGCCCTTGAACTTGGTTCCCAATGAAGAAACGAGCCGCGTCCATCGGAACCGGTAATTGATTTTAAGGTCTCTGAAAGTTCATCCATTAATGATTCTGAAAGAGCTGTATCCGGTTGGGATTCAATAATTTTTAAACCGTCCGGTTCCATAATTTCCGCCCTTTGAAAAAATATTTGTTCAATCCGATGTCCAACAATTTATTTTATGATTCTAAATAAAATACCCCCTCAATCATCACTTTCCCGTTTCCACCAACAAAAATATTCATCCGTCCGTTCTCTTTTCGGGCATCGATTTCGATCACGCAAGGCATGTTCGTGATATGGCCTTGTTCCGCTTTTAATTGAATTTTAGTCCGGCCTTGATAATAATGTTCTAAAAGACATCATGAACACCAGCCGTTTTCGGAAATTGACAGAAATCTTTTGATTTGATATCAAACACTATTTTAAATCATGCTTTACCCATACATTCGGCTCAATATAGGTACTCAAATCCTTTTCCCAATCGATTTGGACCGGCGTTAAGGCGCCGGGAACAACGTAATTTCCGGATTCGGGAAACTTCATTTGGGCCCATTGTTCCCACTCCCCAACCGTGCCTTGGATAATCATGGATTTGGGAGCCATCTTGAGGATTCTTCCCCCGGCTTTATAATGGGTTCGCAGCCATGGGTCAAACGGCAAGCCCTCGCCATTTTTCCATTCAATATATTTTTCCATGGGAATAAGCGGGTAGCGGCTTTTTAACGAAGGACGCAAAGGAACGATAAAATGAGTGAATCCCTTTTCGATGGCGGCATTTTTTACCGCTTGAATGACCTTTCCGCTGATTCCTTTGCCCTGATAGGCAGGGTCGATCACAATGGCCAAAGCCGATAATGTGTTCGGTTCGACTCCGGCTTTATGTCCTTCCGCTCCTTTTTCGAAGGCTCCTTCCCATCCGGAAGGCAGCCCTTCCAGAGTACCATCCCAAAAAACCGGAATACTATTTCCCACAGCCACGACATTTTGATGTTCATCCCAAAGGACGATTTGAAAATCCGCAAAAACCGTCATCAACAAATCCCAATAAAGAGCGGCCTTTTCATCCCTAAGCATAAATTCCGGCCAACCTACCTGATGCAACCTGTCAATTTCCCGACCCAATTGGGGATCATCACTGAGTTTGCCAATAAAATATCCCATCTTGGAAACCCCCTTCAGAGTGTAACTCCTTTTATTTCATATTCAAAAATACAACAATTGATCTATTTTCAAAAAGTAGAAATTTAAATAAATTTTCATAATAAAATTCCACATCCATCCCATAATCCCTGCCGGATATAAGGTATAAAAAAATACCCCGGTGAATACCGCGGTAGTACGGTGGATTACCAAGATCTGAAACCAAAAACCCGCTATCGTAAAAAATTAAATGAAAAGAAATATTCTCCCGCCAAGGCGCGGAGACGCAGAGAAATGACTAGTAGAGCGTATCGTAAATAAATGGTACTCAGAAATGGGGAAGATACGCTCTACTTAAGTAAAACGTTCACAATCATTGAGTAGTTATTGAGAGAACGTTTTACTAGGAAATTCATTGTTCCTCTTTGATACGAGGGCAAAGTATCCCGACTCATCAGGATTTTCTTCCAGCACGGGTTGGTTGTAGCCCAATCCGGCTATTAATTGAGTGTAAAAATCCCGGTGGTTGACAATATCCTCAGCGGCCAGGTGAAAGATTCCTTTTAGGTTATGCCTGATAATATAGACGGCTTTCTCCGCGGCAAATTGATCCGATATGGCGCTAATAAACAAATTCGGGTAAACCGCAATCTTTTCATTGTTTTTCAAAGACTTGCGCAGCGAATCCAGTCTCTGAGAGTGTTTTCCCCAAACCTGGGGCAGCCGCAGAATGCAGGCCTTGTCACCCAGGAGTTCCACAAGCCTTCGTTCACAGGTTATTTTGAATTGCCCATATTCGCTGCGGGAGTTTGGCAAATCATCTTCATCGTGGGGTTTAGTTAAATCATTGTCAAATACATTCGCGGTCGAAAAAAAATACAGTCGGCCTCCGTTTTCCTTTAAATAATCCGCTATTTCCCCGTGGAAAACAAGCTGTTGCCCAAAGTCGCCCCTCAAAGCGGATATAACCAAATCAGGCCACAAAGTAGTCAAGATGGCTCTCAAGCCGGCTAAATCTCCAATGTCCAGTCGCAAACTTCTCTCCGGAGTCAATCCCGTTGGATTTGCTAAGTGTGTCCCATATGTCCGGAAGTCCTGGTATTGATTTAATTCCTTTATCATAGCCTTGCCTAAAAGCCCACTTCCGCCAAGAACGATAACCGTGACCATGAAGTCCTCCCGGTAAGCTTCATCTTAACAAGATAAAATATCGTTTTCAAAAAGCCCCTAATCTAATGTAAATTTTTACAAAATATATTCCACCTCGATCCAATTATCCCTGCCGGATCCATTTCTTATTCAATGTTCAAACCTTCGGAACAATTGAAATGCTATGAGGCCCAGCCTCCAACACGGAGCCGGAGGCTGGGTTCTCGGGGCCCTCTCCCTGCTCATTCTGTCCTCTTTACTCTCCGGTTACGGCCCTTTCTTTTTCCGCATACTCCCCCTGCCTGAAACCAAACTCCGGCCAGCATTGTTTAGGCAGTTCAAAGCGGACTAACTTTTTGACCATGGCGCAATTGCTTTCCAGCTTGTTCATGGTCTCTTCCTGGGCGAGGGTTAATTGCTGAACAATGGCTTTGAGGGCGTTTTTCTTCTGTTCATTGGTATTCGCCTGATTGTAGAGAGTGGTCAAACTGGTGATAAATTCCGGGGTAATTCCCCATTTCTCCAGCTTATCCCCATAAGCCGTCATTCCGCCGAGGATGCTTTTGATTCGATCAATCCGATGCGCGTAGGATCTATCCATGGACTATTCACCTCCTTTCATTAGATTTCAGAACAAACTAAAAAAAGTAGCCCAATCATCAGGCTACTTTTGCCAAAAATAAAAAACGCCCTGATATTTTGAGCGTTTAATGGCCTAAGTTCTTAGTTTTCATAGACAGGATTTACATGATTTACAGATTCCCGTTTTATACCGGTATTTTGAATTCGGAGCCCAAACATTCCCCATATCATAATATCACGTCTTTTTGAAAAAAGTGTGTCGATTTTGTGTCGATAACTCCAAATGGCTAAAAATCAACAAAAAATTTATAAAAGAGCTGCTAGAATTTAAAAAATCGTTTGTAACTAAATAGTCCCCCACTCCGGTATGCCGGGACAATCGAAAGGATGCTAATAGGGTATTTTTTCTCGGGCAGGGGTGCAGAGAATTTTACCAATATTGTTTTTCACCTTTTCTCGGCGTCTGCGTCACTCATCGTGCCGACGCCTTGGCGGAAGATTTAATCTTTTAGACTTCGAAGTATTTTTCTAAGGAACCACTGATTAATTAACCTTCCAGCATTTTTCTTGATTAAATTTTTTGATTTTGAAGCATTTAAAGGCTAATATTCACCATACTTTACTGTTTCTAGGGGTATTCACCCGAAAAAGGGC
>JAEVYU010000023.1 GCA_023392595.1 Bacillota bacterium | reverse complement strand
TCCCGAACACGGCAGTTAAGCCCCTCTGCGCTGATGGTACTTGTCGGGCGACCGGCTGGGAGAGTAAGTCGTTGCCAGGAGTAATTTTTAAAAGAAGATCTTGTAAAACAAGGTCTTCTTTTTTATTTCATTTATTCAAATTTCTTTAGGAGAACCGCCTAAAAGAGAGCTTTTTAAGGTAACGCCAATTAACCCTAATTACATAGGTTAAATGAAAAAAGTTCAGTTTTTTTCTTTGGGATAATAACTGCCATAAGTACATAATAGTAATATCATTGATAATAGAGTCGGAGTGGTAGGTTTTGCATGATATGGGTCAACTTCTTGAAGCGGTAAGGGATTTTTTGAAAATAAAAATGGTTAGGATAGGGTTTATTATCCTGACTGTTGTTTTTTTATGTTTGGGAGTCCTTGAGTGTTGGCTAAATATTAAGGTCCGAAAGGATTTACGACAATCTTTAGGTTGGGGTAATGGACCTCAGGTAAAAATTGAAGCGCATATCAATTGGCTGAGTTTAGTTGATGTTTTGAAAGGCAGGGTGGGTCGGCTGCGTATTGACGCCCAGAATTGTCTTATTAGTAATTTACATTTTACTGAATTACATTTAGTCAATAAAGGCTTTACATTTAATTTTCCACTTTTGCTGAAAGAACATCAATTGGAGCTAATTCATGTAGGTCGAACCAGAATACAGGCATTAATTCGAACGTCTGACTTCAATGACTATGTAAATTTATTTTATCCTCAATTCAAACCGAGGATAAAAATAAATCCCGGAGAAGTATTCTTTTCGGGTGAAGCCCGAATATTGGGGAAAACTGTTCCACTTGAACTGAGCGGTTCCTTAAAAATCATATCCCCTAAGAAGTTGCGTTTTTATCCTACTTACCTGGCTATTTCGGGGCGTTCCGCACCTACAAATTTTTTAAATTTTGTCGGTTCACAGCTTCCTTTGGAATTTGAGTTGATGAGGGAGTGGCCCCTGATGATAACGAACATCAGCCTGGAGAGAGATGCCGCGCTGCTAAAGTTTCAGGAAATAAATTCTCGGAAGTGAGTTCATAGGCTGTTTTCTTTTGAGACAGCCTTTTTTGTCTTTCAATTGAAATATTGATTTGGCTATTCTTAAAACGGAATATACTCAATCAGTCAAGATAAAGGGCATGCATTAACAAGGAATTTGGTTTCTTTTCAAGAATTGATTTGATAATAATTTCGTAAATAAGGAGTCGGACAATGAAAAAACCGGTTATTTTCCTATCAACCTTTGAATTTTCCGGAGATATGCATGGCGCTGTTTTGCTCGAGGAACTTAAGAAATTGCTGCCGGAAGCTTGCTTTTATGGAATTGGCGGAGGGAAGATGATCAAGGCCGGGATGGAAGTGATTTTTGATCCGACCAAAGAAAGTACTTTGGGATTTACTGAAGCTCTTAAAAATCTGGGTAAGGTACCCCGTTTACTAAAAGAAATTTATGATCAGTGGGAGCAACGCCGGCCAGAGGTTGTGATTTGGCTGGATTCCGGTGGGTTCAACTTGAAATTGGCTAAAGAAGCTAAGAAACAAGGAATTCCGGTTATTTGTATGTTTTCTCCATCTGCCTGGGCTTATTGGGAAGGCAGAGCTGTCAAATTGGCGGAAAGAGTCGAATTGTTACTGGCGGTATTGCCATTTGAGGCTGACTTCTACCGGAGGTTTGGAGCCAATGCAAAATACGTAGGCCATCCATTGATTGATCGAGTAACGGCTGCGGATCCAGATTCTTTCCGGAAGGGGATCGGACTAAAACCCGGCCAGAAATTAGTAGCATTGATGCCTGGAAGCCGAAACCAGGAAATTGCCAACCTTTTGCCGGTAATGGCAGAGGCTGCGCAGAAGTTGGACCAGGATTTAGATATCAAATGGGTCTTGCCTTTGGCGGGTTCTATTGACCGGCAGCATCTTGATTCCGTATTACGCCCCTATTCAATAAAATTAACCATTATTAACGAAGGCGCTTATAATTTATTGGCTGCCGCCGACGGGGCCGTAATTGCTTCCGGTACGGCAACCCTGGAAGCAGCTATTTTGAATACGCCAATGGTCGTGGTGTATCGGCTTTCGAAATTGACTTTGGTGATTTATCGAATGCTGCAAAGCAAAGAACAAAAAGCAAAATCCCTTGCTGCAATTTTTATTGCTTTACCCAATATTATTATGGGGCGCGAGATAGTGCCTGAAGTAAAGCAAGAGAATCTCACAGCCGATAACGTTGCCCGCGAGTTGAGACGCATGTTAAGTGATTCCGATTATAATGTTAAGATGAGAAAAGAATTACTGGAAGTAAGGGAGATAATTGGGCCTAAGGGTGTTATGGCAAGAGCTGCAAAAGAAATCGCTACTTTTCTTGAAAATTGTAAAAAAGAATAGAAAGGAGTGACAAATATTAAGAACAGTCACTAAAACTTTGATAAAGATAGAGCTCAATACCGATTAATCGTTGCCTGAGAGTTTGTTTTTAAGGAGATGAAAAATGAATACCAAACAAAAGCAAGATGCGCGTCTCCATGCAAAGCTGGTAGCTTTGGCGACATTTGCATGGAGTAACGAGCTGTCTCATAAAAAATTTTGTGCCATTCGTTGATGCATTCATTAAAGCAATAGGGTGGTTTTAATAGCATTTGATTTTAAAATACTATTGTGAGACAGCTTCCAGTCGCCGATTTTTGTGCCGGCTTTGCTACTTGATATTAAAGATCAAGGAGTGGGCTTGCATGAAATATATTAACGCCAATCGGATTTTGCCGGACTTTTTGGTGAAAGAATTGCAAAACTATATTCAGGGGGAATATATCTATATTCCGATGAAAGAAGGGTGCCGCAGAAATTGGGGACAATTATCGGGCTACCGGGATGAGATTCAAAGAAGGAATATGGAAATCGTCAAGAAATATCGAAACGGCGCTTCTGTAGAGAATCTTTCAAACTCGTTTGGTTTATCGGTTTATGCAATTCGAAAAATAATCTATCAAAAGTAGGTAATCAGTGGGGGCTACGTTAAGTAGCCCTTATTTTATTGATAAAGAATAATACAGCATTATGCTGTGTATTTAATATTGTATCAAGTTTTGTTATTCTTATCATGAAAAGAGTGATTGAAACAGAAAAGAGGCCAGAGGATGAATAGGATAAAAACCGGAGTCCGGATGGGATTTGCGGAAGTAAATATAACACCGGCTTTTTCCATGGAGCTCATAGGTTTTGATAGGCAAGATAATCTTTCAAGAGGAATTCTTGATAAACTGATTGCGCAGATTGTAGTTTGGGATGATCAGACTCGGAAAACCTGTATCGTATCGATTGATAGTATAGGCTTTACAGCTGAAAAATCCAACGTCCTGCGTGAGGTTATTGCCGATAGGCTTTTTACCAATCGTGAGCAAGTTATGTTATGCTTTTCCCATACTCATTCTGCTCCCGATGCCGGTAGCGAAAAAGGATATTATGATTTTGTATGCGCGCAGATAATAAAGGGAATTGACGAGGCAATGAAGACGCTGGCGCCTGTTAAAGCGGTTTGGGGTATTGCAAAAGCCGATATCGGAATCAATAGGAGAAATCAAGCCGGTATCCTGGATAGGAGAATCGGAGTACTCAAAATCGCCAGTGCCATGACTAATCAGTTAAGATTGGTTATTTTAAGAGTTACGGCTCATGCCAATGTTCTAACCAGTGATAATTATCTCGTTTCTGCCGATTTTTTCGGAGCTACCCGGGAATTGTTGGGAAAGAAGTATGATTGCAAAATTATGTTGACCCAAGGCGCATCCGGTAACGTCCGGCCTAAGTATCAACATTCGGATGCCGTTTTCATGGAAGAACATCCCCATGAGGCTATGAAAATGCAGAAAACTCCGGAGATCTTAAAGAAAAGATTTGATGAGACTATGGGAGCATTAGCGAAAATGGCAACAGAAATTGACGAAGCTCTCGGGGCAGTCATTGAAAGTATGATTCCAGAACCGATTTATAGAATGGATATGTTTTCGGAAATACAGTCTTTTTCTGCCGATGTACCGATAATAAAAAGGGCTGGAGAAATCACTGATGAAGCATTGAGGGAAGCCGGTATCGACGGAACAAAATGGTTTGAGGAAGTTAAAAGATTGCACAGGAAACAAATTAACCACCAGATTTCAAACATGGAAATACAATTCTTTATATTGAATGACGGTTGTTTGTGCGGTGTGGCCGATGAGGTGATGTGTGAAATCTCCCTTGATATCCTGCAAAAGGTAAAGAATCAGATCATTTTTTTTGGTGGATATACAAACGGCTGTGAGGGTTACCTTCCAACCAAAGAAGAATATCAAAAAGGCGGATATGAAGTTTTGTGGTCATATTTGGTGTATTACCGGTATCATGGCCGCATCATGCCCCTAAATAGTGACACGGCCGAAAGATTAGCAGCATTCATCGCCGCAAAGTGGAACAAAATAACCACGATTGAGTCCTTTCATAGATTGGGTTCTCATGAGAATATCCAGTAAAGAAACTGGGAAGCAGTACTCGTCATAGTTTTTATGAGCAGAGTTCCCACAAAAGAGTAATACTCATCCCATCTCTTGAATAAAAAGTAGGGAACAGTAGGGGGTGGGTATTGATGCAGATTATTTTCTTAGGGCCCAAACGGCTACGATTATTAGTAGTTGGTTTAATTAGTATGGTTCTTGTTACCGGAATTATGATGAACTGGGAGCAAATAGCCAGGAGAGTTATGGGAGTGAAGGCCGGAGTGGAATTGGAAGGCCAGCCGCTCCAAGGATTGCTTCCCAATGAAGTTGCCGCTCTTATCAAATTGCAGGCCGGCAAGATTGAGCGTCCTGCCAGGAACGCCTTTTATTACACAGAAAACGGCGAAATTATTCCAGCCCAAGCTGGTAAAATGGTGGATATTGCTCGGAATGTAAACCGTATTTTTAGCGCCAGGCCTGGAACTCATTTGAAATTAATGGTCAATGAAATCAATCCCATGATATCGGAAGAAATTTTTAAACCGGTCTATCATGGTAAAACCGATGTTCCCCGGGTAGCTTTAGCGATTAATGTTGCCTGGGGAGAAGAGTATTTGGGACAAATTTTGAGAACTTTAAAAACGGAAAAGGTCAAAGCCACATTTTTCTTTGTGGGTTCTTGGGTAAAAGCATTTCCGGAATTAGTAAAGAACATCGCCGATGATGGACACGAGATTGCCAATCACGGTTTGTATCACGGGCATCCGGAACAAATGAGCCAGGATGAGTTGAAAAAATTAATTTTGGATAATTCCGCTTTGCTTACATCCATTATTAGGAAAAAGCCGGCCTCCTTATTCGCCCCGCCATATGGAGAATTAAATTCATTGATTGTTAATGTAGCCGGAAGCCTCAATTATCGTACGGTAATGTGGTCGGTAGACACGATTGATTGGAAAAATCCAACCCCGGAGGTCCTGTTAAACCGGGTTTTAGCAAGGATTGAACCTGGTGGAATCATTTTACTCCATCCCACCATGGCTTCGAAAGAGGCATTACCCAGTTTGATTCGTTCATTACGTAAAAAAGGACTGGAACCCGGAACCGTTAGTTCTGTTTTATAACCCTATAGGAAAAATCCCCCCATTGAGAAACCAAGAGGGGATTTTTGTCCATCGGTAATTCAAGATTGTAAACGATCTTTCACCTACATGATGGCTTGTTGGATAGTCTTCCAGATTCCCGGATCTTCATAGCCTAACCGCCATACCGCAACACCGCGTAGGTTGTATTTCTTTACCAATTCCGTTTTGTGGGAAGTACTATAATTATTTTCATACCATACTTCGTGGGTTTTTCCCCAACTCCGGTAAGTGAAGTAGGGAACCCGGTACTTGGAACTCCATTTGGGAGCGATTTTATATTTTTGAATTAAGTTTTGAATTCCCTGAGAATGTAAAGCTTTGCCGGAGCCCCAAGTCCAATCATAGCCATAAGCCGCAATTCCCAAGACAATTTTATAACTGGGAATTGAATTCAGCGAATATTGGATGACTTTTTCCACCCATGGATAAGAAGCAACGGGACCGGCCGGACCTTTGGAATAATGTTCATCATAAGTCATAATCATTACTTGATCCAAATGAGGAGCCAATGCTTTGTAATCGAATGCTCCGGATTGATTGGAAGTCCGATCGTCATAGGTCTTAGCGGGCACCGAAGCTGTGACCAACAAATGTCTCGGACGCAATTGGGAAGCCAGTTCACTAAAAAAAGCAGTTAGATAATAACGATCCCTGGCTGGAACATTTTCAAAGTCAATATTGACGCCTTGATAGCCGTTCTCAACCAACATCCGGGTAATCCCGTTTACAGCCCGGGAACGCGCCGTTGGTTTTGACAGCATCTGATGGATGGTGTTGCTGTTGAAATTGTTCCCGCTGATATTGTTGATCAGGGCCAAAGTATTCGCTCCGGCTGAACGGGCCAGATTCATCGGTTTAGGATTGTGAGTGCTTTTAATGTTGCCGTACTGGTCCACTTGAAATGAAAATGGAATCACTGTATTGATCGCTCCTAAGTTTTCCGAGAGAGCCCGGTAACCCTTGGGGTCATTGGTATAGTTTTCAACGTAATAACCGGCAATTACTTTTGATTTGGAAACATTCCCAGTTAAATTACTGCGGATAGAAACGGTCCATTTCGGGAGCCATCCTTGTTGCGTTCCTCCATTAACTTGAACTTGGTACCAGTCGCCTTTCTCAGATAAGATTAATACCCGGGACCCTTCCGTCATGGTGTTAACGGATGAACCGTTTTGATAGCTGTCGCGGAGCGAAGTCTGTTTGGCGGAGACCACTCCAGAACGGGGGAAATTACTATTTTTTATATATCCGGAATTCCCGGTAGCGGAAAGCGAATGGGAGGCGGAGTTACCACCAAAAAGGCTGGATGTTAGATAAAATACCAGGGCAAGTACTGTCGTCAATAAATTACCTTGCATGGATAACTCCCTTCGATAGTGGCATCAATTATACATGCTGATTGATGGGCCTTTTCAATGGATTCGCTATTTGTCGGCCCAAACCTTTATGTACATCCAGCCAAACCCGCAATGATACGGTAATACAGTAAAGAATTAACACTCGACCGAAAAAGAGGATTTTAATCTCAGGACGCGAAAATTAACATAAACAAGGATTTAAGTAGGTATTTCAACTAAAGGGGAAATTATGTATCAAAAGGCAACATTGTCAAATGGTTTGAGAATTGTCTGTGAACCCATTTCTCAAATGCACTCCGTCTCTTTAGGTGTTTGGGTGGGAACAGGTTCTCGGTATGAAGATTCGGGTCAAAATGGGATTTCCCATTTCATCGAGCATATGTTATTTAAAGGGACTCAAAAACGCACAGCCAAGCAAATTGCCGAAGAAATCGACGCAGTCGGCGGCCAGCTCAATGCTTTTACTACCAAAGAATATACTTGCTATTACGCAAAAGTCTTAAGTCAGCACTACCGTTTAGGAATTGATTTACTATCCGATATGGTAACCAACTCGGTCTTCGATGTTCACGAAATCGAAAAAGAAAAACAGGTTGTATTGGAAGAAATCAAATCTTTCGAAGATACTCCGGATGAAATGATTCACGATCTCTTCGCCGCATCGGTGCTCAAAGGACATCCATTGGGTTGGATGATCTTAGGCACCCAGGATACGGTGGAAAGTATTGATCGACCCGTAATTCTGGAATATCTTAAACAACATTATACCCCGGATAACATTGTTTTTGCAGTAGCGGGAAATGTGCAAATTGACCAGATTGTGCCAGAAATCGAAAAACACTTTGCAAGCCTTTGCGGAAGGTCACATCAAACGTTGCCTGCCATTCCGCTGGCAATTCCGGAATTAACCATTCGGCCTAAAAAAATTGAGCAAGTTCATTTATGCATTGGAACTCGAGGCGTTTCCAGGAACAGTCCTGACAAATATGGAGTTTTTGTGCTTGACGGCTTATTGGGTGGCAGCGTTAGTTCCAGGTTATTTCAACAACTCCGGGAAGAACGTGGCCTGGTATATGTAACAGGCTCCAATCATTCTGCCTATATTGATACGGGGATATTTTCCATCTATGCGGGAACCCGTCTCAAGAATTTTGCTAAAGTTATTTCGTTAATTAAAGCGGAACTTCATTTATTGATCCAAGATACAATCTGTGAAGACGAACTGATGAGAACGAAAGAACAATTAAAGGGAAGTTTGCTGTTAAGCCTGGATAGTACTTGTAACCGGATGAGCCGGCTTGCAAAAACAGAATTGTTTGAAGACCAACTCTTTACACCGGAAGAAATTGTAGCGAAAATCGATGCCGTGACCAGCGCTGATGTAAAGAGACTAGCTAAGGAATTATTTGCGGATGAAAAGCAGTTTTTAACGGCGATTGGCCCTTTTAAAACGGACTCTAAATATTTGAGGCGATCTTACAGTGAATACTAATCATCAAAAAGTAAAAATAAAAAAGCTATCTTCTTTTATAAATGATGAATTTCCATTACCCTCCTATGCGACTCCGGGTTCTGCAGCGATGGATCTTTATGCTTGCTGCGAGACACCAATAGTTATTCCTACAGGTTCTCAGGCTAAGGTGCCGACCGGTATCGCAATTGAAATACCAATCCCGGAAATGGTAGCGTTGGTGTTTCCCAGAAGCGGCTTAGCTTCAAAACATGGGATTTCCCTATCCAATGCGGTAGGAGTTATTGATAGCGACTATCGGGGAGAAATCATCTGTGTCATGAAGAATGACGGTCCGGCGGATTTTGAGGTAAGCCCCGGCGACCGTATTGCCCAACTTGGTTTTTTCCCCATATACCGGATTGATTGGGAAGAAGCCTTGGAATTAAATGGAACCCAGCGAGGTACAGGGGGGTTCGGTTCAACGGGGGTTAAGTCAAACCCTAATTAACCCCGTTATAAAGTAAGCGGATTGGTTTGAAAGAGAAAAATCGAGTTTATAAGAAATTGGAGTTCTTTTGGTAGCTGATTTTTGGTTGCAAGATTATCCGATACCCCCTATAATAGATTTTGCAAATTTGATTTTCATTGAAGGACGGAATGATATTTGGGGTGGCTACCATGGTAGAAAACGACATTACAAAGTTTCAGCAAGAGATTGGGGAAATTAAACACGATTTGATCACGGCAAACCTTTCAACGGGTTTAAATGATGAAGGGAGTTACCGTTTGGCAACCAAAATTGATCTTACTGTAAGCAGGTTGATCCGAATTTTAGAACGCCGAAATGTAAACGCCTAAAAAGGCGTTTTATTTTTTTCAGCCATCCCGGCTGAACTGTGCTATAATAAATAGTAATTTTATATGTGAATACCAATATTAACAAGGAATAATAGAATTCAGCAGAGACAATCTTTAATGGATGATTCGATTAATAGAAGGGTGGAACAGCGGATTTGTTCCAAAGGGTAGATTTCTATTTTGGTGACTCCTGAATTCTAAAATATATTAAACCGCTGTGGAAATATGAAAGGGGCTATTGTAATGAAAATCGAAGTTGAAAAGTTGCCGGAATCAAAATTAAAGCCTTTATATAAGGATCCGGCTCAGTTGGGCTTTGGTAAAATTTTTACCGATTACATGTTTACAATGAAACACCGGCAAGGGGAAGGTTGGGTTGAAGCTAAAATCACACCCTATACCTCTTTTAGCATTGATCCGGCGGCTGTAGTTTTACATTATAGCCAAGAAATTTTTGAAGGGCTTAAAGCTTATGCGGCACCGGATGGGCGGGTTTTGCTGTTCAGGCCGGACCAAAACGCCAAGAGAATGCATCGTTCCGCTGAACGTTTATGTATGGAACCCTTTCCGGAAGAATATTTTATCGAAGCAGTTGAAACCGTGGTCAATTTGGAAAAACGCTGGATACCCAAGGCCCCGGAAACTTCCCTTTATATCCGTCCGACTTTGGTAGGCCTTGGCGCGCAACTTGGAGTGCATCCGGCTTCCGAATATTTATTCTACATTATTTTAAGCCCGGTCGCCGCTTATTATAAAGAAGGTTTCAAACCTATCAAGCTGATGGTGGAGGATTTTTATGTGCGATCCGTTATCGGCGGAGTGGGCGATGCCAAGACCGGCGGCAATTATGCCGCCAGCTTGATGGCGGGAGCCAAGGCTGAAGAAAAAGGGTTTTCTCAGGTGCTTTGGCTTGATGCCAAAGAAAAGCGGTATGTGGAAGAAGTCGGCTCCATGAATATGTTTTTCGTTTTCGATAACAAGGTAATCACTCCCAATTTGGGGGGTTCAATTTTACCGGGTATAACCAGAGCTTCCGTACTGCAATTGGCAAAGCGCTTAGGTTATCAAACTGAGGAACGGCAAATTTCCATTGATGAAGTTATCAAGGGTTTAACGGACGGGACATTAACGGAAGCTTTCGGATCGGGAACTGCCGCGGTTATTTCTCCGGTTGGTTCTCTCTATTACAAAGACCATAATTATCTCATCAATAACAACCAAGTGGGCAAAGTAACTCAGGAGTTATATACCAAACTGGTTGATATCCAGTTTGGAAAAGCCGAGGATCCGTTTGACTGGTTAAAAGAGATCGGCAGGTTTTAGTAAAAAAAAAGAGCGGGGCTGATCTCAGAGATTAGCCCTTTTTTATTTTGATTGTGAAGGAATCCGGGCAAACTATTTCCGGAGGTGTTTAAAATGGGTGAACAAACAACTCCCGATGCCATTGGCAAGGAAGTGGGAGTGCAAGTTGATTTAAGGAGGGGACACCCCAAACCAAGGGAGATCCGTTCGCAAGAATCACAGTTGGAGAAAGGATCAAGTCCAGGGGATAACCAAAATGTAAAACTCAAAATGAGTGAAAAGGCAAGAGGGCAGGATTAAAGCGACTGTCAAAAAAGTAATCCAGAATTCGGAGTACGGTACATCGCGTGGGAATCACGAACGCTTCGGTACCGTATTTTCGTTTTTGCCTAAACTGCGTCTGGGATGGATTTTTAAATTACCAAGAGAGCCCAAGCATCACCGGTAGTCAACATAATTCCTGAAAATTCGTTAGGGTCCGGGCATAACAAAACCCCCATTGACCATGGCTGCCATGGATAATGTCCCCGCCATTACGATGGCATTAATCATCAAAGTAGGGCCCGATCATGCCGATAGGACGGCAGGGGATCGCAGGAAAAAGCATACCGGTCAAAGGCAAAGCCGTGGAAAAAATCAGGCAAGTGGATGGTCCGGCTGATTTTTTCAGATCAATGTCGGCCGACGGCTTTAAAATCAACTGTCCATCGATATTGGAAGCCAGTAATTCAGCTTCGCCGTAAATCCCTTTGGAGCCGACCGGAATGATGTCGTGAATTTGATGGTTTTGTAATAGCTTTTGAACATGAAAGCTCTGGATGATCTCCGGCTCGTCGGGGCTGCCAATCTCCGGTCCGACCTTGGGAATTCCTAGACAATAGAGGAGATCGCCATGAGTGGTGGTGGCGATTCTCAAGTCAGCCTTTTCACACAATCCGACTACGCTAACGCCTAAACTGGTTTGCCGGGTCGGAATATTTTTTTCGGTGCTGATCGCAAGCGGTAAGGCAGCCAGTCCGGAAGAGGCCAATTCATCCCGGACGCCCCCTAAAATTTCCGCCCCGGTAGGCTCCGGTTCATTGGAAATCGCGACGGTGGCTAATTGGGGCCGGCTTCCGATGGCTAGAATCTCCAGTAAGGCAACTCGTGTGGTAAACCGGCCGGCGATATAGGGCGGAACCTTTACCAAGTCCAGTTCTTTGGAGCCGATTGCGCCGCAGGAATCGCAAGCCGCCGTTAAATATTGATTGGAATTGATGGAAACAAGCTCTACATCTCGGCCTTTATGACTCATTCGTTTTCTCCTTTCGAAAATAAAAAGTTCACGGTCTTTAGCATGAGTTTGTTATGCCGAAGAAACCGTGAACTTTACCATGACTGTTCCAATATTAAAGCGCTTTTTGACAGCTTCCACCTGTAACCCAAATCGTATCGATGTCGCTGGATTGGTTTGGAGAACGGGATTTATCTCAATCAATTCCCCGTTCGTTCAGAAAAGCTCCATATTCCTTATCAGTTTGCATGATGTGGTCAATTAGCCAGTTTTTCAGAAACTCAAGCATTTCTTGATTTAAAGATAAATTATCCGCGTGAAATTCCTGGATAAAACCATTCACTTTCGCAATAAAGATGGCATGTTCATTTTTATGGATTTCCAGGGCCGGGTATTGATTTTCTTTGAGCAGTGTTTCTTCCTCCAAAAAATGCCCCTTGGTATACTCGTTCAGTTGGGTCAGGATATTTAAAATGATTCCTTTACCGGCATTGTTCATTTTGGCATTGAAAACTTCGTTGGTGATTTCAACCAACTTTTGATGCTGAAGGTCAAACTTTTGAACATGAACGGTATATTTATCTGCCAGCCATTTAATATATTCCATCTCTTCGCCTCTGTTTGAAAAAAATCACTCAAAATTTTTATTCTTCATTGGAGGAAAATTTCCTGCTTTTTAGGGGAATCTCCGGGTGGGATATAGAAAGGGAGTAATACATTTAATAGAACAGAATCCATTTAATTAATCCGTTTCAATTAAATGGAAACAGATTCCACCATTTACAACCGATGGATACTATGATATACTATTACCAGGTTGCCAGATTTCGATTGATTTTATTTTTTCGTAGATTTTTATTCAAAGCGGCTTGGGCATTAATAGTTTGTAAAAGGGCATTCACCTCCGGGTGAAATGTCCTTTGTGTTTTCTTAAGGCGATTTACATTAAATGGCTTTTGAAATTGCGGAGAGAAAACTGTATACCTCGGGATGGAAATATGAGCCATATTAGGAATATTGTTATAAATAATACAGTTTGAAGAAAGGAGTCAGCAATGAACCAACCGATTTTTTTAACAAAAACTGCTTTTCATTCATTACTTTCGAATCTACTGGAAATTGAGGAGGGAATGGAAGAAATCTTCGATGAATTCTTGAGGAAACCGTCAAATGAAACCGAGGAATTGCGGCAAATTTTAGCCAAATCCGTAACGAAGCTTGATAATTTGCTTCCCCATATCGTAACGGTTTCAACCGGAGCGAATGAATTCCCATACGTGGTGGTTGGTTCGGAGGCAACCATTGAGGATGTTGGCAATGGTGAAAGAAGTTGCTATAGAGTGATTTCTCCGCTTAAAAAGAGCACTGATTCTCAGGAAGTCTCCTTCTTATCGCCTATGGGTAAAGCGTTGCTCTTGAAAACGGTAGATGATCGTTTTCGAGTCCAGGCGCCGGGAGGCGAATATGAATATCAGGTTGTATCCATAAGAATTAATGCCTATTAAATATTAACTTTTTAAAAAGAAGGGAGAAGGTAAAATGCAAGCAAAAGATATTATGGCGAAGGATTTTATGACGGTGGACGCCTTTGCGGACGTTCATCAAGTTTCTGAATGTTTGTTGGGAAGTAACCTTGATAACCTGCTGGTATGCGACAGTAACGGGCAAGTTATTGGAATTGTCGGAATAACAGAGGTAGTCGAATTTAAACCCGGATTGCAAGTTCGCGATATCATGGTCAAAAATTTTATCAGTATCCCCAGGGATGCAACATTGGAAGAAATTGCTTCTTTTTTTATAATGTTTAAAGAATTGAGACAAATCCCGGTTTTTGAGGAACAAAAATTGGTGGGAGTGATTAACCGCCAAGCTATTTTAAGGGCATTGAACATTCAAACACTGCTGGATAGTTAGAGACTTGAATGTTTTTAATGGGAAAGGGTGAAACTTGCCGGGGATTGAAAGAAGAACAATGCGAGTCAGATTGATTCGGGTTTACCCCATAAGGAGACAGCGGAAATGGCTACCGGTGAATGGAAGCGTATAGAGCTATTGGAAGGCGGCATGGACGATTTAAAATTTGTTTATAAACGATTTGAACATGAGTTTGCCGCAAAGGAAAGGAAGGACTATCCGCAACTCGTCTCGTTGATAAGCGGGGGGAACTATAAGCTTTTGCTGGCCAAGGATCAGAGGCTGAATCATATCGTCGGATATGCGTTCGTCTATAAAATGGCTGATCCGCTTGTATTATGGCTGGATTATATCGCCATTGATGTTGCTTGTCAAAATTCGGGCTATGGAACGCTGTTGTTTAACAAAATAGTTGAATATGGCGGCGAATTTTTGGGGCTTTTCTTGGAAGTGGAGATTCCTGACAAAGATGATTTAGGCTTTGTACAGCAACTGCGGAGAATAAAATTTTATGAACGGCTTGGCGCCAAAAGGTTGGCGATTCGGTATAAGTGTCCGACCGTTGATGACGGCTTACCGATGTATTTATATTTTCGACCATCACCCGGTACATGGACGTTACGCAAGGAACAAATTCAAGCAGCCATTACGGGTGTATTTAACGGTGTTCATTCGGACCGGACATGTCGATGGAAGGTATTGAGAGACTTTTATCATACCATTGAGGATGTTTGCTTTTTAGAACCTTTTGTGTAACCTTATATCAAGCTCCGCAACAAATATGGCCACCGCCATTCTGCTTGAGAACGGTGATTTACCGGTGGTAAATCTTTAGTTTGTTTGCGCCTGAAGAATAAGAAATAAAACCCAGACCTCTGTTCTTTTTATGGAACGGAGGTTTTTTATCGTACTCAGATCTCTTATCCTTATTGAAAATATCCATGTTAACCTGGCTTTTTTGGACCAAGATTTCAATTTTATCATTGTTAACTCCGCTTACGCAAAGGGTTCGGGTCATACCAAAGAACAATTGATTGTGCATAACCATTTTGATTGGTTTTCCCAATCAAGAAAATCGGGAGTGATTTAACAAGCCCGTGATGGTCTGGGCTTATCAACGTCCTATTCAATCATTGAAAAGCATCAGGGTTACCTGGAAGTGAAATCAGCGCCGGGAATCGGCACTACCTTTTATATTATGCTTCCAGCATCATTGTCGGAAGTGCAATGATCCGGTGATGTCCGATTATGAAAAATATGGTTTAAGCGGAGTTGCGACCAAGCCGTACAAGTTTGATGAACTCAATGAGATTCTTAATAAAGTGATTGAAAGGAAGCCATTGCCCTTGAATTTTATATACTAAAGTTAAAAAGCCCCACCCTAGGTATTGGGAGGAGGGGCGGGTTCGTTCGTTTAATTCAAATACTATAATTTGGGCGATTTTTAGGGTAACGAAAGCCAGGCCATATGAAATCGGACCCAACCTGCACCAAGAAGAATTGGCTAAAGGATTTACCGCCTATTGAATGAATACTTGATAGCGTTTTAAATTTAAAACCGGTCTGAACTTCAACTTGTAATCTCTGAGACCTCCCGCCCCAAGATCGCTGCCTACATTCAGCAGCTCTAGGCTGGGGTTGATTCGATTAAGCTCCCGGGCAAATTCGATAATCAGGGTTTCCGACAAGCCGGGATACCCGGCTTCATATTTTATGATACTGCCCCAGGCCTGCCCGGTTGGTAATTGTCCGCCTGCGACCATTCCGATGATCTGAGCCCCTTTTTGAAAAACCAAGATGATATGTTCCAATTCGTCACAGTGCTTGATGAGTTCGCGATAATATACTTTATCGAATACCGCTAAATTTCTCTCTTTAGCCGCACTTGCCCAATGGTTGCCTAATTCGATTAAGGCCTCATAATCCTCTGTATGATATTTTCGGATGACTACATCCTGATTTTCCTTGGAAAATTTGTTGACTCGGCTTCGAATATTTCTAAAGTCTTTTCCATAAAGAGCGGCTAAATGTTTAATTGAGAGATGCCGTTCAATTCCCTGCAAGTTTAGGGGTTGAAAAAGATTGTCAAATTCCGGATAACTTCGCAAAAATTGGAGCTGGCAATCATTGATCATCCTTACCAAGGTGCGGTGCTTTTCTTGATGATTCCACTCATAGCAGTATTTCATACATTGATTCAAAACCTCCGTTACTCGCCGGGAACTGCCTTTTCCAAAGGGTAAACAAAACAAATACAAGGTGTTTTTATAAGAGTGGCAGAAGGTTACCAACATGCCGTCGACAACTTTCCAAAGTATTTTTCGCAAACTTGATTGGGAAGATGCCCAAAGATAAGGGAAATTTGATGACCATAAATTGGCTGGGTATTCAGTGGCTTGGATATACTCGGAAAACATGCTCTTATCCTTTAATTCGATTTCATGAAAGTCCCATTTGCCCAGTTGAATTTGATTTGAAGTTCGCTCAACCAAAATCGACGCCTCCCTATATGGCAATATTGCAGATAGGGGTGTTAGATATCTGGATACTCTTTAGATTAAACCCTATCTGCTTTGAAACCGGCCAGAAATTTGGCGTAAAATAGTGGTCCGGTTTTTAAACCATGGTATAGTTGTTGGTCATGGATATCCAGAGCGATCGTGGGGTCGGGATCGCGGTTGTTGATTTCAATAAGCCAAAGTTGCCCCTTATTGTCAACCCCGATATCAAGCCCGAGAGTTCCGCAATGGATGCCGAATTCATCTAAGGTGTTGCAAATAGTGCAGGCTAAGGCCGCGATGCTTTCTTTTATTACCAAGACCTCTTGTTCAGGTGCGGCTAAAACTCTTTTCAGCAACTCCTCAGCTATAAAAGCCGATCCACCGCTGGATATATTACTTACAATGCTGCCGTTTCCACCGGCCCGCCCAATAATAGCCTTACATACCCAGGCATTGGATTGGTTTTTTTGAACAACACACCGGAAATCAACGACTCCGCCTTGATATTCCAACAGGTTGACAGCTTGTTGGATGAGGTATCTTCCACGAACGAACCGTTTTTGGATATATTCCCGGGCATCATTCCAATTTTTCAGCGTGACGCTGTGATTTTCTTGGTCTTCATGATATTTGAAAAGGAATAACTGGTCTGCGCCGCTGATTTGGACGATGCCGCGGCCTCGGAGGCCTGAGACGGGTTTCAGATAGACTTTTTTAAATTTTTTGAGCATATCCAGTACATCTTCCGGCGAATGATATAAAGTGGTATCGGGAACATAACGGTTAAGAACCTTATCATTGGAAAACCATTGATACATCTGCCATTTATCAAAATAGCGGCTGTTGAAAATTTTATCGCCGATAACAGACAGAAAGTGGTTTTTCCATTCCTCACTCAACCCAATCGTGCGGTATATGGATGAAGGATAGGGGAAAATCCCTTCCCGCCAGTAATTAAGTATGGGGTCGTAACAATAGCCCTCAATGAACCGCTGAACACGGTCCACTTTGTCTAAAGCAAACGCAACCACCACCCCGTGCAGTTTAGAATATTCACTAACATAGACCAGCATTTTTTTAAGACCGGAAGGGGTCAGACGGTTGTTTTCCTTACTTAGCAGCAATCCAATGAAAGGTCCGAGAATAATCTCTTGATTGGCAAACGATATTTCATATACGGGATACTCAGGCAGATGGAATGTAGCGATAAGTTTCTCGGAAAGCAAAATTTGATCGGACGGGATTTTGTCATTGATAACGATACTGACGGAAAATTTTTGATTCCCAAAGCTGATCACGGCAAATTTTTTTCTTCCCAGGCCAATCTCAGCCGCTTTGATCGGATGGATGACAAAATCGGAAGAATTACCGGCATTTGTTCCGAGAGTGATCTCATTTTTCATTTTGCTCTCTCCTCGTTGCAGATTATACCAATTTGCATTCATAACCAAATATGAAGCAAATTGGTATGAAATACTAAGTTGCTCTTGAATAGTTCTCAAATCGAAAGCAACTTCGCATTATCCTCCGAATTGGGTGAGCGAAAGCGCATAAAGCAACGGAGTATAGCGGATGGAAAGATAGATCTGGGGATCCATTTTTTTAAAGCCTTTGAAGCTGGGAAATACGTTGGCTTCAATCAGCCAGAGGTTTCTGGCATCATCGACGGCAATGTCCAAACCGAACTCCGCATAATGTTTTCCGCTGCAGTCCATATACAAGCAGAATTTATAACATAGTTCCTGAATTTGCTGTTTCAGTATTTCATAATCCGTAGTGAAAGCTTTGCGTAAAGCATCATCCAGCGATAAGGCGTAGCCGCCTCTTGAAATGTTGGTTATATGGCTGTTGCCATTGGAAACCCGGCATTCAATTCCCGTACATCCCCAATCTTTATCCGGGTGTCTTTGCATAACCACGCGGATATCAAAACGGGAATTTCCAATCTTGGCCAGAGGCAGGTACTTTTGGATTAAATATTTGGCAAACAATTCCTTGTTGAAGACGAAAAAGTTTTTTAATTCCCCATCATTGTTAAGCTCAGAGACAATGGGTATTTTAAACCTGTAATCACTGATTTTATAGCGGGAATCTATTTTTTCGATAACACATATGCCCCGGCCCCGCGATAAGTCGATTGGTTTAAAAATAACATTCAAATGACGGTTTATAAATTCCCTCACCTGGTCAAAATGAAGCGACAGTTCCGTGGGAGGCAGGTATTTGCTTAATTCGGGATCCGGACTGAGAAAATCATATAAATCATACTTGGAAAAACGGTGAGAATTAAAAAGCCTGTTCCCGGTGAATTCAACCAGCTTTTTAATAGAATCCGGACTGGTATGAAAATCCCGCCGGTAAATAACTTCCGGTAAAGGGAAAAACCCATATTCCCATGATGCTTTAAAATAATCATAATACATGGCATGAACTGTTTGGGTTTTCCAATGAATCCACTCTGGAGAAAAGGCATAAATCAGTCCGCCAACTTCATGATAGATGCCAAACCGGTCGGAATACTTTTCCATATGTTCAGGATGATAGCGCCGGGTATCATTGCCGAGCAAAAGACCGATAACAGGTCCGATGGCAATGGTGGAAGCGGATATTTTCAACTGGTAAACGAGTGGTTCCACAATGAAGATTTCATCTTTTAATTTGTCCGAAAGCATGATTTGACCGGGCCTTTGAAAAGAATTTTCTGCTGTCAACTCAAGATCATCCCGGTATTGGATTTCGGCGGAGGTTGATTTTCCACCAAATGTCACGTTGGCTTGTTCATGGTCTAAAGATAATGATGAAGGCAAATAGATAATTTTACGGCTGGATGGAATGGTTTTTATTTTAGCCCACATGCTCTCCACCTCTTTTTAAAGAATATAAAACCGCGAGCTCTTTCGGAGATGCTAAGCAGGCATTATTTTTTATTGGAGCTCACTCTTCCATTTCTTCATATTAAATGGGATTGTTTGATGGGAAATCCGCTAAACGCTCGGCGACACGTTTTGTTTTTTGTAATAAATGTTTTGCGATAAAAACGGCTTGATTAACAGTAGCAATCGCTTCTTCCAGGACTGTATCGCAAAGGGTGATGCCGGATATTGGATTAGCCACTTTTGCGCACCTCCAGGGTTAAGAATATAACCATTACAAATTATGTTTGTTTGATACATGAGGTTACAACATCGAAAAATATTTATTTTAACCTACATATTTTGTAATGATTCGGGATATATGAGATAAGCGATAGAAAGTTCAAATATTGATAGTTTTTAAGAGTTTCTAACTTTTCTATGTCAGAAGAGAGAAAAGTAAAAAAATGTATAAGTTTCTGATGGCTCCCTTGAATCGGTCGTATCTATCCATATCCCATACGATAGGATCATTGCGCGTTTTCGACCGGTCTCTCAAAAACTATTATGTTAGTTAGTAAAACAATTCCATCATGATTAATAAAATATAAGAAAGAGAGGGGATGAAAATGGAAAAAATACTGATACAGGAACTTGAAGAGCTACCGGAGGGAAAAGTATTAACCTGGAACAACAAGCCTATAAAATATGTTGTAAAAAATCCGGATCAACTGGAGGAGAACTGTCTCTATCTCTGTTTTTCGCAAGATGATGAAGAAAGTTTATTGAAAAAAATGGTGAACTGCAATGCATCAGGCGTTGTTGTGCATAAGCCATGCCGGTTTACTGTGGAAAAATGGAAAGAGGCCGGAATGGGAATGATTGAAGTGGGCAATTGGATTATGTTTCAAATTGCATTGGCGGGAATTTACCGTACTAAGTTTGATATACCTTTGATACAGGTCATTGGAAGCGCTGGAAAAACCACTACCAAAGACATGATCGGAGCGGTTTTAAATGCCGGGATGCCCGCTCTGGTGGGGTATGCCAATTATAATACTGCTTTTGGAGCGGCTTCAAACATCCTCAATTTAAGGGATTTTCATAGAGCGGCGGTTATAGAGGCGGGAATGAAAAGTAAGGGCTATATGGGCTTTAGCTCGAGTATTATCAGGCCTTCCATTGCTGTCTTGACATCCATCCAGCGGGCTCATTATGTTACATTAGGTTCTATTGAGAAAATAATTGAGGCGAAAGCCGAAATTATGGAATTTCTTGATCCCGATGGCGTGCTGATCATCAATGGTGAGGATTATAACTGCAATAAATTCCCGGTAAACAGATACAGCGGCCGCGTGTTACGATATGGATTTTCCGACAAGTATGATTTATGGACTGAGAATATTATATATGAAAAATTTAAGACTTATTTTGTCGTCAGGGGAAAGGGAATTGAAATGGATTGTACCCTGAATACCGTTGGGAAATATAATGTGGCCAATGCCCTTGCTGCTGTTTTGGTCGGACTGGAGCTGGGGATGGACATTCAAGATATCCGTCAAGGTTTGGCGGTTTTCAAACCAATGGCCGGAAGATTAAAAGTGTCGGCTGGGCCCTTGGATACGATTTTGATTGATGATAATTTCAACGCAAACCCCGAGTCTACCCAATTGTTATTGGAAGAGATCCCCAAGTTCGCGGAGAAAAGGCCGGTTATGTTGGTGATGGGAGACGTTGAAAGGCCGGATGAGCAGATCGTAGAATATGCGAAAAACGTTCACTTTACCATCGGACAACAGATTGCGCGGATCCCCTTCGAGAAGCTGATTGCGATAGGCAAATGGGCCAAGGAATATGTGGCGGGCGCCAAAAGTGAAGGCGCCCCGGAGTCAAAAATGGAGTATTTCGAAACGGTGGAGCAGGCGGTAAAATCCTTCAAATCATCCATAATCCCCGGAAGTATTATTTTATTCAAGGCATCAGTATATGTAACTGTTAGAAATCTGATAAAATCTATGGATGACTGGAAATGAACAACGAAATGGAAGACAGCTTCGGTTCCAACACACCCGAGACTACAAGGAAACCGGAACTCAACGGCATCGAAAAAATCAACCTATTGAATAGTAGAATTCTGATCGTCGATATAGACGGTGTGCTTGCCATTGAGCAGTGTAACATACCTTTAGAAGAGAGAGCCGTTGTTGAGGGAGCTCAGGACGCCATTAGGCGGTTAAAACAAAAAGGTTATCACATTATCCTGTGCACTTCGCGCTTTCGCTCCCAGAAAGCCGCCACAATTGAATGGCTGGAAAGAAATAACATCCCTTATGATTGTATCGTATTTGGAAAACCCCGTGGAATTTTATATATCGATGACCGGGGATACCGATTTCGAGGATGGGAGCGGTTTTTTAATGAGGTTGAACTTTAAATCCTTCGTTCTTATGGAAGTAATTTAACGCAGCCTAAAAAGACAAACATAACAGAAAAGCAACCGGACGGGTATATCGGGCGGTTGCTTTTATTGTTCGCCCGGGATGGGCAGTAGCAGGGCCGTGAAAGTCCGCCGGTAGATGAATTAATCACCTACCTCTTACTCGATAGCGGATCAATGGATCGAATCCTCTCTGTCGAAGATAAATCCGCACCGTGGGATTGTAGACCGGCACAGCCAAAGTGACGGTTTACAAAAAGGATTTGAAAAACCGCACCGTGGGATTGTAGACCGGCACAGCCGAAGTGACGGTTTACAAAAAGGATTTGAAAAACCGCACCGTAGGGAGTGCAGACCGGAACAACGGGAGTGTCGGTTTGCAAAAAGGATTTGAGAATTCACACTGCCGGAGTGACTTCGGAGCCTAAAAGATAGAATTTCCCGCCCTAAGGCGCCGGCACTATAAGTGACCCAGGCGCGGAGAAAAGACGGAAATATTGTTGGTAAAAAGCTCTGCGCGAGAAAAAATGCCCCATTTTCATTCTTTCGATTGCCCGGCATCCGGGGTGGGGACTATCGATAGAGGATGAAGTAAATATATCCGTCCCAATTGGATAACTTTCACTAAAACTCAAACCAAAGGCAGGAGAAACCCTAATCCATCCGGAATACTATTTTCGGACTCATCTCTGATAGGGTAAACGTAAATTATTTCCGGGAGTGATTTTGTATTGGATATGTTAGCGAATCTCAATGAGCCACAACGCGAAGCGGTCTGTCATACCGAGGGACCGCTTCTGATTTTAGCGGGGGCCGGTTCCGGCAAGACCAGGGTTTTAACCCAGCGGATTGCTTACCTGATTTCCAAAGGAGTGCCGCCTTGGCAAATCCTGGCGGTGACTTTTACCAATAAAGCCGCAGGAGAAATGAAAGAACGGGTGGAAGGCCTGATTGGACCAGCCGCCAATTCCATGTGGGTTTCCACATTCCATAGCGCCTGCGTGCGGATATTGCGCCAGGATATTGAAGAGCTCGGCTTTGAAAAGAATTTTGTGGTCTTTGACACCCAGGATCAATTGATTATCATCAAAAACATTCTTAAAGAAATGAATCTGAGCGATAAAACATACCATCCCAAAGCGCTGCTAAGTTCGATCTCCAGCGCCAAAAATGAATTGATTGGCGTGGATGAGTACCAGCATCAGGCGGCCGATCATTTTGCGCGTATCACGGCAGAAGTTTATAAACAATATCAAAAGAAACTCCGGGGCAACAACGGATTGGATTTCGATGATTTAATCATGCTGACGGTGCGCCTTTTCAATGAAGTTCCGGCAGTGCTTGAAAAATATCAGGAACGGTTTCGTTACATTATGGTGGATGAATATCAGGACACCAATCATGCCCAATACATACTCATTAACTTATTGGCTTCCAAGTATCAAAATTTATGCGTGGTCGGAGATGACGACCAGTCGATTTACAGCTTCCGAAGCGCCGATATCCGCAACATCCTGGAGTTTGAACGGGACTTTCCAGGCGTTAAGGTAATCAAACTGGAACAAAACTACCGTTCCACCAAGAACATATTGCACGTTGCCAATGAAGTTATCAAGAACAACCGGGGCCGCAAGAGCAAGAAATTATGGACCGAGAATTATGAGGGAGAGAAAATTCAGCTTTATCAGGCGGATGACGAAAGAGACGAAGCCCGCTTTGTGGCTGAGGAGATAGGCAGATTAGCGCGGGAGGAAGGACGCAAATTCAGCGAATTTGCTTTGTTGTACCGCACGAATGCGCAATCCCGCAGTTTTGAAGAAGCAATGATGGGCCGCAATATTCCTTACCGGGTCATTGGCGGGATGCGGTTCTATGAGCGGAAAGAAATTAAGGATATTTTGGCATATTTGCGTTTGGTTTATAATCCGGCCGATAAAGTCAGTCTGGGGCGCATCGTCAATACCCCCAAACGCGGGATCGGCGAGGCCAGTTATGAACGTTTCCTGTATTTTTTAGAAGATAATACCTATACGGTTTTAGAAGGGTTTGACCATATCCTGGAAGTTCCCAGCCTAACCAACCGAGGGATTAAGCCGTTACAAGAATTTCATCAGTTATTGCAAAGCTGGGTTGGTAAAAGAGATACTTTAAGCGTGAAAGACTTGGCGGAGGACATCCTCCATACCAGCGGTTATTTGATGGAGTTACGCAATGAAGGGACCATTGAGGCTCAGAGCCGAATGGAAAACTTGGATGAATTTATTGCATTAACGGTAGATTTTGAACGCAATAGCGATGATAAATCCTTGGCCGCCTTTTTGGAAACAGTCGCTTTGGTGGCGGATATTGATAATTATCAGGCTGATTCCGACGCGGTCGTGATGATGACGCTCCATTCGGCTAAGGGACTTGAGTTTCCAGTTGTTTTCTTGGTTGGACTGGAGGAAGGTCTGTTCCCTCACAGCCGTTCTTTATTGGAGAACCGTGAACTCGAGGAGGAACGGCGCCTTTGTTATGTTGGAATCACCCGGGCAAGACAGCGTTTGTATATCACTCATGCCAACATGCGAACCATGTATGGAAATTTTAACAATTCAATTCCTTCCCGATTCCTAATGGAATTGCCAAAAGAGTCGATAATTAATATAAAGATGCAACGGAGGAACTTATCTCCGGGTAGCAATACACCCTCAAGGCCAGTTGCGGGAGAAACGAAGTCCGCCCTTCCGTCCAAACCGGTTATGACCAAAGCAAGCAATCCCGATGAGATTCAGATTGGATGCAAGGTCAACCATCCCAAGTGGGGAGTTGGAACCGTGGTTACCAAGGAAGGCGCAGGGGCCGAAGCGCAGGTGAAAATCGCCTTTCCTGGGCTGGGCATTAAATCATTGATTTTAGCCTATGCAAACCTGGAGAAGATCGATTGATTTGTATATTTTACCATTGTTTATAAAAGCAGGAAGTGAAGAAATCAACGGCGAAATGTCATTTAACAGCGTTTTCACTGAAAACCCAATGGGATCGGGCGTAGAAATTATGATGTGATCTTGGGTTCTTGTTTTCATTGAATCCGAAAGGTGGGAATATTGGTTGTACTTAAAAAAAATATTCGTAGTCTGGGCGCTTTGCATGCTCCTGACGACCGGAGCGGTTTTTGCAGAAAGCCGTAACAACATAACCCTCACTTTCGGAGGTGTGAAATTAAGTTCCGATATCCGGGTGACCGAAAAAAACGGGGTCCGCTATATTAATCTGCCGTTTTTAAAATATTTGAATATCGGCAATGATTGGGACCCCTCAGGGAGCAATATTGATTTGCATTTCGGGAAATACAATATTCATATGAATGCAGGGAGCACAAAATACCAGTCGAATGGTCAAACCCGTTATTTAAAAAACGCTCCATTTGAACGTGACAATCAAATTTGGCTGCCGGTGGAATTTATCCTTCGCCTGGGTCTGGTGGTTAAAAAACAGGATGGGCGCCATTTGGATTTGGATTGGGAACACAATTACTTACTGGGAATCGAGAACGTTCAATACAAGGAAAGGCCGGCTTTTCTTTTGGTGGGGGCTCATTCCTTTAAAACCAAAGGCGCTCTGCTTGTAAACCCCAATCGTCTGGTAGTTGATGTTACAGGCGTGAAGGCTCATTTTACTTTGGATTGCAGGACTGGCGAGGACCCGGTGGTAAAAAATATTCGTTTTAACCAGACTACCCCAACCACAGTGCGGCTGGTTTTCGATTTAGACCGGGCTGTCGGATATAAAATTATTCCCAGTCCCGATCATGACAACCAGGTATATATTGTTTTCAATTATTTAGTGCAGGACATTAGTTTTTTTCAAAAAGATCAAGAACATAAGGTATACATAAAAACTTCGTTTCCGGCTGTTTACGATTTAAAGACGGCGGTGAATCCCAACCGCCTGATTGTGGATTTTGACGGAGCCACCCTGGATGGTTCGACGAACCCCCTCCCCGGGGATGGTAAATGGATTAGCCAAGTCCGGATGAGCCAATTTAATCCCGACACAGTCCGGGTCGTTCTCGATCTGAATGGGAATGATACGGCTCCTTGCTTTGTTCTTCATGCGCGCGATAATCCCAACTTACTTGAAATCCGGACGATTCAACGGATCCACCAAGTCAATTGGTTTGATACCGAGCAGGGTGGCCGCTTGACGATAGAGGCCGATGGCGAATTGGTCAGCGACATAACCAAATCAAACAATTCAGATAAGCTCCAGATTGACCTGGATTATTCCCGGTTTGAACCGGACCTGTCCGTTCCGAAATTCAGGAATAGTTATGTTAAAGAAGTTCGCCTGGTACCGGTGAGCACCACCGAAGTTCGAATCGATTTGGACTTGAACCGCTGGACCGGTTATGATACGCAACTTTCTTCCGACCGGCGTAAATTGACGATTAATTTTAAAAAGTCGCCGCTTATCGGAAAGACGATTATCATCGATCCGGGGCATGGCGGAGTTGATTCGGGGGCCTGCGGACGGCAGGGCATTCGGGAAAAAGATGTTAACCTGGAAGTGGCGATGCATTTGAAAGACGACTTGGAAAATGCCGGAGCCAGTGTGGCCATGACCCGGATCGACGACACATTTATCGGATTATACGAACGGCCATTTTTGGCGAACTTTCTTTATGCCGATTTGTTTGTGAGTGTGCATACCAACAATCATCCCGATTCGAGCGTCAACGGAATCGAAGTTTGGTGTCGCCAGAACCGTAGTGAGTCTCAAACTTTGGCCAAGGATGTTTTGGAGCAAATCATTCAGACCACCGGATTTAAAAGCCTTGGTATCAAATCACACAGAGTCGATGATGATTTTGTGGTGGTCCGCGAAGCCCAAATGCCCAGCATTTTGGTGGAGGTTGGATTTCTCTCCAATTTCCAGGAGGAAAGTGTGATTGCGACCCCGGAATTCCGTCAAAAAGCGGCTGCCGGAATATTCCAGGGTGTGATGAATTATTTTCAGAAATAAACATTAAAATCATTCGGGTTGCATAAATTGAGTAAGGACCTGAGCGAGCCGTTTGATTCCCTCGACGATCCGCTCTTCCGGCATGGTTGAAAAATTGAGCCGCATGGTATTTTCCATGCTCCCATTGGGGTAAAAAGCACCGCCCGGTACAAAAGCAACCCGGTGTTCCAAACTTTTCACCAGAACATCCCGGGCGTTAATTCCTTCCGGAAGTTCAACCCAGGTAAACAATCCCCCTTTGGGGTGGGTAAATTTGATGGTGGAGGGAAATTCCTTTTCCATCGTCCGGATCATGATATCGCGGCGTTTTTTGTAACTGGAACGGATTTTTGCGATATTGGCGTCAAAATCGTACGTTTCCAGGTACTTGGCGATTTTACGCTGGCTTAAGCTGGAAGAATGTAGATCGGCGCTTTGTTTGACCAAAACGAATTTTTCCAGAATATTCGATTCGGCTCCAACCCAACCAATCCGTAGTCCGGGACACAGAGTCTTGGAAAAAGTGCCAAGACAGATTACTTGCCCTTTTTTGTCCATGGATTGAACCGAGGGCAGGATTTTCCCTTCATAGATCAACTCGCCGTAGGGATTATCTTCCAAGACTGCGATATCATATTGATTAACGATGTCCATAAATTGGCGGCGGCGCTGTAGCGACCAGCTGATGCCGGTGGGGTTTTGAAAATCGGGTACGATATACATCAATTTGACATTCTGGGTACCCCTTAATATTTGCTCCAGTTTCTCAGGTATCATGCCGTTTTCATCCGTGGGGACTTCAACGAATTTTGGCATGTAGGCCTTAAAGGCATTAATGGCTGCCAGATACATAGGTTTTTCACAGAGTACGACATCATTTTCGTTTAAAAAGATTTTACCGGCCAGATCAATGCCCTGTTGGGAACCACTGGTGATTAAAATATTATCCAGGGTGAAATTGGTTTGAAATTTCGAATTCAACCTCTGGGCAATTTTCTGCCGCAGGGGAGGAAAGCCCTCCGTAGTACTATATTGCAGTGCTTGCTTGCCGCATTCTTCCAGAACTTTGCAGGTCACTTCGGAGATTTCCTGAACCGGAAAGAGATCCGGACAAGGAGTTCCGCCCGCAAAGGAAATGATTTCCGGATTTTCAGTGAGTTTAAGGAGTTCGCGGATTTCAGAAGCCCTCATATACTCCATCCGCCTGGCAAATTGAACAGACATGCTAATCAAGTCCCCTCTCTATATTTAAGTTTTATAGGAATACTTATAAAATGGGCCGTATTTCCTTCTCATAATGAACAAGCGGGCTTTGGTAAAGAGCGAGCGCTTCTCCAAGAGCTTGATTGAGAGCCTGAATGCCCGGCCCAATCTTGTCCGGAGCGACTGAGGCAAAACTCAGTCGAATATGATCTTCACCGCCGTTTTGGGAATAGAAAATATTGCCCGGCACAAAAACAACGTGTTTGTCGTTGGCTTTGGCGATTAGCCTTGCCAGATTAGCATTTTCCGGTAACCGGCACCAAAAATAAAGTCCGCCCTCGGGCAGGGCCCATTTTAATTCGGGATGCCCATGTTCTTTCAGGGCCTGGGCCATGATATCCCGGCATTTGCAATTTTCCTTTTTTAAAGTGGCGATTCTTTTGGAAAAAACCCCCCGCCGTATCAAATCATCCATGATCCACTGGCCCAAGCTATTGGTATGGAGATCCGCCATTTGTTTCACCAGGGTATACTGGCGGATTACGGGCAGGGTGGCTGCAACCCATCCAATCCGCAATCCGGGGAACATAATTTTTGAAAATGTCCCCAAGTAGATTACATACCCATATTGATCCAGAGCTTTAAGAGTGGGTATGGATTTCCCGTCGTAACGCAGCTCCCCGTAGGGATCATCTTCAATAATCGGTACTTGATACTGATATGCCAATTCCAGGAGCCTTTTACGCCGTTCCAGGCTGAGGACGGCCCCGGATGGGTTTTGAAAGGTCGGAACGGTGTAGATAAATTTCGGTTTATATCTCTGCAATAAGGGTTCCAATAAGTCTACAATCATACCGTTCCGGTCAACGGGTACATCGATTATCCGCGCTCCGGCGCTCTGAAAAATTTGGAGCGCTCCGAAAAAGGTGGGTTCCTCTACAACGATAATATCGCCGGGATCCACAAGAATTCTGGTCGCAATGTCAATACCCTGCTGGGACCCTGAAAGCACCAAAACTTCCTCCGGAGAGACCATGGCTCCCCGACTCTCCATTATGTGGCAGAGACTTTCTCTTAACGGATAATGCCCTTCAGTGGCGCTGTACTGGAGCAGGATACTTCCGTAATCTTTAAGCAAACGGTTTTGGGTTGTCAGAAGTTCATCAACAGGGTCGGCACTATTGCCCGAAAAACCGGCTGCAAAGGAAATTACATTGGAGCGATTGGCATCTTTGAGTACATTACTGACCAAAGGTTCTTGCATCCGGGCGGCGCTCGCGCTAAAATACTGCCGCCAAGGGAGTGGATCGGGTTTTATACCGCTCTTTTCAGCAATCTCCAGAGAGGGTGAAGCTACAACCGTACCTTGACCGGTATGGGAACTGACAAATGCGTCGGCCCGCAAATCACGGTAAGCGTTCAAAACGGTACTTCGGTTTACCCCCAATTGTTCCGCCAGTTTTCGTTCGGGAGGAAGCCGAAATCCCGGTTGTAAAACACCGGATAAAATCATTTCTTGAATCTGATCGCGGATTTGTTTGTATACAGGTATCGGGTTGTTACGATCGATGAATAAATTCATGTCCCACCTCAGATGAAATTCCAAATTGGTACCAACCAATTTAATTATAACCCGAGAACGAAGCCTGTAAACTACCAATTGGACTGATACGTCAACCAACCAATTTATAAATTCAATGGCGGTATCCTCTGAAGGAAGTTTTGATGAAACTCACAAATTTTTGAAGGAAATGGGTTACAATACCAGAACATAAAATATCGGGAATTAAAAGTGAAAGGTGATGCCCCAATGGAATTAAGAAAATTGCTGATGGATCTGTCGAATGCTTTCGGCCCTTCCGGTTTTGAAGGAGAGGTTCGGGAAGTTTTTCAAAAAGAAGCCGCTCCATTTGGTGAAGTTTTTTATGATAATTTAGGCGGTATTGTCGCCACCCATCATGGGAAGGAGGCTGGACCGAGGATATTATTGGCGGCCCACCTTGATGAAGTGGGGTTGATGGTACGCGGTATTCTGCCCAGCGGGTATTTAAAGGTTGTACCGCTGGGCGGATGGTATGCACCGGCCTTGCTTGCGCAAAGTGTCTTGGTTCGCGCCAAAAAGGGTGACCATCTCGGGGTAATTGGCGCCAAACCGCCTCATTATATGACGGAAGAAGAGAAAAGCCGGCAAATCAAAATCGGTGACCTTTATATTGACGTTGGCGCCGGCAATAAAGACCAGGCGGCGGCTTTGGGCATAGAAGCGGGGGATCCGGTAGTACCGGCTGTAAAGGCTGCTTTGATTAACCAATCATCCGCTATTATCGGGAAGGCTTTTGATGATCGGGCCGGTTGCGGAGTTGTTTTGAAAGTCCTCAGCGAATTGGCTCACAGCCACCCCAACACAGTTTTCGGCGCCGGTACCGTTCAGGAGGAAAACGGGACCAAAGGAGCCCGGACGATTGCCGCCTTAACCAAGCCCGATATTTGTTTGGTACTGGAGGGAACCCCGGCGGATGATTTCCCGGAAGGCGGCAGCCTCATTCAGGGACGGCTCGGCGGCGGACCCCAGATTCGTTATTTTGATCCCTCAATGATTGCCAATAGAGCTTTGATAAATATGGTGATCGCTGAAGCGCGAAATTTAGGCATTCCTTATCAGGTGACCGTGCGGGAGGGCGGCGGCACCGACGGTACAAATCTCCAATTACATGAGACCGGCGTACCGACTGTTGTTATTGGGGTACCGGTACGGTATGCCCATAGCCATCACAGCATGATAAGCATTGCCGATGTGGAAGCAACAGTGCAGCTTGTGAAGGTCCTGATTTCACAATTGAACCATCAAGTAGTGGAAAAATTAAAACAAAATCCTTGGTAAAAGTTTTCAATTCAAATAGGTGGAAATGATTCTAAGAAAGGCTTGGGTTTTATATGTATTAAGACTAGACGTAGGACGACTGCATGGTTTATAATGGTAAGAATCAAGCCTTAAGCTTTTGGCTTACTTTGTTTAAGAGGTGTTACAGATGGCAGCGCGTCATATGTTGAACTTTAAAGATTGGTCCGGTAAAGAATTACAACAGATTCTTGATTTGGCTATCCGGGTAAAGAATAATCAGCCTGAATACTGGAAAGCCCTCGATCATCTCACTTTGGGAATGATTTTTCAAAAGACTTCCACGCGGACCCGGGTATCTCACGAAGTCGCAATGACCCAATTGGGCGGCCATGCAATTTACCTGGATTGGCGGAGCACCAATCTGATATTGGCGGAAATGAAAGACGAAGTGCGTTATTTAGCCCGTAATGTGGATGCAATCATGGCCAGAGTATTGACGTTTGAACAAGTCCAAGAAATGGCCGAGTACTCGCGGGTACCGGTCATCAATGGTTGCGATAATAAGTATCACCCAACCCAAGCCTTAGCTGATTTTCAAACGATTTTAGAGCATAAGGGGCATCTTGAAGGTATCCATTTAGTCTATGTCGGTATCCATAATAACGTAGCCAATTCACTGCTGGAAGGCGGCACCAAATTGGGCATGAAAATCACCCTGGTAATACCGGAAGTAAACCAGGCCAGTTTGGATCAGGAATTAATGACCGCCGCGGAAAAAACCGGGCTGTATCAACATACGCTTGACATTAAGGCGGCGGTGGCCAAAGCGGATGTGGTTTACACCGATGCCTGGGTGGATATGGAATTTTTCCTGGATCCGAAGTTTGCGGATGAGAAAAAACGGCGGATTGATAAAATGCTTCCTTATCAGCTGAATGAAGAATTGTTAAAGGAAAGCCGGGCTCTGATTATGCACGATATGCCGATCCACACCGGTTATGAAATTAGCCGGGGCGCTATCGAAAGTCCGAATTCGATTATTTTCGATCAGGCCGAAAACCGTTTGCACGCCGAAAAAGCGGTGCTTTTGACTTTGCTCGGGAGAGGTTGAAAAGATGTCCTGTCCTCAATTGGATCGTAATCAAAAAAACTGTCCTTGTACTTTTACCTCATGTTCACGGCATGGGGTTTGTTGCGAGTGCGTCCAATATCACCGGGAACATGGTAATAAACCGATGTGTTTGAATAAAACGAAATCCTGAAAAAGGAGATTCTGATGCGGGAGATCGCAGCTGAACAGATTACCAGTCTTGTTGCTCAGTTATGTCAAACGGCCAACACCGATCTGGGAAACGATGTTGTGAAAGCGCTCGGAGATGCACTTTTGTCGGAAGAGTCGCCGGTTGGCCGGGAATGCCTGCAAAGGCTCGTTGAGAATGCCCAAATTGCAGCTGCGGAATCGCTGCCGATCTGTCAGGATACCGGAATGGCCATTGTCTTTGTGGAATACGGTCAACAAGTGGTAATCAAAGACGGCGACTTTGCGCAAGCTATTCATGAAGGAGTCCGGCGCGGCTATAAACAAGGGTACCTTAGAAATTCGATAGTGGCTGATCCTTTGGAGCGGGTTAATACGGGTGACAATACACCCGCAGTGATCCATACCCGGATTGTTCCTGGTGAGCAATTGAGGATTACTGTGGCTCCAAAGGGTTTCGGCAGTGAAAATATGAGCGGTTTGAAAATGTTGACCCCTGCAGCAGGTATCGAGGGGGTCAAAAAATTTGTCATCGAGACCGTCAGTATAGCCGGGGCTAATCCCTGTCCACCCATCGTGGTGGGAGTCGGCATCGGCGGATCGATGGAAATGGCAGCTTTACTAGCAAAGGAAGCGTTGCTTCGGGAGATAGGTTCACAAAACTCCAATCCGAGTTTGGCTAAATTGGAGGCGGAATTATTACAGTCGATGAATGAATTAGGGATCGGGGCTCAAGGCTTGGGCGGGCGTTGCACGGCTTTGGCAGTGCATATCGGCGCTTATCCGACCCATATTGCCGGACTTCCGGTAGCTGTCAATATCTCCTGTCACGTAACCAGGCATAAGAGCGGCGTCATTTGAAAACCGAAAAAACCGGAGAAATCTGAGGGCATTTTATTTTCCTCCATAAGCGGGTGCCATAATGAAAGGGATTAAAATTCAATTGCCGATTGGCGAAAGGGACATTTCCGGGTTAAAAGCGGGAGATAGCGTGTTATTGAGCGGCCCATTACTTTCGGGGCGTGATGCCGCTCACAAAAGGTTTATCGCTGCTTTGAAAGAGGGGAACCCGCTGCCGGTGGATTTGAGAGGGGAAACCATTTATTACGTCGGCCCTTGTCCGACCCCGCCGGGACGAGTCATTGGTTCGGCAGGACCAACCACCAGCGGGCGTATGGACTCATATACTCCCGATTTGCTTCGCTTAGGCCTCAAAGGGATGATTGGAAAGGGCCAGCGCTCTCCGGAAGTGATCGATGCGATGAAGCAGTACTCGGCGGTGTATTTTGCCGCACTGGGGGGCGCCGGAGCGTTGATTGCCCGTTCTATTAAAAATGCGCAAGTGATAGCTTATCCCGATCTGGGCCCGGAGGCGGTTTATCGCCTGGATGTGGTGGATTTCCCTGTCGTTGTGGCGATTGATGCTGGCGGCCATGATCTCTATAAACTGGGACGGGATGAGTTTGCCCGTGGATGTTCGTAGACTGTAGACTATAGAGAGTAAAATGAATAAGGGAAGTAAATGAATGCTGAATCTCGGATAATCCTATTGACTCCAAAGGGGATGTTGTTGAATGGAAAGAATCGACGGACGTAAATTAAATCAGTTGCGGGAGGTTAAGATTCATCCCGACTACATTATTCACGCGGAAGGATCTGTCTTAATCGAAGTTGGCAATACCAAGGTGATTTGCACTGCGACGATTGAAGATAAGGTGCCGGTGTGGCTCCGGGGACAAGGAGTTGGATGGATCAGCGCCGAATATTCGATGATTCCCAGGGCGACTCCGCAACGAAATATCCGGGAGGTTTCCAAAGGTAAAGTCAGCGGGCGCACTCAGGAAATCCAACGGTTGGTAGGGCGTTCTTTGCGCGGGGTGGTTAATTTGAATGCCCTTGGCGAGAAAACGATCTGGATCGATTGCGACGTAATCCAAGCGGATGGCGGTACCCGGACGGCATCGGTGACAGGAAGCTTTATCGCTTTGGCCTATGCTCTGCACAAGGTGACTCCGGAGAATAAGCCATTGCCGCTATATGATTTTCTCGCTGCGACCAGCGTCGGCATTTATGATGGAGTTCAATTATTGGATCTCTGTTACGCGGAGGATTCGAAGGTGTCGGTGGATATGAATCTGGTGATGACCGGAAGCGGAAAAATAGTCGAAGTCCAGGGGACAGCCGAAGGGAAACCGTTTTCCTGGGATGAAATGCTGGATTTGATGGATCTGGCCAAACATGGTATCGATGAACTGGTCCGGATTCAAAAGGATGTGTTGGGTCCGCTTACCAAACGGATCGGAGGCATCGACGGTGCGAAAACTCGTCCTGGCGTCGAGGAATAAAGGGAAAATTAAGGAACTCCAGGAAATGCTGGAGGCTTTCCCTGTGGAAGTTATGGGTATTGACAGTTTCCCCAATGCCCCGGAAGTGGCGGAAACGGGAAAAACCTTTCGGGAAAACGCTTTTTTAAAGGCGAGGACCATTGCCGATTTCACGCATGAACTTACCTTAGCGGACGATTCAGGGCTTGAGGTCGATTTCCTCCATGGCGAGCCCGGAGTTTATTCCGCCCGCTACGGCGAACCCGGTTGGAATGACCAACAACGGTACCGCTATTTGTTGAGTAAACTGGAGAACGTTCCGGAGGATTTGCGAAAGGCCCGTTTCCGCTCGGTAGTGGCCGTTTATGATCCTGCGGCCGGAAAATCCGAGTTTACGGAAGGGGCGGTTGAGGGAATTATTTTCACCGAACCCAGAGGGAGTCATGGTTTTGGTTATGACCCCATCTTTTATTTGCCGGAATTCCAAAAAACAATGGCGGAACTTCCGGCTGACCAAAAGAATGCCATTAGCCACCGGGGAAAGGCTATTCAAAAAATGGTTCCCCGATTACAAAAAATGATTCAGGTCTGATATGATTATTTGAACTTGTATCTTAGGAGTTTAGTCACATGCGCATCGGAGTGGTCGGAGATATTCACGGCAATTATTCCGGGTTAAAACAGGCAATCCGGGAGATGGGCCGGATAGATCTCCTTTTATTTACCGGTGACGGTTACCGTGAAATCAGCCGTTTAAAAGATGAAATCGATATTTTAGTCGAAGGGGTAGCCGGAAATTGCGATTTTTGTTCCTCTTACCCGCCGGAACAACTGCTTACCCTGGACGGGTACAGGATATTGTTGACCCATGGCCATTTTCACGGGGTCAAAAGCGATTTGATGCGCATCGGGATGGCCGGAAGGGAACGGCAAGCCAATTTGGTGGTTTTTGGGCATACCCATGAAGCGGTTTGCACGGACTGGTATGAAGTAAAACTGTTTAATCCGGGTTCGCTTTCAGTGGAACGTTCTTATCGGGGGCCATCTTATGGGATCATCGAGTTAGCCGATTCCGGCATCAACACCTCGATAAACCGGATTGAATAATAGGGTCTATTGAGACTTGAGGATTCCAAAGTATGGGATTTTGAATATCGAAGCCGGAATCCCTTGACGAAGAAAAGGATTTAAGGTATACTATTAAAGCGTTACGGAAATTAGTTGCAGATAGTTACGTAACAAATTGTTTTGTTTATCGGGGCGTAGCGCAGTTTGGTAGCGCACCTGCCTTGGGCGCAGGGGGTCGTAGGTTCAAATCCTGTCGCCCCGACCATAAGAAAACCTTGATTCGACGGGCTTTGTGACGTCGAATTTTTGTTTTTGACGTTCCATTTGACGTTCTAATTTTGAAAGGCAAGTCACTATTGACTTTGTACCTCTTGTTTGTATTTCCTTTTGGAATTATTAAGTTGATTAATATTTAAAGTTCTAAGCGGTAAGACTTCTCCGGTATTTGTTTTAAGATGAAGTGCTTCGGTCATATCTGGATTTACATCCTTTTGCATTTCAGGAGAGGATCAGCATTGATCTGATGGAAAAATGGTTTGCGCTATGGTTTTGAATTATGGATTGGTTATAAAATCAATGATGAGCATGGGGAATTCTTGCGGAATGATAAAGAGGGGATACCCCCTTTTTGGAATTACCATGAAGTCAATTTATCATGATTTCATGAAGTTAACCGGCAACAATCATCAACGATACTTGCAGGAAAAGATCGTTTGGGGTTGGATCAAGCGCGTATTGAGAGATTAATGGTATCTCTCGCTACTTTATCGATGAGATCTGCTTTAGTCAAAATAAATGCCTCCTTTTTTGTTTGGGATAATGAGCAAATCCTTACAGCTTTAATCCTCGCTCTTACCATGTAATTATTCGGCAGATATTCCAGGGGTCTTTACGGATATTTTTAGCAGCGTTTATCAAAGCGGGATGTTTATTCCAATAATTGCTAAAGTTCAGGACCCTTTGAAGCGCTTACGCGGCATCGAATGGTTAAGATATGCTTTTGAGACACTGGATTCCATTTTTGCCGCGAAGTGCGCCTATAAACTCCGCAAATAAAAATTATGCGCCGGCAGCATCATGGTTTTCATTCATACCAGCGGGTTTAAGGAAAACGAACCACAACATTCGCCAAACTTCGTAGAAGTTCGCAAAAAAGAGAAGGTATATCAAATTTTTTCTGTAAGATTTTATCTATCAAGGGAAAATCATTGTTGGGGTCGCCGTCTAGTACCGCAACCGTGCGCTTTGCATAACCCAGCCGCAATCTCCGTTGTTCCGGAGGAAATCAGGATGTCGCTTGGGGTGAGTTCCTGGCAGAACCGGGAGAGGGTGTTGTAGTCATGTCGTTTTCCTACTTGCGGACCAGCGCTATTGAGTCTTTAAACCATCCGGATAGATTCCAACATGGGAAAAGGCCTTCTTTTTGTTTCTCTGTTTACCCACAAACCCTGGGCAATATCTTCGCTGGCTTTCACTTTACGAAGAATTCTTATCATTCTTATTCAGAATTGCTTATGAAGCCGCAACTTGTTTGCGAATTTGCCGTCGTGCATTGAAAAAGATGATTACCTGACCGATTCCCGCCAACGTCCAGGTGAAAGGATAGGCAGCGAAGAGCGCGAACTCTGTAGGATACCAGGAAAAGATCGTAACCAACCACACTATTCGCAGCAGGCAGGCGCCTACCAACGTGCAAAGCATAGGCGATATGGAATAGCCCATTCCATAGGACAAACCGGGATATACATTCATGATGCCGCAGGTGAAGTAAGCAATTATTATGATATTCAGACGCAGCATCCCCAGTTTAATTACATCCGGATCGGTTGTGAAGATGTCGAGCAAAGACCTGCTAAACAGCATGGTCACCCCTCCAAGAAAAACCCAGGTAGCGAAAACCAATACCGTGCATACCGTTGCAATGGTATCAATACGATCATACTTTTTTGCGCCTACACTTCGGGCGGTAAAAGTTACAACTGCGCTGTAAAAGGCATTCACGGTAGTGCCGATATAGTTTTCAATATTGCTTGAGGCAGCATTGGCCGCGATCATGGTGGAGCCGAAAGAATTGACGGCTGACTGAATCAGTACATTGGAAATGGAGAACAGCAGGCCCTGCAATCCAGCCGGCAATCCAATCCGAATAAGGTCTTTTAACTTCTCTCTATCAATACCCATTTTCCGGGGTATGAAGCGTATGGCTCCGTCGTAGCGAGACAGGGAAATCAGAATCAGCAGCACCGAGAGATATTGGGATATGACCGTGGACCACGCTACGCCGTCAACGCCTAGGTGCAGAACAATCACGAAGAAAAGATTGAAACCCACGTGCAGAATGCCGGTTATAATCAAAGAATACATCGGACGATAGCAGTCACCTGCGGAGCGCATGATAGCCGCAGCGAAGGTGAATACCATGCTGGCGGGCATGCTGATGAGGTAGATTCTTATATACAGGACTGCAAGATTCAATATGTTCTTCGGCGTGCCCATCATAACTAGCAAAGGCTTGCAGAACGCGAGGCCCACGGTCATGAAAATGAGCCCGCCGATTATGCTAAAGACAATAGAAGTATGAACAGACCGGCTCACGGCGTCTACCTTTCCGGCACCATAATCCCGTGCCACAACGACGCTCGTCCCTATGGACAATCCCATAAATAAGGTGATGATGAGGTTAATAAGAGCACCTGTAGCGCCTACCGCAGCTAGCGCGTCACTCCCCGAAAAGCGGCCGACCACAATCATGTCAGCGGTATTAAACAGTAACTGTAGAATGTTCATGGCCATGATAGGCAAAGAGAAGAACAATATTTTGCCGAATAGCGGCCCGTCACCGATATCCGTATCGTGGTGTCTCTTTGAGGTCAAATAGAAATATGCTTTTTTTGCAATTTTTACAATCAATAGTGGCATGACATTGTGGTTCCTTGACTATGACTTAAAGCACCCAAAAATCCGAACTTTTCTCAATCATAAGAGATTCGGATTATTTATGTTCGATGCGTATGGCAGAATTTGAGTTTGCGTCATTTCCAGTCAAGCCTGACGCGCCATCCATCTGCGCCATGAGCGTCTATTCTGTTTTAGGGGGGCGCCAGATCGCAGTGGCCGAACTTACTGTTTCAACCGAAGGTCAACATAGATAAATGTAGCAGAATTTGCTTGTCTTGTAAAGCAAAGCTCGTCATACGCTTTGCTTTTTATATACGTCAGCATGCTGAGCTCTATTCTGAGTATGTTTAAGGCTCCAATCACGTTTTAATATTATTGTTAAACAGGTATGCTTTAAATCACGAAAACAAATGTCGGTGAGCTCTGCATGCTTTATAATGGCTTTGAGACAAGATACAAGGGTCTATAGTATGTAAACTCCAAAACAAGTATAATAGAATCACTGGAAAAGGAAAATACATATACATGGACAAGCCACATGAGAAATATTATCAACATCGGGACTTAATCAGGGAACTGTTAAGCGATTATGAGATCAAGATGCAAGATACCCTGAGACAGTGATTGGATGACAAGAGTAAATTAAAAATCATAACAATACTTGGAAGGAAAAATAAAAAAGGGTAAGGAGAATCCAATGACCGCTAAAGATGAAAATTACTTAACCTTATATCAGGCCTTACAGGGTTTGATCCAAGACGAAACCGACGCTTTAGCCAATTTATCCAACAGTGCGGCACTTTTGTTCAATATTATGGAAGAGATTAATTGGGCAGGTTTTTATCTTTTTAAAGAAAATCAGTTGATTCTCGGACCGTTTCAGGGGAAACCAGCCTGCACCAGAATTGCCTTAGGGAAAGGAGTTTGCGGCACGGCCGCCCAAAATAGAGAATCCATCGTGGTACAGGATGTACATCAGTTTCCGGGACACATCGCTTGTGATAAGGCTTCCGCATCAGAAATTGTCATACCGATAATCAAGGATGATAAATTGATTGGCCTCTTGGATATCGACAGCCCTGTCAAAGCCAGATTCGGCGAAAGGGATCTACAAGGCCTGCAAGGCTATATCGATGTTTTATCTGCTAATATCCATTGGGAAGACTTGCTTCGTTGATCGGTTAAGAATAGTTTGATTTTTTCGGACAGCTATCTGACACCAGAAGGATACTAGCATCATACCGTATCTTTTTGTATCTTTAAAGACAGAGTATAGTTCTGACGATGAAATGTGGTTTGGAGGGCAAAATAGGTGGGTAAACCACTATATGCAGACAACTTTAACAAAGCTGCAAGCGAATTAAGAGCAATAAAGGAGCACACGGACTTAAAATACAATTCATATAAGTCATATAGTTTCATGTAAATTAAGTGTTGATAGAAATAAGATGTTGTGTTGTTTTATTGCAAAATATAGAGATTATGTATAAATAGAATATTCAAGAAAATTATTGAAACGCCATTGCTACATTGGGGCATATACGTCAAAACTTTTAAGTCCGGCTACTTTTTTTGGTCCTGGAATTATCAAAGGGGAGATATCGAGATCCAACGAAGGTGTTGTTCCCGGCAAGGAGTGAGTCGGACGAGGACTTCTCTCAATAGGTTAATATTGCCGGTTAGTATCTCCCTACACTATTAGTTACACCAGCAGTTTCATTCCTTGACATAATGTTTCGCTGGATGGAATATTGTCAATGCTTAGCGCTAGACTTCTTTTTTTCGTTTTAGGTCGTCCTACCGGTATTTTTCTCCGGGGCCACTGGGCTCAAATTCCTAATCCTTCTCGTAGTATAATACTATGCTCTGACTCCGACAGAAACTCTTTCCTAGGGCACCTTCAATTTTACCATTTTTTCCTTTTATGTTTTTAATGAAGGTAATTTACGCAATTTTAATATGGAATGTTATGAATGTTATTGACAACAAACTTGTTGCATATTAGGATAGGATATAACACAGTAAACTGATCGGAATAATTGGTTTACGCATTTGAAACGGTAGAAAACACGGATACCGGTGAGGATGTTCGTGTCAATTGGATAACAGGAATTGCTCGATCAGGAAAACCGGAGCCAAAGCTGCTCGATTTAGTTTTTTCCATTTTTGATTTGGACAATATGTTAATGCTCAAAAATAAAAGGGGGAAGAGAATGATGACTCAAACCAAGGAAAGGCAGATTCTTTACACGATTTGTCCGGTGGGTAACGCCAGTTACATCGCGGTGAACAAGGGGTGGGTGGCGGACGGTCTAGCTGCCTATGGTGTCACGGCCACGCGTTTGCAGACTTTGCCGCGAGAGAGGTGGTCCGCTCATTTTACCTACGAGGAACCGGCCTTATTCCGGGAGGGCGGCAATATCCCGCCGACTTGGGCTAAATCGCGCGGCGCGGAACCGGTCCTGCTCGGCCTGACCTTTTTGAATTGGAAGCAATACATCCTGGTGCGGACTGATTCGCCGCTCCAGTCAGTGGAGCAATTGCGCGGGCGCAAACTGGGACTGCCGGTCAACCCTGGTTATCCGCCGGTTGATTTTTGGAAAGCCACTTCCGAGCGGGGCTTTGAGACAGCGCTCGCCGCGCGGGGAGTCGCCCGCGCCGAGATTACCCTGGTGGAGCTGAGTGACGATTATCAGGCGCGTCGACGTGAACTGCACCACCGACCGGGCGAGCGAGAGAGCGAAGCGTTGCTCCAAGGCGAGGTGGACGCGATCTTCTATACCGGAACTTGGGTACAGACATTGCTGGAAACCGGCAAGGTCCGCCCGCTCATTGAAGTTAGCGCTAATCCCGATTTGATCTGGCCGATCAGTAACGATAATCCGATCGTTCTCACGGTAAGTCGTCCCTTGGCTGAAGAGGCGCCGGAGATTGTGGTCGAGTATCTGAAGCAGGTATTGCGGGCGGCGGAATGGGCCAAGGCCAACCGTAGCGAAGTGGAGACAATCTTCGCCGAGCAGACATTCGGAACTCCAGCGCAGGTGGCGGCCGCCCGGCCGGTCGACTTTTATCAGCACTTGTCGCCGGAACTCACGGAAAAAGGATTCCTGGCCCTTGAAAGCCAGCAGCGTTTCCTGTACGACCATGGCTATATCAGCCGGACCTTCGCCGTGGAAAAATGGGCCGACGATCGTTTCTTAAAGGCGGCCATCGCGGCGCTGGAAAGTTCACTTCCGGCCGCCATTTAGAAGGGGCAGTCCCAAAAGTAAATCCTGTGCGCTCACGAACGCCCGATAAAGAAATGCAATATCTTGAAATCACCATATACAAAAAAGCTATCTGTGATTTCTTATTGAGTCAACTGCTTTTTTAGATAGTCTCATTCCATCAAAATTCAGAAAGGAAAAGAATTCATGAGCACTGAGCTGCTAAATGGACAACGCCAAATCCTATACAGTATTTGCCCGGTAGGTAACGCTAGTTATATTGCGCTGAAACAAGGTTGGTTGACTGGAGGTTTAGCGGAACTGGGTGTAACTGCCACCAAGTTGCAAACCTTGCCGCAGGAACGGTGGCAAGTACATTTTACTTATGAAGATCCGGCCTTATTTCGCGAAGGCGGCAACATCCCGCCGATTTGGGCCAAATCGCGCGGCGCCCAACCGATTTTGCTCGGTTGGACGTTTCTTGGCTGGAAACAACTCATCATGGTTCGGTCCGATTCCCCGTACCAAACGGTGGAGGAATTGCGACATAGGCGATTGGGCGTGACCCGCAGCGCCGACAGCAGGATCGACTTTTGGCAGGCTACTATCCGGCGTGGCTTTGAGACTGCCCTGGCCGCCAGGGGTTTAACTCCGCGGGATGTCGATTTTGTGGAGATCCCATCCGAACAAGGCCGGGGACACCGCGAGATCTTCGCCTTGGAGGCGCTAGAGAGCGGCCGGGTAGACGCGGTATACTACGGCGGCTCTTGGGCGCAGTCGTTGCTGGAAACTGGCAAGCTGCGTGCCATCTATGACTTAAGCGCCGACCCTTCGCTAGTCTGGCCGATCAGCAATGAGCACCCCAACATTCTCACGGTTAGCCGTCAACTGGCGGAGAGCGCGCCGGAAATCGTCGTCGCCTATCTGAAACACGTATTGAAAGCGGCTGAATGGGCCAAAACGCACCGTCTAGAAGTGGAGAATATCTTCGCCGAACAGACCAGCGGCACCCCGGAACAGGTAGCGGCGGCCCGACCAGCTGATTTTCATCTGCATCTGGCGCCGGAACTCTCCGAAGCGGGCTTGTTGGCCTTAGAAAGCCAGCAGCGGTTCTTATTGGACCACGGCTATATCGAACGGAGTTTTGCCATAGACCAATGGGTGGACGCCCGGTTTTTGCAGGCGGCCAGGGAGGAAACGGCAAGTTCCGGGCTGGCTGCGATCTAGCAGCGTGGGAGTATGGACAGGATTTTTTGATACAAATTTATTTTTAAAAGGAGATCTGAAATCATGAAATCATTGCAACAGAATGTCGCCCAAAAACTCGTCTTTTTACTTATCGCCTTGGTGTTCCTGATGGCAAGCGGGATCGGATACGGAAAGGAAGTGCTGCCGGTCTTTAAGGCGGGCGCTCAGGACTGGCAGTATGTGGCCAGGGAGAAGGGATGGTTGGACAAACCCTTCGCCAGGCTCGGAACCAAATTCGAGATTACCGAGTACGGGGTAGGCAACGAGGGCGTGCTCTTCGAACGGGGCAACCTTCATATTGCACAAAGGATGTTATACCCGACCCTGCTCGCTAAAAGCGCTGGCTTTGACATCGTAGTGGTCCAGGCGTCCAGCCATCCGGAACCGAAGATTGCCAGTATTGTCGTTCCGATCGATTCGCCGATCAAAACTTTCGACGATCTCAAAGGCAAAAAAGTTGCTTCCTGGCGTTACGGTTGCCCCTACATGGTCCTTTTCGAAATGCTGGAGCAGCATAATTGGGATCTTTCGGACATTAAATTCATCAATATCCCTTCAACCGAGTTCAAAACGGTGTTGCTTTCCAAAGAGGTTGACGCAATTGCGGTACATCCGCACATTGAGGCCGCAGCCTTGCTTTTGCAGGGCTTGGCCCGTGAGATCGCCTATCCCACCAAGGATTCTAATTACGTCAATGGTGGCGGGATTACAGTGGCTTTCACCCCGCGCACTATCGCCGACAAGTATCCGGATGTGCTCAAACAGTATTTGAAAATCCAGGATCAGACCCGGAAGTGGATCCTGAAAAATCAGGACGAAGCCGCCAAAATTGTGGAGAAATACCGCCGGGTTCCCGCGAACTACTCCAAGTTCTCCTGGGAACGTTCTTCGGCAACCTGGGGCTCGGAGTATTCTTATACCAAAGTGGTCAGTGAAAGCGAGCGGACCCAGGATTGGCTAATCAAGCATGGTGATATCCCGGCCGACAAACGGGTGGATTTGAAGGAACTTATTGACAAAAGTTTTTTTAAATAAAGCGGTTGATAAGCCGGCACAGGCCTAAACGAAACTATGAAAGCGTTCTTGGCCAGCCGTCGACACGAATTTCCGCCGGTTCTTTCGCTAGGAAGAGCCGGCGGCTTTAATCATGGAGGTAAGCTTTGATGAGTAGGGAGTTAGACCGGAAAAAATCGTTTTTACAAATCCAGTTAACAAAATTGACCGATTTGACCGGATTGGGAACGCGCGTCGCCACCTTGATCATTCCGGTGTTATTAATTATTTCCTGGCAGATCTGCTCATTGCTGGGACTTTTTCATCCGGCCGCGCTGCCGTCGCCCGCCAAAGTATGGGCCGCTTTTTTGGGATTGATCGCCGACGGCACACTTTTTAGCGATTTGAGCACTTCAGCGCTGCGGGTGTTGGACGGGTTTATCTGGGGAGTTTCCATTGGACTGGTGATTGGCATTTTGAGCGGGCTTTCTCGTTTTGTGGAGCGTTTGGTCAGTCCGGTGGTGGATGCGTTTCGGCAGATTCCCGTCTTTGCCTGGATTCCCCTGATCATACTGTGGTTCGGCATCGGCGAATTATCCAAAGGAGTGATTATCGCCAAGTCCGTTTTTGTGCCGGTCTTCGTCAATACGTTACAGGGAATCCGCGGGGTCCCCCAGGAGTATGTGGAAGTAGCCCGGGTGCTGGAGCTTAATCACTGGAAATTCCTGCATAAGGTGGTCATCCCTTCGGCGCTGCCGTCGATCTTCACTGGAATTCGTTTGGGAGCCGGATTTGCCTGGATGGCGGTGGTCGCTGCGGAGATGCTGGGCGGATTGAGTGGCGTGGGCTACGCCTTGATGCGTTCCAAAGAATTCTTTCAGACTGATAGCCTGATCGCGTTAATGGCCGTGATTGGCGTGGTCGGTCTGACAGTGGACCGTTCGTTAAAATGGCTAGAGACCTCCACTTTAAAGTGGAGGAAAGGTTTTACCGGCAATGGCAAATAGCTTGAGTAATTTAAGGAAATACGCCGCAACGTATTGCGGCGGCGTTAGAATTGGCGATGGAAAGGGTAATGTAGATGGGTCAGGCGGATAATTCAGTAATGGTTTCAATTCAGAGTGTCTCTAAGACGTTTCGCTCGCATACCAAAAACGTATTGGCGTTGCAGAAAGTATCATTGGGCGTTCGTAAGGGTGAATTCTTGGTGATTCTGGGTCCCAGCGGTTGCGGCAAGACCACTTTGCTGCGGCTGATCGCCGGTCTGGAGACCGATTACGAGGGCAAAATTATAGTCGAGGGCAAACCGATCGTTGGGCCTGGATTGGAACGGGGCATGGCTTTTCAAGAGCACCGCTTGCTGCCATGGCTGACTGTCACTGAGAATGTTTCCTTGGGTCTGAGCGGCAACCAAAGCGGTATCGCGGATAAGGTGGAGCGTTATTTGGAAAAGGTGGGTCTGGAAGGATTTGGTCATGTCTATCCCAGCCAGCTCTCCGGAGGGATGGCCCAACGGGCGGCCATTGCCCGGGCTTTGGTGAACCAGCCCAAAGTGCTGTTATTAGATGAACCCTTTGGCGCGCTGGATGCGATCACCCGGGTGCGGATGCAGTCAGAGATCGAACGGATTTGGCTGGCCGAAAAGACTACGATGATCCTGATCACTCATGATATCGATGAAGCTGTTTACTTGGGCGACCGGGTGGCGGTGATGACCGGCCGGCCGGGCGAGATCAAGGCGGTGTTTGATATCGGCCTGGGCCGGCCACGTGACAGGAATGACGTCACCTATGTGACGATCCGGCGGCAAGTGTTGAATGCATTGGAGGAGAGTATGGGGACGTTTTCAATCTAAACAGCCGGCGTTGATCATTGTTTGAGCCGACTGCTTATCCAATCTTCCTTAATGCAATTTACTAAATCCTCTAAGACATTAAAAGATAAATTTATCAAGTTGTTGAGATTCGATTATTCAACTTTGGATAACATCATAGGATGGGGTTACACTTGTTTCGATTATTAAATTAGAAATTTGCTTCCGGCGTTGACAATAGTGGGGAAGAGAAAAAAGATTTAGGAAACGCTATCCTCGGGAAAAATACAAAGTTCTTTATAGTTGAATAAATTTATTTTGCCGTTCTATATACCCGATTTTTTTCGATTGAATTTGATTGGGGAATATTAACATATTAACTTTGTCAGGACTTTTCAATAAATTCGACTAGAGAATATTGAAAGTATTGTACGGCCACAGGTTCAAATCCTGTCGCCCCAACCATTAAAACATTGAACTGACGACGGACCATTTGGCCGTCAATTTTTTTAACGTTCCATATTATTAAGATGTCAGTATTAATCCTGTGGCCTTGAACAGTAGAAAATGTTGATTTGACGGTACTTTGGATCGCTAAAGTTTTGTTTCCGGCGGAGTTGTAACCAACTTATGCAATAAGAACCGGTTGCGGTTTTGAATAAAGCGCTTGATCGCAATCAAATGCCGTTGGATTAACTTCCTGAAACTCCCGGAAAGATTCAATTGGATCATCAGATGATAAAAATTAATTTGAAGGTAAATTTCTCTATTATACCTAAATAGCGGGTAATCCACTGGAACGGCGATTGGACGATAATCATTGGAGCTTGCTTAAAGTGAATGACATAGCTAGCCCGTATATCATGGAGGCAATCCAAAGCAAAAATGAGGCTAAAGGCGGCATGTTGGTAAATAAAGCCATTCGATAATAGTTGCCTAAACCTACGAACGATATAAAAACCATTGCTCCAAAGAAGACTCCCTTTGTGATTATATATTCTCGAGCAGTTGCACGGATAAAGTAGGTAAATATGACCCCTAATGCGCCACCAATTCCTAAGTGAACAACCGACCCCATAAAAAAGGCCAAAGCGCCTGTGTTCTCTTTCGTTAGAATAAATACTTGAGCTAAATTGTCAAATGTTCGATCTGTCAAGCCCATCCATCGGAAAATCAGTCCGAGTATCAAACAACATGTTGAGCCTGCCATACCAGACAATATGCCCGCTAAAGTAGTATCCATCAGTAATTCCGCGTTCCCATAATTAAACGATTTTCCATGTTCTTAAAGTAACCAACCCTATAAATTCAATTCATGGATGTTGATATATCGCAAAAATGTCTTAGGTAGGAGTATAGATCGGCAGATTATGCTGGAAAATTATTTAACCAAACTTAACAATGAGCAAAGTTTAATCTATCGTTGCCTGCGATTTACTCTGGTTTACTTCAGAACGGCATTTTATTTTGATAAGGCGACAAATTTTTGGAAAGAGAAGAATGGAACTAATTCCAATTTGGTCCACCCAAAATTGTTGCGACTGATCCTGTTATGGCGGATTATGAGCGGTTTGGTTTTGCGGGTGTGGTCAGTAAACCATACAAAATTGATGAGTTGAATCAAGTTGTGCGGAAGGTTATCAATTCTAACTGATTTCTGTTGAAACGGTTGACTATAAAGAAGAATCTTGGAATATTTCACTCTTCAAGGCAACCACATTAAACCGGCACGAGCCGGCGCCAGTTGACCAACAATCGACTTCTCTGACCAGCAATTGCCTGCCGGTATACATCTCCAGGATTCCCATTACAAGACCTTCTTCATAATGGCATACCGTGGCGCCGGTGACCGGAAAACCCGAGCAGTCAAGGTCTTCTGAAATGGTCAGGACAAATATCATATTTTTAAAATCGGCATATTCTACCTGTAATATTCCGATCCCCAATTCCTTCATCTTTTGCATCAGCAAGTCAAAAAAGCTGTCCGGCGGCAGATGCCTATCCAGCACGTGCTGGCAGAATTCCAGGCCGGATAGCCGGCCGGCTTCCACCAAATGGCGCCTCACTGCCTCGCTGCCATAATTATTTTCAAGCACTTTGCGCAGGGAGTACTGAAACATCCGATAGACAACCACATTCATTTCCATACCCAGGGTAGAACGGCCTTTTGCAATATCACCGTTATCCGCCCATGTAAAGTTCTTTAATGATTCGCTCATTGTTCTCTTTTACAATCCTTTATTATCAATATCAAAACGGTCCACTTATTTAGGTAAAATTTGTAATTTCCATTTATTGTATCATTTGGTTCTGAACATTTTCTGAACATTAGTAATTATAAAATATTAGCCGGATGTTGGTGCAAGCCTGTCAAAATCCGACGAATTATAGTAGAATAGGCTAGGGAAACGGGGTATTGGAGGAGATTCTCATTGCCGAAAGTCCAGAAATTCTTCTTTTATGGAATGCTAGCCATAATGGTGGTAAGCATCATAGTTCCGCTGATCCGCCGGGCGTCATCCAAATCGCCCGTGGCTGTCAAAGGAATTCTGGATCTGCGGAATTGGCGGGCGGAAAAAGACGGAACTGTTAAATTGAACGGGGAATGGGAGTTTTATTTCGGAAAACTTCTTGTGCCCGCTGATTTTAAAAACCGGCGGCCCACGGGGGGCACCATGCAAAAAGTCCCCGCTAAATGGAGCACTTATGAAATCAACGGCAAAAAGTTACCCCCGCACGGCGCTGCCACTTATCGTCTGAAAATATTGCTTCCCGCCAAAGGCGGCGGTTATGGCATCAAAATAACCTGCATATCCGCAGCGGCAAAAATTTTTTTCAATGACCGGCAAATCCTGGCCTGCGGCAATCCCGGAAACTCGCCTGAAACCACCGAACATAAATATCACGGAGACGCCGCCTATTTTAATACCAAAAAAAATCAAGTCGAAATACTCATTCAAGTAGCCAATCACATTTACGCCAACAGCGGAATTTATTATGAAATCCATTTCGGTACACAGCAAATGATTAACGGATTGCGGATGTATAATTTCTTTATCGACACGGCATTAATCGCCGGTATGTTTTTTATTTCGCTGTACTTTTTTGGTCTGAGCCTGCAGCGGAAAAACAATCGTGAGGTACTGTTTTTCGCCGCCTATTGTTTATTTTCCGCCATTTATGACAGCACCTGCTCGGAAGCTATCTTAAACTATGCCTTTCCGGGCTTGACATACCATGCTTCCATCAAAATTCTGGTGTGTTCACTGGTCATGAGCCAATATTCTTTAATCAAGTATGTATACCATGCTTTTAAGGCGTCTTACTCCCGAAGGGCCAATCTGATCATTGACGGAATTGCTGCAGGCTTAATCTTGTTGACTTGTTTTACCCGGCTTTATTTAGGGGATTACGCATATTTAGCTTATATTCCGGGCAATATTTATGTCATTTCCCTAGTGGTGCAAATTATTTTCCGATATATTCATACCAACATTGAAGGCAGGTATTATCTTTATACCGCGATTATCAGTTCGGCCGCGCTCTTAATCATCAGCCTTTGCAATATCGTACTGCTGATGGAGTCCAATCTTTTTATCCCGGTTTTTCAGCCGATTTTTATATTAGCGTTGGCTCTTTATATGTCGGAGAAATATGAAAATTCCTATCAAACCATTGAAAAGCTTAGCACCAGACTGTCCGCTATCGACAAACTGAAAGATGATTTCCTGGCCAAGACCTCTCATGAACTCAAAACGCCCTTAAACGGTATTACAAACATTTCCCAGTCGCTTTTGGACGGGGCCGGCGGCAGTCTGAACGCCAGGCAGATGGAAGATATCCGCTTGATTACCAGCCTGGGTAAACGGCTTTCCACCTTGGTCTATGACATTTTAGATTACTCCAAGTTGAAAACCATGGATATCTCATTGAAAATAAATAGTATTGATGTTTATCCGGTAGTGGATTCAACCGCCGATATCTTCAAATACCTGATCAAGGGCAAACCGCTTCGGATTGAGAATAAAATAACGCCGGGATCTTGTATCGTATTGGCGGATGAAAACCGGCTCAAGCAAATCATCACCAATTTATTGGATAATGCCGTAAAGTTCACCCCGCAAGGAATGATAACCATTACGGGCTACTGCAGGGAGGATTTCGGCTACATTGAAGTCAGGGATACCGGCATCGGAATCCCCGCCAGCAAGTTAAAAGATATTTTTATCACTTATGAACAGCTGGAGCCGTTATCCGCTGAAGCGATGGGTGTCGGTTTGGGCTTGTCAATCACTAGGCAGCTGGTTGAGGTTCAACAGGGACAGATCTGTGCCGAATCGGAACCTGGAAAGGGTTCTTGCTTTACTTTTTCCCTGCCGCTGGGAGATAGAAAAAAGAACAGGGCAATGGCACCAACCCAATTTGATGGGTATGAGCCGCAAAATGTTTCTTTAACAGAGCTCAACCTGCCGTATACAAACGATGTGGGCGGCCAATTCACAATACTGGCGGTTGATGATGAATATTCCAATCTAAAAGCGTTGCTGAATATCTTGACTATCTGCCAATACAATGTGACGCTGGCCGGCGATGCGGAGTCCGCTTTGGGGCTTCTACGGGGAGCGTTAAAGTATGATCTTTGCATCATGGATATCATAATGCCGGGGATGTCAGGCTACGAAGCATGCCGAAAAATCAGGGAAACATATTCTCCGCTTGAGCTTCCGGTGCTGCTGCTTACCGCCAAGGCTCTTCCCGAAGATTTGGAGGCCGGTTTTGCGGCGGGGGCTAACGATTTTGTCGCCAAACCCTTTGAGGTAAACGAACTCAAATGCAGGGTGAAAACGCTGGTGCAGTTAAAAAAGTCAAAGGATTTGCTGCTGGAGAAGGAAACCGCATTTTTGCAGGCGCAAATCAGGCCCCATTTTTTGTACAATGCCTTAAATACCATTAACTCGTTTTGTTATACCAACCCCGTCAAAGCCGGGGAGCTGCTTACGGAATTGGGGGTGTTTTTGAGAAATAGCTTCGATTTCTCCAGCACCGCTGCGTTGATTCCCATTGAGCAGGAACTCAGACTGATTAAGGCTTATGTCGCAATCGAGAAAGCCAGATTCGGCGAGAGGCTGACAGTGGAGTACCATATTGATCCCGCAGTCTTACCATACGGCATTCTACCCCTCACCATCCAGCCGATTGTCGAAAATTCCATCAGGCACGGGCTGATGCAAAGAAACCGGGGCGGAAAAGTCACTTTGGAAGTGACTTTTTGTAAAGAAGGGGTTACCGTTCAGGTCAGCGACAATGGCGTCGGTATTCCCGCCCATATCCTGGATGGCTTAACCCATGCGAAACTTGAAAGCCAGGGGGTGGGTTTGACCAACATCGGGCGCCGGATATTAAATTTTTATGGCGCAGCCCTTGATATTTCAAGCGTCGAAGGATGCGGGACAACGGTATCGTTCTGCATACCGGCAAAACTTTTTTAATCTGCTTTGATTATCAACAGTTGGCGGGTTATAATGGACGTATGGATTGGGGAGGGAGCGTATGTTGATGTTAAAAGCGATCATTGTCGATAATGAAGAACCGGCCATCCATATCCTGCGGCTCCTGTTGGAAAGAACCGGGCAAGTCAAGGTGACGGCCAGCTTTCTCAGCGCGGCGGATGCTTTAGCCGGCCTCAAGTTTTCAGAGCCGGATATCGCCTTCCTGGATATTGAAATGCCGAAAACCAACGGTCTGGAGCTGGCGGAAAAAATAGTGGCCCTCAACGGTGATATGGAAATCGTATTTGTCACCGCCTATGATCAGTATGCGCTGGAGGCTTTTCGGGTCAACGCTTTGGACTATCTATTAAAGCCCCTATCGGCGGAAGATGTGGAACGGACTGTAGCCCGGCTGTTGAAGAGAAAAAGGGGTTCAACCGCTGCCCATCAACAGCCTTTGACTAGTGGCCGCATTTATTGCTTCGGCAAATTATCGGTATATGGGGTCGGCAGCGAGCAGCCTGTTAAATGGCGCACCGCAAAGACGGAAGAGCTTTTTGCCTACCTGCTGCAACATCTGGAACAAGAAATCCCGAAATGGAAAATCTGCGAAGCGCTCTGGCCGGAGTACAATGCTGACAAGGTCGATATTCATTTGCATACCACCATCTATAAGATGAAAAAAGTTTTAGCCTCCGCCAATATTCAATTTAATATTCAATTCAGCAACGGCTGCTATTGGATGAGCCTACCCCAAATATATGTCGACACCGCTGCGTTTGATTCGATAGCCGATTCCGGTTACAGCGTGGAGGAAGGGACGCTCGAAAAGTATGAAAAAGCATTTTTGCTCTATAAGAATGATTATTTAGAAGAAAACGACTATATCTGGTCCTTATCCAAACGGGAAGAATATGCGCGTAAATACCATGATTTAGCGGCTTTTCTTGTAAAGCGGCACATGCTGAGAAACGATTACGCCGCAACTGAAAGGGTACTCCAAAGGATATTGAAGAAATTCCCCTTTGACGAGTCCGCCCATGAAATGCTCTTAAAAATATATTTTGTTAAGAGGGATCGGGCGGCGTTTGTCGCTCATTATCAAGCCATGCAGGAATCATTCCGGACCGAGCTGGGGATTGAGCCCAACGACACCGTACAGGCTTTGTACAGCCGTATGTTGTGCGGCTGAAAAACGGAGCTCCTGGTGACGGGAACGCATTGTAAAACTAAAACTGCTGCGGATCTTGATCCAGCGGGATGACCTCTTCCGGAGAAATCACTTGGGTTTTTCTGGTTGCCGGTTCCACCCGGGACTGATTTTGCGGAACTGTTTTTAGGGACCTAGCCGTCTGAATATAAGGTGTAAGGTTGCCCTGAGCTTCGGCGCGTTTCAATTCCGCTTCCAGGGATGCCGTCGTGCCGTTTACCAGCTCCGAAAATTCCAGGACGATTTGGCGCATACTTCCGGCCTGCGCATTCAGCTCCGCTGCCGCCGATGCGCTTTCTTCCGCACCAGCGGCGTTTTGCTGGGTTACGGTTTCTACTTGGGTCATGGCCTTATTGACCTGATCGATTCCTTGGACCTGTTCCCGGCTGGCTGCGGCGACTTCATTCATCAATTGGCTGACTTTATTGGATTGAACAGTGATTTCATCGAGAACCGTCCGGACCTTTTCCGCTATCGCCACTCCTTTACTGGACAATTCAATATTGGACTCGATCATCGCGGTAGTGTCCCTCGCCGCCTGGGCGCTCCTGTCGGCCAAATTTCTTACTTCTTCGGCCACCACAGCAAAACCCATTCCGGCTTCTCCGGCCCTGGCCGCTTCGATGGCGGCGTTGAGGGCCAAAATATTGGTCTGAAAAGCAATATCGTCAATCACTTTAATGATTTTCACGATTTGATCGCTAGAACTCTTGATCTCCTGAATAGACTGCATCATTTCCCGCATTTCAAAACCGCCTTGATCCGCCGATTTTTTAGCCTGCTCGGATAATTGTGCTGCTTGTTCCGTATTGGAAGTGTTTTGGGACGCCATCGAGGCAGTCTCTTGAATGGTTGATGAAATTTCTTCGATGGCTGCGGCCTGCTCCGCACTGTCTTGTGATAATTGCTGCGCTGAGGCGGCTAATTGGTTGGAGGCCGCGACCACTTGTCCCGTGCCTTCTGCGATGCGGGAAGCAATGGAATTCAATGGTTTGTCGATGATAAGCCTGGCAAAGGTCAAGGTAATAATGGCGCTGATGATTGAAGCGACCAAGATGATGATTAGCGCTGAATTCCGTTCCTGGCGGACGGGCCTCATGGCGTCATAATAATCCATGTGGGTTGCCACCCCGAATGAAGTTCCAGGAATATGAGTATAGGCGGCAATAACCCTTGAACCGTTAAAATCATAAATCTGAGTGCCGGAATGGCCCGCAACCGCCTCTTTGGCCATACTTTGAAGTTCAGGTGCGATTTTGGCTTGATCCTTTTCATCCGGGTGGATCAATTTCAGAGATCCGATGTTTTCCTTGGACGGATGGGCAAAGATCAGGCCGTTTTTACCGTCAAAGGCAAAAGAATAATCCCGGTCGTTCTTTTTAGTCTGATCAACAATCGCTTGGAGATTATCAATATTAATGGAGATGCCCAGATATCTTTCTGGGGCTCCTGGTACTTTGACGGGAGTGGCAATCATGATCGAGGGCTTTTTGTTTGCTTTGGAAATCAGGATTTCACGGGAGACAACGGTTTTCTTCATTTTTTGGGCTTCCTGCATATATTCCCTGTTGGCCAGGGAGGTAGTTTCGCCTTTTTCATTAATCCTGCTGAGTGAAGCGTCGCAAAGGAAAACAGTTGAAAAAATGCGGTTTTGCTCTTTAATCGCCAGCAATGCCTTCACCGTTGCGACCTGATCATTCGATGCAAAGACGGTATTACGTGCCGACGTCTCCAGCACGGATATAGTCTCAAAAATCTCTGTCTCCAACCGGGACGCTGTCAATACCGCCACATTGAATCTTTCTTCCCTGACTGTTTTTTCGATTTCGGGCACTCTGACGTTATAATCATATATTTTGGTTGCGGTGATTGATAGAACGATCAGCAGTATGATCAACCAAATTAATTTAGTCCGGATGCTTCGGGAATTCAGGCGTCCGTTTTGTTTTTTGGGGTTCAGCATCATCTTATAACCATCCTTGTTCTTGAAGATTCTTTAATTTAGCTGATTATACCAACACACGCTGGACATTTTCTGAACATTACCCCATACCTTAAAAAATATGTACAGAAAATGTTCAGTGTATTTTGCTAAAATCTAAAATAAAATACTCATCCCTTGAAATATTGCCAGAAATAATGGGGTTATTTTATGGAGCAACGGAGTTCCCGCAAAATTTTAAAACTATACATTTTGATCATCGTGACGGTTTTAATTGCAAATTTGGCTTGGTGTCACGCGGTTGCAAGCTTTGGTAAGGATAATAGCGTTTTAAAGCTAACGCCGGAAAGTTTTTCCGGCCGAAAGGATTATTTAAACGACCGGATGTTAAAACGGGCCGTGCCTGATAACATTGCTTTCAAGGCCCGGATTGGCGAAAGAGAGTTCGCAAGGGCGGGAACCGGGAATTGTACGGTGTTGGTTTGCCAGCTCAATTGTCTGGCTTACGGTATATATTTCAATGATACTTTTTTAGGTTCCGTGGGAGATATGCAGGCTGACCGCAGCAATATCCGGAACTCAATGAATTGGTTTTTGATCGATAAAAGCACGATACGGCGTGATAATGAATTAAAAATTATCATCAGCGGTTGGGATGATCCCGGACATTCTTTCGTGTCCGCACATATCCTGAATATGGATAATCTCAACCGTTATCTTGGCAAAATGAAGTTTTTGACTCAGGATATTTATTTTGTCAGTATGGGACTGACTATTTTTGGCAGCATGATAGTATTGATGCTGTTCTTGATGGCAACACCCTGCAAGATTTCATTCCTCTGTTTTTTTTTGCAATGCTGTTTCGAACCATTTTCACCTTGAACTGGATTTCGTGGTATACTTTGCCTTTCAGCCGTTTTACCTATCAAAGACTGATGGTTTTGGCTCTTTATCTTTCGATAACTGCAGCATCGATGGGAGTATACCGATTCTTTGGGAATAAGGCGGATAAAAACATCGCCTTAGTGACCTTGTCGGGAATTGTGCTCATTGAGCTTTTCTCAAAAGATCAGTTCATTTTTCAAAGCATCTGCAATAGTTACAGCCCGATCATTGTGATCAATGCATTGAGTTGGCTCTATACCAGCTATTGCAATTTAAAAAAGAGCACCGCCGCAAAAATGTTTTTGGCCGGAAGTACTGTGTTTTGCCTGTCTGCGGCTTTTAATGCTTATCGCGCAGTTAGCGGTCGTTACAGCGGTCTTACGACTTCGTTTCTGGATGGTTTCATATTCGCAACGATTGCCATCATCCTTTACTGCAACGAGATCATGGATCGGGAAAACCAATTGCAATCGGTCAGCCGCAATTATCATTCTGTCTATCAAGCAGCCATTACCGATGAAATGACCGGCTTATACAACCGTGCTTATATGGTGGACATGCTCCACAAGGCCCTGCCGCCTTATTCCGTCGTAATGCTGGATATCGATAATTTCAAGGGGATCAACGACTCTCATGGGCACCGTTTCGGGGACACAGCGGTGCGCCGTATCGCACTTAACCTTAAGAATCATGTGCGCAGCGATGATTTGGTTTTCCGCTATGGGGGCGATGAATTTTTTATGATTCTTTATGAATGTCCGGCTGAAAAGTCCAAGGAAATCATCACTAAAATCCAACAACGGCTGGAAACGGATTGCTTAAAATGGGCTGAAAAACCAATAACGATTACGCTGTCTTGCGGCATCTATTTTGTGGAAAAAGAAGAAAAGGTGGAAATCATTTTTGACAAAGTGGACGCTGCGCTTTACCACTCCAAGAGAAATGGCAAAAATGAGATCACGATTTATAATCAAAAGTTAGTACATCCGAGAGATTGAGCGTTATCCTGCTGATCATGGCGATACGGGACCGCTAGGGATCAACGAATGTCGATGGGGTGCCTTTTAGGAATTAAAATTTGCCAGTTTGAGGAATTAAAACATGAGATTGATGTCAATCCAGAATGTTAAGGAGAATATGCAGGTCGCCCGCAATATCTACTCGGTCGATGGTAAGGTGTTGTTGGCCGAAGGGGTGTCCCTAACCGCCAAATATATCGGCAGGTTGCAGGAGTTGGGGATTATGTCGCTATATATTACCGACCAACGGATCGGTAAAGTTGAAGTCGACGATTTGGTGCGCGTTCAAACCAGGGTCCAAGCGATGAAAGAAGTTAAGGAAGTCATGGGAAAGATCCGGGATGGCCGGAGTGTCAGCGGGGAAAAAATCTATCAGGTGATCAGCGAAGTGCTGGATGAAATTTTGGGCAACCGTAGCGTCTCTTTCAGCCTGGTTGACATCCGGGCGATTAACGATTATCTGTTCGGCCACTGCTTGACGGTGTGTATTTTGTCCTTAATGACCGGAGTGGCCGCGGGTTACAATTTTTCCAGATTGCGGGATTTAGCCATGGGTGCCATTTTGCATGATGTAGGTAAAGTATTGATTGCGGACGATATTCTGAATAAAGCCGGTAAGCTTACTGCCGAAGAATTTGCGGCGATTCAAAAACATGCCCAACTGGGTTATGATATCTTAAAGAAATGTAACGACATCAGCAGCGTATCATCCCATATCGCCTGGCAACATCATGAGAAATTTAATGGAACCGGTTATCCCCGGGGCTTAAAGGGAAAGGAAATTCATGAGTTTGCCCGGATTGCCGCGGTTGCTGATGTGTACGACGCCCTGTCTACCGACCGGATTTATCGGAAGCGCTGGCTGCCCCATGAAGTTTTGGAATTTATCAGAGATAAAGATAAAACCGATTTTGATCCGGATTTCAGCAAACTTTTTCTGGATAATATTGCACCGTTTCCCATCGGTAGCATGGTTTTATTAAATAATGGCGAAACAGGGGTTGTGATCAAAGTATCCAAGAAATTCGCGGCCCGTCCGTTGGTTCGGGTGTTGTTTGAGGCTAACGGTGTGGCCTTGGCGCAGCCCAGCGATAAAAATCTGAAGGAAGACCTTACCTTGTTTATTGTGAAGGCCCTAAAAGATGATGAAACCAATGCATCGGCATAAGCGGAACGGATTTACATTACTTGTTTGAAGGAGATGCTTTATTTTGTTTAAGCCGGGTCAAATCAGGAAATTTCTATTGTTTTCAGTAGGTTTCGGAATCATCATCGGGATAATATTTCCGTTCTTCCGTCTATGTTTACAGTATATAAAAGCCCAGAAATGAAAACTTGGTTTACTTTTTCCTGCATTGCAGCGGGTATTGCAGTTGGCATTTTTTCTTACCTCGTCGCCAATATTACCTTAATTTCTTCAATCAAAAAATTATATCGGCATTTTGATAATATTATTGGTGGGGATTTGACAAAACGCTTGCATATTAAAGGTAAGGATGATATCAGCAAACTGGCTGATGATTTTAATTTAATGGCGCAATCATTGCAGTCAATCATTGAAGAAATTATTCACGAGGCAAGGCTGTTATCTGAATTTGCCAATCATACCACAGCAGACATCAAACACCTGAATCGGCAGATTGGCGAGGTGACATTGATAACCCGGATTTTATCTGCCAGCATGCAGAAAACCGCTTCTTCCACACGTGAATTAAGCGTTACCTCAAACCAGATTGGTTTTAAAATCAAAAGAATATCTCCCGCAGGCGCAGATAAATGACGCAGCGCTTAGAAGAGACCATGTTTTCTGGCCTAGACGTAAACCATTGCTCCAAAGAAGACTCTTTGGTGATGATATATTTTCGAGCAGTTGCACGGATAAAAAAGGTAGTTCACTGTATAATAGAATGGCTGTGAATATAAAATTCTTCTTGACTTGGCTGGTATTTTTTCTCCAGGCTTTCCAGGCCCTCGTCAAAGCGCTCAGCTTCTTGCTCGTCTATCTCAAATACAGGACTTTGATAGTAAACCCATTTTCTTCCGTCCAAGGTATCTGGTTTGAGTTCTTTTACCATCATTGCCGCTGGATATGTCCCGTTCTCAAGACAGACATTGTATTTTTTGCAACTCTTAAAGCCACAGCTTACATAATTATTGGGGTTCCCAAATATTACAACCACATCGTAACCAAGTGCGACCGCCCGTTCAAAGGAATACTCTATTAGTTTTTTTCCATACCCCTTTCTCTGATATTGCGGCAAAATGCAAACCGGACCAAAAGTAAGGATGTGTTTTTCTTCCCCGGACTCATCGATTAGTTTTGTTTTCGTATACATGATATTTCCGATGATCTGATTATCAACTTCGATCACCAAATCCAACTCCGGCAGAAAATCTTTATGGGGTCGCATAATATGAACTAAATAGTGTTCATTGCACCCTGGAATATATAAATTCCAAAAAGCTTTCCGTGTGATTTCTTCTACTTTCTCATAATCTGTTTTCTCTTCATTCCTAATCTTAATTATTTTGTTCATTGATAATCCTCCGAAAAATTTATCTGGGATTCATTATTTTGTGTTTTTTATTGGCTATCTGCTCAATAAATTCCTGTTCGTCTGTGTACAAATAATCAGCATTTCAAATTGGAATTGGTCGGTCTTGGACTGTTAACAGATCACTTCCCCCAAGATTGTATCATGCGGTTCGGTATCCATGCGCAGCGGTTGACAGGTGGAAGAGTACTCCATCTTGCCTGTAAATCCGCAGATTGAAACGATAAATAATGGATGGCCTTTTTTATCCCGGTTCATTTTTTTTATGTCCTCCTGCCCCTCCTAAGCCATAATTGCAGCAATCACGCTATTTTCAGCCAATGGGTTACACCCAAAAGGAGGGCCACGCCTATCCGGCCGGTGGCTGGAGCGATGCGGTTTTAAACCGGTTTAAACACTCCCGGCGGAAGATTACAAGGCGCTGGAAGAGCTTTTGAATTTGGGTTGCGACTCAGGCGTGATGGAAACTTGATAAATAAGACTTTTACAGGTTACTTGTTATCATTCAACAATTGGTGTATATTTAATAAAACAGATTGTTGCCGGCTGAAGCGGCGGCATTAATTTTTTAAAGGTTAGAATCTATAATAACGGAGGCTCATTATTTATGAATGAAACTTTGAGGGTTATTAAAAGCAGGAGAAGTATAAGGAAATATAAATTTGAACAGATTGCTGATTCTGAGTTGCAGACAATACTGGATGCTGCTGTTTTTGCACCCACGTCGGAACAAAAATGGCACTTTACAGTGATTCAAAATAGGGTCTTACTTGATAAGATGGTTGATCTGATCAAAGAGGACTTTCTGAATTCGGATAGCCAAATAATGATTAAAAGAGTCAAAGATCCGATTTATCATACCTTTTATAATGCGCCTACAGTCATTTTGATTTCTGCAGATAAGACCGCGCCACAGATCGAATGCGGATTAGCGGCGCAGAATATTATGCTGGCGGCAGAATCGTTACATATTGGTTCATGTTTTATTTTGTCTTCCGGAATTCTTTTTAAGACGGAAAAAGGCAATGACTTGAAAAGGGAATTAGCCATTCCTGATCATTATAATTATGTATGCACGATAGCGCTTGGATATACCTATGGAGATGATCCGGCCGCTCCGCCCAGAGACATGAATGTAATTGATTATATAAAATAATCTACTGATAACAACGACCCCGGCCAGTGTGTGACCGGGGTGGATTTTTTTATCCTGGAATTGGCGCATCGTTATCTTCCATCATGGATATTCAGACAGACTATCGTTTCCTTGTTGGTAGGGATTACCTGATATTTTACAGGTATGAAGCTGAAACTGTTTTCGTTAACGCACCCCCGGTACTCGCTGCCTCCCTCACCCAAAATGGATAACCCCCGCGGAAGCGGTGGATAATAGTTAGAAAGCGACCGCAGTATGTTCAAAAGGAAAGTAGAAATGCCCCCCAAATTGGCAGAATACAACCGCAAAAGGAATTTTGCAAAAACGGCCGAGCCGGAAGGCAAACCGGAAAAGCCCGCCGACCGCCTGAGATTTGCCGTCCAGCACCATCTGGCCCGCAGGGATCACTTCGACTTGCGCCTGGAATGGGATGGGGCTTTATTAAGCTGGGCGGTTCCCAAGGGGCCTTCCTATGATACCCGTGACAAGCGGCTCGCCGTACAGGTAGAGGATCATCCTTTGGAATACAGGAACTTTGAAGGGCTTATTCCCAAGGGGGAATATGGCGGCGGGGTGGTGATGCTTTGGGATGAAGGCCTCTGGGAGCCTCAGGGGGATGTGGAGGCAGGACTCCGGGAGGGCTCGTTGAAGTTTCTTTTAAGAGGAAGACGGTTGAAGGGAAAATGGGCTTTGGTTCGGATGAAAGCAAAAACGGGCGAGGATAAAAATAACTGGCTTTTGCTCAAAGAAAAAGACGATTACGCCGAAATCGCCGCGGGGATTTCCGAGTTTACCACCAGCGTCAGAACCGGACGCACCATGGCGGAGATCGAGGCGGGAGCGGATCAAAAAATCACCCAAAATAACCCTTTTCAACGGGCCGATGTGCAGCTTGCCAAACTTAATCGCACGGTTCCCGAGGGCGGGGATTGGCTCTATGAGCTGAAATACGACGGCTACCGGATTCTTGCCTTTCTGGAAGGCAACAACGCCCGGCTGATCACCAGAAACGGCCATGACTTTACCACCCGGTTTCAGGACGTCGCTCTTTCCCTCGTCGACTGGGCTGCCGGGAGGGCGATGGTCCTGGACGGGGAAATGGTGATCACGGATGCGCAAGGCAAGACCGATTTCCAGGCTCTCCAAAGTTATATGCGAAATCCCCAGGGCAAAAACCTTACCTATATCGTCTTTGATCTCCTGGCCCTGGATGGCAATGACTTGAGAGGACGCCGCCTGATTGACAGAAAAGCAACGTTGGAAGCTCTGATGAAGGATTCCCCTCAAAACCTCCACTATAGCCAGCATATTGTAGGCAATGGCAAGGAAAGCTTTCTGGCAGCTTGTAAAGGGAATTTCGAGGGGATCGTCGGGAAAAAAGCTGATTCCAGATACAGCGGAACCCGAAACGGCGATTGGATTAAGCTGAAATGCGCCGGGAGGCGGGAATTCGTCATTGGCGGATATACGCTTTCCGACAAAAAAACGACCGGGGTAAGCTCGCTGCTCCTCGGGGTCTATGAAGGGAAGGAACTGATCTATGCCGGACGGGCCGGAACGGGCTTCACAATACGCGGTATGAAAGAGCTGGAGGAAAAATTCAAACCGCTCCGGCGGAAAACCCCCCCTTTTAAACAGACGCCGGATATCGGGAAAAATGAAAAAATTACCTGGCTTGAACCTGAGTTGGTTGCGGAAATCCAGTTTGCCGAATGGACCGCGGATCATCTGTTAAGACAGGCGAGCTTCAAGGGCCTGCGGACGGATAAGGAGCCCGGGGATATCCAGAAGGAAAATGGGGATGATGAAACGGAGTCAAGCGGAAACCCGGAAGAAGATCCATTACCCGCTGTGAATTTGGAGAGGCCGATGAAAGCGAAGGTTGACAGCATCACCATCGAGGGAATCCGGATCACCAGCCCAGACAAGGTGATTTTTGATGAGCCTGAAATCACTAAAGCGGATGTGGTCCGGTATTATGCGAAGGTGGCGGAGCGGATGATGCCCTATGTGGGGCGGCGGATTCTCAGCATTGTACGCTGTCCCAAGGGAATATCCCAGTCTTGCTTCTACAAGAAGCATCCCGGTCCGGATAATAAGGGGATCGTCACCATGCCGGTCCTCACCGGCAGCGGAGCAACGGAAGACTATTTCTATATGGAGAATGCAGCCGGTCTCTTATTTGAAGCCCAGATGGGGACTTTGGAATTTCATACCTGGGGCAGCCGGGTGGAGGAGCTGGAAAAGCCGGACATCATGGTATTTGACCTGGACCCGGATGAGGGAATGGACCTGGAAACGGTGCGCCGGGGGGTAAAAGACATCAAAAGCCTTTTGGAGCAGCTTTCTTTGAACTCGTATCTCAAAACCAGCGGCGGCAAAGGCTATCATGTGGTGGTCCCTTTCAAACCGGCGGTGGAGTGGGAGACCTTTTACGGTTTTGCCAGGCGCGTTGCCGAGGTTATGGAACAGCAGTGGCCTGACCGTTACACCAGCAATGTCAGAAAGAATAAGCGGACGGGCAAGATCTTCATTGATTGGATTCGCAACGGCCGGGGCGCTACCAGCATTGCCCCTTATTCCCTCCGGGCGAGAAAAGGGGCCCGGGTCTCGATGCCCATTACCTGGAAAGAACTGGACACGGTGGCTCCCGACGGCGTCAATATGGCGGAGGCGCTAAGGAGGATCGGCGGCGATGACCCCTGGCAAGATTTCTTCAGTTCAAGCAACCGGTTTCGCTAAGCGGATTCGGAACAAGCTTAACTTTGTCCAGGATGGCTCCGAGATAAAATAATGGTTGTGACGATGTGTCCTATTGGGTTAGCCACAGAGACACGGAGAAAGGAATTAACCTCCTTCCCCTCCAAATGGCAGAGACTGACTGAGCCGTCTAATCGGGCGCCTTTTTTAAAAGGCGAAGAATCCTGACGAATCCGGTTCAATCCCTTATTTATCCCGGACGCAGAGGATGAAAGCCCCGGGCTAAGTTTTAAAAAGCATTCTAAACCCCGGCCGATCGGTCTGGATCTTTGCTTCGAAGTATATTTTGAAACCGGAAAGTAATTTTTGTGCTAGGATTTGATTTTCCGATGGATATTGATTCGTTTTGACCGAAGATGAGATTTTGCAACAAAAAATGATTTTGGAGCGTAAAGATTCATTTTTTAAAGGGGGAATTGATGATTTATGTCCGGGAAATGAAATCCGGAAGGTAAGATTAATTCTTAAGAGCTAAGATTAATTTCCGGAAGCGGGAATTGATGATTTATGTCCGGGAAATGAAATCCGGAAGGTAAGATTAATTCTTAAGAGCTAAGATTAATTTCCACAAGCTGGGATAGATGTTTTCTTAAAAAAAATGATTTTGGAACGAAAATGGCTTAAAATCATCAATTGGGATATTTACGAAGCCGATTGAAGGGGAGCGGGCTGTCTTTTTTCTGAGGCAACCCATTCTAAATCGAAGCGGCCGTCTGGCCGCTAATCCCTCGCGGCTTCGATTCGTCTTAGCTTCTCGGTGTCCCGCGCCGGGGGTGAGCCGAAGAAGCGGGAATATTCCCGGTTAAACTGAGAGGGACTCTGGTAACCGACTTGATATGCGGCGCTGGCTACCGCATAGCCCTCAAATGCCATCAGATTTCTGGCTTCCAAAAGCCGCAATTGTTTTTGAAACTGAATCGGGCTTAAACCGGTTGCCCGTTTAAACTGACGGTGAAAGGTATTGATAGCCATCCCCGATTTCGCGGCCATCTCACCGACGTCAATGGGCTTGGTATAGTTATCGCGAAGCCATTTTACAATCTGGGAAATCTTTGAAAAATTGCTTTCTCTCAGGCCCAGTTGCCTTAGATACCATCCTTGCGGTCCCATCAAAACGCGATAAAGGATTTCACGTTCATAGGCCGGCGCAAGGGCCGGAATATCCCCAGGAGCCTCGGTTAATCGCAATAACCGCAGCCAGGCCTCCATCAGTTCGATGTCCATTTCACAAGCTGCGAAATGCTGCTCAGAAGTGGTTGGCATGAGATCTTCAGGAAGATCTCTTAGCAAACTCTGAAGAAGATTTTGATTGAACGCAAGACCGAGGGACATGTAAGGACGGCCATTAGGGTCCGGATGTACACTGGCCGTTGCGGGAACATGCACCGGTAACACGTAATATGAAGGCGCTTTCAGAGCCGTACTGCGCTCCCCGATGGTCAGAATCTTTGTTCCCTGAACCGTAAAACCAATGAGGGGCTTGTAGAGCGCTGCGAGCTGATGGGCGGGAATGTCTCCCTTAATCATGCTTAGCCCGGGTACTCCGGTTTCCATGGGTCGAGTGCCTGCTCTTTTCATTCGCTCGATAATTTCAGCTAAAACTTTATTCATATCCATATTCTATCACATCCCTTCTTGTTTTCCATCCCCATTTCAAACTCCAGGGCATTTTTAGGATTTTTTAGACATATAACAAAAGGATATGCGGGAATGATTTGCGTTACCGTGGTGTTTTTAGGCAATAAAATGGCGTCATTGGAGCTAGTTTGTTGCAGCAGAAACGGCTAAGATAGAATTAAGAAGGAACAACCAAAACAAGGAGGAGGAACTTATGAAAGTCGCAATCGTAACCGGTGGAAGCAATGGCATTGGAAAAGCAATCGCTCTTGAGCTTGGCAAGCGCGGAGTTGGCGTCATTCTCACCTACAATTCCTATCAAGATAGAGCGGAAGCTGTTGTTAAGGAAATTGAGAAGAATAAAGGAGTTCGGGCTGTAGCGCTGAAGTTGGATCTGACTCAACGATCAACCTTCGAAGGGTTCGTTCAGGAAGTGCAAAAGAAGCTTCACGAGATTTGGAACCGAACGACTTTCGATTACCTGGTCAATAATGGCGGTGTCGGTGGGCCCATGATGTTCATGGAGATGAGCGAAGAATACTTCGACAAGATACTGAATACGAACTTCAAAGGCCCCGTTTTCTTAACCCAACACCTCGTCCCATGGATGGAGGATGCCGGAGCCATTGTCAATACTTCGAGCACATCCAAGAACCAATCGTTTCCCGGTTACTCCGCCTACGGCCCGTTAAAAGCGGCGTTGTCGTCCTGGACTCGCTATATCGCCAAAGAACTGGCGCCGCGCCAAATCCGGGTCAACGCAGTTTCGCCCGGCCCCACGCACAGCAATTTCGGCGATGGAGTGTTCGATAAACATCCTGAATTCATCAAGCCGCTGGCTGAGCAATCGGCATTCGGCAGAATCGGCCAACCCGAAGATCTTGCCAAGGTCATTGTGAACTTATTATCCGCTGATTTCGGCTGGGTCACCGCCCAGGATATTGAAGTGTCTGGCGGGCACATGCTGTAAGAATGGGAGGACAAAAAGAAAACAGGGATTTTGAAAAATAAGGAATGTAAAAAAGCCCCACCACCTAAGAACCAGTGGGGCTTTGTCGATTAGTAATGAGACTTTTTATTTATTCCATGTTAATGTTTGAGCGAGCTATTTGCTTAAATACACCCGCCGAAACAGCCGCCGCAACCGATAACTAACAGCACAAAGATCAAAAACATAAGCCAGCCATTACATCCACAACCACAAAAGCCATCAGTTAATCCTTGTACTAGACCTTTTAAACCGTCTGCCATTCCTTTATACCTCTTCTTTATAAGTATAAACCTTTAGCAGGTCTATCTTTTTCATAATATGAGTTTTATCTGTAAAGGAAACTAGGTAAATGTCATTTCGAAGGTTCCAAAGCCTTTTCATGAAAAGAGCCTTATTACGTATTAAGCAATGAGGCATTTTTTATGGCGCTATGGACTTAGCATTAAAGGATAAGAGGTGTATCGGATGAACTGTCTTTTTTATGATATTAATTTTATGGGCAAAAGGTGCAGGAAATTTAAAAGCCCCACCACCTAACCGGGTAATGGGGCTTTATATGGTAATCAATGACCTAAATACTTCTTAGATGAAACCGCCACCGAAGCAACCGCCGCAACCGATAACCAATAACACGAAGATTAAGAACATGAGCCAGCCGTTACTTCCAAAACCAAAACCATCACCTAAGCCTTCCATTAAGCCTTTTAAACCATCTGCCATATTGTCCGCTCTCCTTTCCGTAATTACAAGCCTTCCGAGAAGGTCTTACATTATATGAATTCTCTAGGAAAAGGAATTTAGGCAAATATAATGAAAAGTCCCCACTACTTGAGATCAGGTAATGGGGACTTTTAAAGGAGGTAGAAAATGAAAAAAAGAAAGCTTGTATTGATCGTAACGGCCTCATCATAGGATAGTTCCCGCTAAAAATTACCTTACGCTCCAATGGTATATGTTGTATGGGGAATTCTTTTTCAAGCGAGGGCTAGGGTTAGGGCTGATAATCTTAAGTCCATCAAGCCATATTTGCGTCACAATTTCATGTTACACTGGAATAAAAAAGGCCCTTCAAGTATCCTGGTGAAAGAATCGGCCGGTTCAAAATCTTTTTTATATTTTCTTAAGGCGAATTGAGGGGATTGGGAGGTAAATTAGAGATGATTAAAATTTTGATAGCCGACGACCAGAAGGACATCCGAGAAATTGTGACTTGGTATCTCAGCCGTGAAGGGTTTCAAGTTTTTAGCGCCGCCAATGGTGATAGCGCCATGGAGATTGAGACCATCCATACCCCTGATTTGCTCATCCTGGATGTGATGATGCCCGGCAGGTCGGGGTGGGAGGTAGCCAAGAGTATCACCCGCAATGTGCCGGTTATTTTCTTAACCGCTCTGGGCCAGGAAACCGATAAACTGAATGGATTCAGCCTCGGGGCCGATGATTATATTACCAAACCATTCAGTCCGCGGGAATTAGTGGCCAGGGTCTATGTTGCGCTCCGGCGGGCCGGCAAAATTGCCCTACCGGGCGACCGGTTAGTGTTTCCGTTATTGACGATCGAACCCAATACCCAAAACGTTACGGTTAACGGTGAGCGTATCGAATTAACGGCCAAGGAATTTGATCTTCTCTATTTTCTGGCCCATTATCCCAAGATAATTTTTACCAGGGAAAAACTTCTCGTTAATCTTTGGGGGTATGATTTTGAGGGAGACGAACGGGCAGTAGACACCGCCATAAAAAGGGTTCGGCAAAAATTAGGCGCTGCCGGCGATTATATCGTCACCGTCCGTGGCAAAGGCTATAAGTTTGAGGTGGGGGAATAATGAAAATCCGCTCGATTTTTTACCGCCAAGTGTTAAGCCACATGCTGGTCATTCTGTTTATTGCATTATCAATCTCGAGCTCGGTTTTATATTCTTCATACCAAGGGAATTTGGTCCGCACCAAAGGCGAATTGATCGAGCGTTTGACAAGTGTGGCCGACATTATTGAGAAACAGTTAAACGACGGGAAGTTTCTGGGGCCTGGTGAATGGGAGATAGCCAATCGGGTGACTGGCGCCCGGGTATGGCTGGAAGATACCAGGGGCCGGTTGTTGGGGGGGACGCCACCACCCAATTGGGAGTACGCCCAGATCAAAATAAAATCCTTGGATTCGGTTAATTCCCAAGTCTATTTTTCGCCGGAGAAGAAGAATGTCATTATCGTATCAATTCCGGTACGAGTGAAGGAGCGGCTGGGAGTTCTGATCGCTTATTATACCTTCGACTCCTTCGGTATGGTAGGGAATATAATTTTACGCTTTTACGTTTTTCCATTCGCAGTGGGAATCGTGGTGGCGATATTTTTAGGCATTATTTTAGCGCGCAATATCACACGGTCGATTGGCGATATTGCAGGCGCTGCAGCGCGTTTTTCCGCCGGTGATTATCAAAGTCGTACGCAGACTGTTGGAAATGATGAAATTGGATCCCTGGGCAAGACCTTCAATCAAATGGCTGATTCGATCCAGCGTATTCAGGCTACCCGCAGCCAATTTTTCAGCAATATCTCGCATGATTTAAAAACACCGCTCAGTTGCATCAAAGCCACCACCGAGGCCCTTCAAGACGGTATCGCCGCCACCCCCGAAGATTTGCAGCGATATTTGAAAAGGATTTTGGACGAAGTCGACCGCATGTCCCGGTTAATTCAGGAACTGATCGAAACGGTAAAGATCGAATCGGGGAAAATGGCGATTCAATGGGGAACGGTCGATATTCCCGGTTTACTTCAGCAGGAATCGGAAAAAGTTGAGATGTTGTTGAAAACAAAACAATTAACGGTTCGCCTCAAAGTAGAGGCAGTTCAGCATCTAATCCGGGGCGATTCGGATCGCTTGGAACAAGTTTTTGATAATCTCTTGAGTAATGCGATCCGCTACTCTCCGGTTCATGCGACGATTGATATTTTAGTTGCCGAGAAACAGGGAATAATCGAAATTAGTCTTTCTGATCATGGCCCAGGAATCTCTGAGGAAGAATTATCTTTGATCTGGGAACGCTTTTACAGAGGGGACAAGTCCCGAAGCTCCGATACCGGCGGACATGGATTGGGGTTATTTATCTGCCGCGGCTTGGTAGAAGCGATGGGAGGGATTATCTCTGTACAAAGCCGCAAAGGCGAGGGAACCACTTTCATACTCCGTTTTCCCATCATAGAATAAATGATGGATCATGTTAATCTTTGATTACAAAGCAACCCAACCCAATAAAAATGGTTGGGTTATTTTTTTGTGCGCAATTGGTGAAAAGGTTAATAAATCAACATTCCCGGCGGGGGTTGCTAAAAATGGTATAAAAAACTTGGTTGTCATATTGCTGCCATATTTCCACGGTAAAATGTTACCAATGGAATCAAGAAGAAAGGTTGAAGCGCAGATGAAAAAGACGTTTGTTGTCTTGAGTTTAGTTGTGGTGATTGGATTGATTGTCTTTACACTGATCCATAATAAAAAAGTGATGGAAGAGCAAGCGGCGGTCAACGCTTTGAGCAGTTATACGGTTTCGGTGATCCCGGCGTCCAAAAAGGAATTAAATTCTCAATTATCGCAAACCGGGACCATTTTGGCCAACAATGATGTGGCGATTGTTTCGGAGGTTAACGGAAAGGTCACCGCAGTAATGGTTTCTGAAGGATCCTGGGTTCAAAACGGTTCCCCACTTTTAAAAGTCGAGGATGACATCCCGGAGGCCAATTTCCTGGCGGCTAAAACCAATTATCAAAAGGCGCAAAAAGATTATCAGTCCTATCAAAGCTTATATTCGGAAGGCCTCATTTCCGAATCGGATTTGGATACGGCCCGTCTGGCTTTTAAATCGGCTGAAGCGCAGTACATCGGAGCCCGGAAACAATATAAGAACTCCGTCATTACTTCCCCGATTGCGGGAGTGGTTACCGCAAGACCGGTGAATGTCGGAACCATGGTTAGCAAGGGGCGGTGGTGGCCAACGTAATCGATAATTCTTTGTTTAAAGTAAAGTTAAATATTGGGGAGCAGGAAGCCTTTCGGCTGAGAGTGGGCGAGCCGGTCACCGTGACTACGGATGTTTATCCCGGAGTCAAACTGAGCGGAAAAGTCGAAAGCATCAGCGATAAAGCCGACGGGGCTCACACCTATCCGGTAGAAGTTTCGATTTCGAGCTCCAGGGAATATCCGTTGAAATCGGGAATGTTCGGGACCCTCACTTTCAATTTGGGAGTCCGTGACGGCCTGACGATTCCCAGAAATTCCATTGTCGGCAGCATTAAAAATCCGCAAGTTTTTGTTATTCAAAATGGAACGGCCGTTTTGCGAAACATTGTAACCGGGACGGCAAACGGTACGGATGTTGCTGTAACCGAAGGACTATCCGAAGGAGAACTGGTGGTTGCCGGCGGAAAAAATAACCTGCAGGATGGAATGAAAGTGAAAGTCGTAAATTAAGTAGTAAGACTGAATATAAACTGCAATTTAAGGATGAGAGACAATGACAATTACTGAACTGGCCATCAAAAGGCCGATACTAATTATTGTTATATTTGCGGCTTTGAGTTTGTTGGGGGGATTTGGTTACAGCCAGTTAAAATATGAGACTTTCCCGAAAATCGATATCCCGGTGGTCTCAATCCTGACGGAATATCCGGGAGCTTCGGTCACGGAAGTTGAGTCAACCGTTACCAAAAAGATTGAAGATGCCGTCTCCGGTCTGGATAAAGTGGATATCGTCATGTCGACATCGGCCGAAGGATATTCCAGCGTGGTTATTAATTTTTTGCAGGAGGCGGATATTGATGCGGCACTGCAGGATGCCCAAAGAAAAGTAAATACGGTTTTAGCTGACTTGCCCGATGATGCCAAAACGCCGGTCCTCTCCAAGTTGTCGGTGGATGATGAACCGATTTTAGTTATCGGGGCCACCAGTAATCTTCCGGACACTGAGTTTTACCAATTGGTGAAGAATAATATCACTCCCAGAATGTCAAAACAGCCCGGGGTCGGCCAGGTAACAATTGAGGGCGGTTCGGAACGGGAGATCAAAGTCAATATTGATACCCAAAAGCTCAAATCCTATGCTTTATCAAGTTTACAAGTATTACAAGCCGTTAAAAATTCAAATATGGAATTTCCCACCGGATCGGTCAAAGACCGGGATTCCCAATTTGTGGTGCGGCTGGCCGGCAAATTTTCCTCTCTGGAAGAGATCCGCCGGTTAGTGGTTGCCAAATCTCCCGACGGCGGATTCGTCCGGCTGGCCGACGTTGCAGAAATCCAGGATGCTCAAAAGGATCCGGTGACGATTGCCCGTATTAACGGTAAAGATACGCTAGCGCTCAGTATTCAGAAACAATCCGACGCCAATGCCGTGGAAATCGGCAAGCGGGTCAAACAGGAATTAAGCAAGTTAGAAGAGGAGTACCGGCAAATTGGCTTCCAAGCGACAATCGTAACGGATAATACGACCTTTACCATGGAAGCGGCCGATGCTGTGAAAGAAGACTTGGTATTGGCGATCCTTTTGGTAGCCGGAATCATGCTGGCTTTTTTGCATAGTCTGCGGAATTCCATCATTGTAATGGTTGCCATTCCGACTTCGCTGGTTTGCGCTTTCATCGGGATGTGGATCTTTGACTTTTCATTAAATATGGTTACCCTACTGGCCCTTTCGCTAGTTATCGGTATTTTGGTGGATGACGCCATTGTGGTGCTGGAGAATATCTACCGCCATTTGGAGATGGGGAAAAGCAAAAGTGTCGCCGCTTTAGAGGGACGGAATGAAATCGGCTTCACCTTTCTTTCCATTACTATGGTCGACGTGGTGATCTTTGTGCCGCTGGCCATGGTAACCGGTCTTATCGGCGGGATGATGCGGGAATTTTCGGTCGTGATCGTGACCACTACGCTGATGAGTCTGTTTGTATCCTTTACGGTTACCCCGCTCCTGGCATCCAGGTTTGCCAAATTGGAGCAACTCAATGCCGGAACATGGATGGGAAGATTCGGCAGTTGGTTTGAACGGAAATATCAACTCTTAAGCCAAGGATATCTAAAAGCATTACGCTTTAGTCTGGACAACCCGAAAAAAATCCTTTTGATCGCGGGATTAATGTTCGTTTTGGCCTTATCATTAATCCCTTCGGGTATGATTGGATCCGAATTTTTACCCACCATCGATCAGGATAAGATTAATGTCTTGCTGGAATTAGCGCCGGGGACCAAGATCGAGGATACCAATTTTAAAACCAGGGAAATTGAAAAAATGATCGCCCAAATACCCGAAGTTGACACATTTTTTAGTGAATCCGGGAAGGGGGAAAGTTCCCGGAATGAAAACAATAAAGCGATTTTTAAAATCAATCTGATTCCTAAAGGCGAGCGTCACCGCAGTACCGACGATATCCGGCTGGAGCTCAAGAAAGAGTTGGAAAGGCTGCCCGGATTGACAACTCATGTTACGTTACCGGCAATTGTCAGCTTTGGAAAATCAGCCCCGATTCAGTATAGCATTAGTGGGCCCTCCTGGGAAACCGTGAGTAAAGCGGCTGAAAAAGTCAAAAAAATTGTCATGAGGATTCCCGGCGCATATGATGTGCGTCTTTCGGCGGAAAATGGTCAGCCGGAGCTCAAGGTGCAAATCAACCGCGATAGGATGGCAAGTTTGGATTTAAGCATGGCCGGCGTCGGCAGCACGCTCCAAGTCGGTTTGGCCGGTAATACCGATTCCAAGTATAAAGATCCGGGAGACGGCACGGAGTATGATATCAACGTTAGGCTCGATAAGTTCGACCGTACCCAGACTTCGGATGTGGGCGGGTTAACCATTACCAATAGCCTTGGCCAGTTGGTGCAATTAAATCAATTTGCGGATATCAGCCGGGATACCGGTCCTACTCAACTTGGGCGAACCGATCGCAACTATTCGATTAACTTGTATGCGGAAGCAGCCGGACGCGCCAGCGGTGATATCGCGGCAGACATCACCAAGGCTGTGGAAAAAGAAAAGCTGCCGATGGGAGTCGCCTTGGAACCGCTTGGGGCTTTAAAGAACCAGCAGGATTCTTTTCAAAGTCTGGGATTTGCCCTGGGGGCCGGAATCATTTTTGTTTACCTGATTATGGCGGCTTTGTATAATTCCTTTGTCTATCCTTTGACGGTTTTATTTGCGGTCCCATTGGCGCTGATCGGAGCTTTGCTGGCCTTGGGATTGACCCGGAATTCCCTGAATATCATGACCATTTTAGGTATTATCATGTTAGTGGGTTTGGTCAGCAAAAACGCGATCTTGCTGGTGGACTTTACCAACCGGGCCCGGGAAGAAGGATATGGCATGAAAGAAGCCTTGCTGGAAGCGGGAAAAGAAAGGTTACGCCCTATTTTAATGACCACGCTCACCATGATCCTGGGAATGATTCCGATTGCAACGGCCTCTTCTTCCGGATCTGAATTTAAAAACGGCATGGGCTGGGCCCTGATTGGCGGCTTGACTTCCTCGATGCTAATGACCTTGCTGGTGGTGCCGGTAGTATACACCAAAGTGGAAGGACTCAGGGAATGGTTTCTCGCCATCCAAAAAAAATTTACCAAAAGAACGCTGTAGTTTTAGGAGTCTTAATCACGAAACTCCCCGTTCGGTTTGGGGTATGGATATTCGTGGCGGAGTTTTTCGCATCGATCCCATTTGTAACAGTCTTCTTGCCTTGACTAATAAAAGAACGGTATCACCAAAACTCGACGCCTGAAACCATTAAAATGTACATGGAAACTAAATGGGTGGTGGAATCTGGGGAAGAGACTCTGCAAAAAAATCCCCGGAATGAGAAGGGATGTCTCATGCAGCGATGTTCAAATGAGCAAGTTGAGAAGATTATTAATCTTTTTAAATTTTCGCAGCGGAGGTTGCGGGATAAAGCTACTCAAAGTCTTAAAGCCTGGGGGTATACTATTCAGCAGCTTACGGTGATGTTTATTTTATATGAAACACCTATTATTATGCTCCATGAACTCATTCGAATGGGGAACCCATATCCATAAAAGTATTGGTTGGATATAATTGGGAAAAAATGAAAATCAAAGATAATGATATCAATTTGAAGGCCAGTGATAACGGACTCAACTTCGGAGTGTTTTATTCATTTTATTATGGGAGCGGGAACTAATAAAAGAAAATTTGCTATCTGTTGGTTATAGAGGATATTAGGCCTTTTAAATATCCTTAGGGATATAAGAAAAACCCAAGATTATAAGTTATGTAGAGGTGATTTTTACAATGAATAGCATAAGAGTGCGGCCTAATGTTCCGGATTGTGAAGGACTGACGATTCCTTTTACGTATCATACATTCATTGATGCCCGTGCCCGTGATGCGGAGGTCGTTTTTGTTGATGCCAAACACGTAATATTCATTGCACAGAATCCTCCAAAAGCTAAAGGGTGCAATATTGATTTGTTTGTTTAGGACTTTTCTAATATATACAATGATGCAGATGTTCATTACTGGTGGCGTTAGTATACGAAAATAGAAAAATCAGGGAAGTATTTCTTTTGATTAAAAGAAAGAAATCTATACATTGCAGTGGCTATTGTACAAATAAACAGAAACAAGAACAGTTTGTTAAAGACGTAGCAAAGATTGTTCACAATGGTTTTTATAAAACAGTGCCCGAAATCAGAGCCCATGTTATTTTTTTCTTTATTATGTTGATGATCTCCAGATTCGGTAATTAATGGGCTTTGTTGTATCCTTTAGGGAGTTTACATAACTTTTTTTAGCTTATATAGAAAGATGGATTTGGGATAAATACCAGACGAAGGATATTATCCAGTAATGGAAAGAAATATTGATACGAACTTTGTTTCTTTAGATGGGAGCTTATATCGTAATGCGGATTGTCAATGGAATATTTGCATATATTATCAGGCTAAATTAATAAAAAAGGAGTGTCAAAATAAAATTCGAAAGACAAAAAATTTCTCCACAAATCTCGCTTTATTATGTTCAAAAACCGGATCGAAGGGAGTTCAGCTTGTAAATAGTCATCTTAAAGTCGGAGATTAGTATTCTAGCGTAACAAGATTCTATAAGAATGATCTGAGAGACATCAGACAGGCTGTGAGAAATGTATATGGAAAAATTTCATCAAGATAATATGTAAATTTGATTGATTTATATTCGTGATAATTTAAAGATTATAGGAAGAGGGAAAAATTTGAAAAATTATAAAATTGTAGGATGCATTTTATGCGGTCTATTCCTAATATTTCTCCCTACATATGCTTCGGGTTTTAGTCAACCGGACGAAGGTTTCGGGAAAAGCTATATTCTATTTCCGGTTGTCGCATCGGTTCAGAATTCAGATACTGCGTATGGGCTTCTTTATCTTAGCGAGCAATTGAGTGTAGGGGTGCTTTATAGCGACAATGGATATCGAATGTATTTTGTTAATGAGAGAAGTTATTTGAATGATGACCTATTCTTCGTATCCTTTTCGGCTCTATATAAGAAAGGTACCAATACTTTTTACGGGATTGGTAATGAGGATTATGACATGCTGGGTGAAGATTATACGGGGGAAAGTTCTCAGTTTGGGGGCAGTTTTTTGGTAGAGTTATGTGATGGCCTTTATTTTGGGCCTGTGATATCAGCTGCCTGTTTTTCTGTCTCCGATAAGGAAACGAATGGACAATTGGCCCAAGATACAATTATTGGCGGCAATGGTACTGACGCTGTTGGGATCGGCTTGCAACTCATGAATGATCAACGGGATGATCCCAGTTTTCCGACTGAAGGGTCTTTATTGGATATACGAACGATATTTTATAATCCAGATTACGGCAGTGATCAAAAATTTTCGCAAAGCTCCGCTACGTATAGCAAATTCATTCCGATTGGCAGGAGGGGAGTATTGTCATTTCAGGGCCGTATCATCTATAGTCATGGCGATGATATTCCATTTCAAATGTTGCCATCTTTAGGCGATATGAATATCATGCGGGGAATTACAGTTAACAAAGATATCAACTGTGATTTAGTAGCCGTCGCCAGCGACTACCGGTTTCATATCTATCAATCCCTGACTGCGGGAATTTTTGGGGCATGGGGTGATGTGGCTAGTTCTTTCCATGAAATTCAGATGGACAAGTTCGCCGGAGGATTTGAGCTCCGATATAACTTTATGGGGCCTTTTAAAATTTATTATATCAGGGGATTTAGCAACGATGACGTAGTTTCGTATTTTGGAGTAAATGCCGGGTTTTAATGGAATAGTTCGATAGCGGGGCAGGTAAGTATCTTTGCTGCTATTCAGCGCAAAGGATTTCGCTATTATTTGCAAGGGGTTTCGATATTAAAATGGTCAACAATTATTTGAAAATAGCGAAAATAAAAAAATAAAATATTATCCTAAAATGATACAACCGAGAAATGATAATGATGCGGAAATTTGCTCTTTTTATATTCATCGCAATAATTTTATTAGTTGCGGGTGCGTCAAATGCTTTTGGTTATCTGGAAAATCAGGATACCCAACCCGAGATGGAGCTGGAATATTTTGCTCCTCTTCATGAAAAGGATCGCGATATCGATACCGTATCACTCAACTTACAAAAAGTAAATTATGCCGATGACTTTGTAACGGTTCTTAGTGGATTAACCCTTACCCGGGCATGGGGAGATATGACCCGTAGGGGGGGTTATAGTAACTGTGATGCCTGGGGCCTTGGGCCAACGGGTATGATTCGGCTTAGATTAATGGGGATGAACTTTTTGGGGTATAGCAGCGGGGACGTTATTGAACTTTCTTTGGATATGAGTGGAGCCCTGATTTTTTGGAACGAGAATTTTCCGACTAATGGCGATTTTTATGATTTTATGTGGCGGGTTGGGCCTAAATTAAGTTGTCTAATCGGTGAAAAGACTGTATTAAATGTTGGATACAAATGGATGCATGTTTCAAACGGACAATGGGAATGGCATGGTTTAAAAACGGATTTCAAGGCGACGGAACATAACCCTTCTTGGAATTCAAAGGGAATTACAGTTACGATCATATATTATTTTTGAATGGTTAAATGAATCCTGGAAAAATATTATACGCTAGGCATCCATAAAGGAGATATCAACTTACATTTCAACAAAAGATAAAATACCTTATTCGAAAGCTACGGAGAATTAAAAATCCTTTCCCCTTACGTAGCTTAACCGCAACTGGTTTTCGCAGTCTTCAACCGCTATTTGTCCTTATAAATCAGAAAGGCATTTTTAATCACGAAAGTATCATTGTCATGAATAAGAAGTAAAGACAGGATATCATAGCCCCAAAATCAACTTCTGAAGAATCATGGTATAATAATAGCGAAAATTAATTTTTAGAATTGGCTATGGGAGTGAAATATGAAACCAAAACCCAAAATCACCAAAGCTTGATGGAGGTTCCACATGTTATATATTGTCAATGACAATGTAGACCCTTACTTTAATTTGGCCCTGGAAGAGTATTTATTGAAAGAATTCGCTCAAGAATGCTTCATGCTCTGGCGTAATTCTCCCTGTATTGTGGTGGGAAAAAATCAGAATACTCTGGGAGAAATTAATCTTGATTATGTCAGGAAACATCATATCAAAGTTGTCCGGAGGCTTTCCGGAGGCGGGGCGGTCTATCACGATTTGGGCAATTTGAACTTCACCTTTATCGTCAATGACCTGGATGATAGTTTTTGTGATTTTTCCAAATTCACCGCTCCCATTATCGCCGTATTACGCAAATTGGGCGTTCAGGCCGAACTTTCGGGAAGAAACGATCTCTGCATCTCCGGACAAAAATTTTCAGGGAACGCTCAGTATAAATATAGGGACCGATTGTTACACCATGGAACGATTCTTTTTTCGGCTGTTATTCCCGATATTAGCGCCGCTTTGCAGGTCAATCCGTCTAAGTTTGAAGGGAAGGGAGTCAAGTCGGTTGCCAGCCGGATTACCAACATTCAAAGCCATCTTGCCGAACCGATCACAATTGAAGAGCTGAAAATGATGATAGTCGATGAAGTGAAAACGGACCGGGATCATTATGAAATTTACAGACTAACTTCGATGGATATGGAGAGAGTGAATGAGTCCGCGCAAGGAAAGTATGCCGCTTGGAACTGGAATTACGGCATTTCACCGGAATATAACCTTCAAAATAAAGCCCGATTTCAAGGCGGGTCGGTGGAAGTCTTCTTGAATGTAAAAACCGGAGTAATCCGAAATGCCCGTGTTTTCGGGGATTTTTTCGGCAAATCCGATATTTGCCAAATTGAACAAGCCCTCGTTGGAGTGAGGCATGAAAGAAAAGCCATTTCGGATAGTTTGTCCGGGTTCTGTTTTGAGGAATACTTGGCCGGTGTCACCCTGATGGAGTTTTTGGACCTTTTATTTTAAACGGTAAGGCAGTCGATAAAGATTTCTGAGAGAATTGAAACAAGCCGTGGAAAATGATAGCCAGCGGTTTTATTATTGGGTATGAAATTCTTTCCGGGCACTGAAGGAAATTCAAATACGTATAAATGATTAAAAATACTTAAATGTACTTGCATATTTGACGACAAATACGTATAATGGAATGGAGGTGAGTGGAAATTTATCAGGAAGAAAGATTGTATCGGATCATGGAGCACTTGGAAAAAAGCGAGTCCATGACGGTCAATGATATTTGTGATATGTTTCAAGTTTCCCGGGATACCGCCCGCAGGGATGTTGTAAAATTGACCCAGCAAGGAGCCGTAATCCGCACCCACGGCGGAATTGCCATTACCAAATTCATCCATAAATTAAACCAATATGCAGAACGGCAAAATAATGAGATCGAGATTAAACAAAAGTTGGGTCAATATGCCGCCACTTTTGTCCGGGAAAACGAACTTGTTTTTTTGGATGTATCGACCACGGTGAAATGTATGATTTCCCATCTGCGGGTGAATTCTCTAAAAGTTGTAACCCAGTCGCTGGACAATGCCTGGATGCTCATGGAGTACCCGAACATTCAAACTTATCTTTTGGGAGGCTTGATTTCCCCCGAGTCCCGGAATGTAATGAGCTACGATTCATTGAAAAAGTTGGCCGATTATCGATTTAACAAGGTTTTTCTCGGCGCTGTCGGGATTAACCATGAAGGAATTTATTATTATCATGAAGATGATGTTCATTTTAAGCGGGAATTAATAAAAAGGGCTGAACAAGTTATTTTGGTGGCGGACCATACCAAGTTCGAGAAATGTTCTTTTTTTAAAGTGCTGGATTTTTCGGTCATTAATACCTTCATTACCGACCAGCCTCCTTCCGAAGAATTGCGTGAAATTATCGAAAATGCCGGAGTTGAAACCATCATATTACAGCAAGATGAGGAGACTTCATGTACGAATGCGTGATTTTTGATGTGGATGGCACATTGATTGACACTGAAAAAGCTTCCGTACTATCTTTGCAGAAACTCCTTCGGGAGGAAGCTTCCATCATAGACCCTGGAAATGATTTATCATTTATTATGGGCTTAACGGGTGTGGAAGCATTAAAAAGATTGGGAGTCAAAGATGTTGAAGCCGCCAATATACGGTGGAATCGATATTTAAAAGACTATTATCCTTGTGTCGAAGTTTTTAGAGATATCGAAGTTCTCCTTAAAAAGCTTATGAGCTTAGGGATTAAAACCGGAATTGTGACTTCGAAAACACGGCAAGAATTAAAAGATGATTTAAACCCTTTCGGGCTTCAAAAGTATTTTCCGTTTACAGTCTGCGCTGATGATACCATCAGGCATAAGCCGGATTCTGAACCCATTTTTAAAATCATGGATCTTGTCAATGTAAGGCCGAAGCAGATGATTTATATTGGTGACACCGAAAATGATTTATTGGCAGCCAAGGGTGCCGAGGTTGATTTCGGCTTGGCGGTCTGGGGGGCGGAACGCAGGGAATTTCAAGGTGCGCAGCACCGGTTCATCAATCCGCTAGAGGTTGTTAGGGTTGTGAGTGCAAATTGAATCGATTGCCCGTTTGTGAAAACTCTTAAGGCGCTGGAGTCGGCGATACCTTTACGGGGCGTAACGGCTTTGGCGCCTTTTTTAAAATAGATAGGATTCGTTCATATCGAGGAGGCTTTTTGGAAATTCAGTTCCAATAGTTTAAAATTGCCGTCCGAATCCTGAAAAAGACTATAAGCCTGGGAATGAAGGCTATAGTCTTTTTTAGTCCGCTTAAAGATCGACGTTAGTATGGCTAATAGGGCCGATAATAAGGAGGGTAATATGGCCGACGATAAGGGCGATATGGATATCTGTAAGGACGGTAATAGTAAGGGCGTCTATATCTATAATACCGTCTGTACTGTTGGGCTGTTACGGCATTGCCGGGGATATTAATCACTTGATTGATATACATATTATAAGGATCTAGACCGGGATTGGCTGTCAAGATTCCCTCTTCAGTGGTGTTAAACTCTTCCGCCAACTCCCATATGGTATCTTCGGGCTGGATGATATATTGAAAGATTTCCGAACTGTTATTCATTGACATCTTCACCTCGTCTTTTATTAAAGGCTTTTGTTAGTACATTGTATGAAGCGGTATTCTAATTGGCATTGTGCCGAAAACACAATTAGCGAAATGATGTTGCATTTTTAAAATGCCCAGATACACTCCTGTGCGTGAATTATCAATTACGATAATTTCGATCTTTCATGCAAAAGGTTTTTATCTATGATTATCGAATTAAAGGTATGATTGCTCAATTTAGTTTGAATTTTACTTGGCAAGGAGAACATTTTGAAGTTTATTGTTTTTGTGGCACTCAGTATTATTTCCGGTAGTCTTTTTGTTCTTTTTTGTAAGCAGAAATCGAAAGTGGCTTTTTATTATGCAGGCTATATAACGGCGTTTTCTTTAGGACTCATCGCCATCACCCTGGAGCCGCATCCTGAGTTGCATTTGGATCCGTTTGCTTTCCCGCATCTCCTGGCCAGGATATGTTCAGTGCTATCTTATCGAATGAGTCCCTATTTTTTATTGAATGCGGCATTTTCTGTGGCAGGTATTTTTGATCATGATCAACGGAAAAAAAATATACTCAGTCTCCTCACGTTGATCCCGGTAGTTATTGGTTTTGGTGTCGATGCATTCAACCCCGGACAGAGTTTTGTCTATTACTATCCCGACTATTTGCCCAACTTTTGGTGGTTAATTTCATCATGGAGTGTATTATATGTTTTGCTGAGCAATATCTTGCTTTGTTACGCCTTGGCGGTTGAAAAAACCCCCAAAATCAAAAGGCAAAAAATGATTATTGCTTATATGACGCTGCCTTCGTTGTTGATTACCTGGGTGGCCTATGTTAAGCCGGTTTTGGGTAACCATGATTTCACCAATTTAACCGGAATTTTCGGGACGTTTATCTTTTTAACAATATTGATTGCCATCGGCCGGAGCGGTTTTATCGGTTTGAAATTGAGTTTTGAAGATGATTTCATGGATCAGTCGATTCGGGTCTTTAATTCAGGCGCCTCTTTAATCAATCACGCCATTCGCAATGAGTTGCAATTGATTAACATTGCTGCCGAGAATCTAAAAAAAGAGAATTCTCAGGAAGGAATGAAAAATATTCGGATTATTGAAAACGCCTCGCGCCATTTGGAGGATTTAGCAAGGCGGTTTTCGGAAAAAACCAAGCCGGTTGTTCTTCTGATCGAGGAGATAGACGTTAATCAATTGGTGAGAGAAGTAGTCGATTCGATGGAGAAAATATTTGCCATAAGGAATATCAATGTCACCCAACATTATCAGGAGAAATCCTTCATTATTCATTGTGACCGGGTTCATATCAAAGAAGTACTTATCAATATTATATATAACTCCATCGAGGCTATGCCGCAAGGCGGCTTAATCAATTTCTCGGTCTATATCAAAAGATATTTTGTTCATCTTGAGGTTTGCGACAGTGGGAGCGGTATTAGCCAATATAACAAAAAACATATATTGGAACCTTTTTATTCGACCAAAAAGGGTGGGGGAAATCTTGGATTGGGACTTACTTATTGTTTTGCAGTCATGAAACAGCATCATGGCTTTCTGAAGATCTTGAGTGCGGAACATAAAGGAACGACCGTAATCCTTGGATTGCCGGGAAATTAAGGATCAAACGGCTTATTATCTTAGAGATATACAGTATAGAAAGTAAGCAGAGATGAAGCTTAATCCGGTATACTGTATATCGATTGTAAAAGACTTCGGCGATAAATCCCTTATAATGGATTCTTCAGAGTATCTACCGGGGCAAAATCGTCCGTGAGCAGTGGCATTTTGGCAAGCCACGATTTATCGCGGATCCAATCGTCATCCGCTAAGGTCTTAACATATTCCGGAACCTTTTCCTTGATCGCCTTTGAGAGGTAGAGTGAGTTCGCTCGCTCCCGCCATGTCGCGCTATCCCAATAACGGGGATTGACAGTGGCTATCAAGATGATGTTGTTTTCCGAATTGTCTTCTTTGCCTTGTAAATTCCAGATTGGAAAGAGATAGACTTGGGGGAAGACCGCGGCCACTGTACGAGTCATGGAGCGCAATAACTTGCTTGACTGTCCGGCGAATGCGCCAATAATGTTCGAAACTATCACACCATCCAGGGACAGCGTTTGGCGGACCGCAGAAACAAATTCTTTGGTTGTCAAATGGTACGGGATGGAACTGGCGTTGTAGGCATCAATAATCACCATATCGTAAGGAGCGGACCGGCCCGCGGCAATTTCCCGGGCTATTTTCTCTACAAAAATACGGCCATCCTGGGCGAAAATTCTCAGTTTGGGGTTACTTGGCAATTCGAAATATTTCCGGGCGACTTTGATGACCTCGGGATCAATTTCAACAACGTCGACAGCTTTTAACGATGGGTAGTCGTGAAGGAATTTTTTGGGCGCCGATCCCCCGCCCAGGCCGATAAACAAAACGCGGGACGGTTCGGGATGGGCCACCACTCCCAGATGCAAGTAAGATGTGTAAGGGAAAACCATTTCCAGGGGGTTTTTCAAATTCATTTCGCTTTGGAAGGACTCATCAAAATGTAACCGCCGCGATGTGCTGTCCTGAACGACTCGGATGTGATGATACAGGGAGTCGCGCTCATAGAGTACTTCATAAAACCAATCCCGGGTTATCCTGCTCCCGGATAAAGCCCATAAAGCGGTTAAGGAGATAACGCCTATCAGTACAAAGAAAATCATCATGTACAGTGATTTTGGCGCCGGTTCGCCACCTGACTCCCGAGGGCTCCCGTTACCCTGCCGGGCGGCTAAAAACATAATTAACGACAGGAACAGCAGGATAACTCCCAGGGTATGCACAATATTGCGGACGCCCATGGCCGGAATGAGGAAAAAGGAGGTTAGTAAGGTGCCAATAATGCTTCCGGCACTGGAGACCGCAGCCATATAACCTGCAGTATTGCCGATTGTAGTTAGGTTGCGGGTAGCAAGTTTAATTCCGAACGGAGAAATGGTTGCCAGCAAAACGCTTGGCACGAAGAAAAATATCATCGATACGAAGAGCGAACCCAGCCTTGGTTCCCATGTGCCGAAAGAACCGGTGACTGCTCCCGCCCAAAAAGGTAAAAATCCAATATAACCCCCGGTGAGTGCCAATATCGCTCCCATGATCCGGTAATGGGGATACTTGTCTGCAATACGGCCTCCGCAATAATATCCCAAGGTTAGCGCGGCCATCACGACGACAATCAAAGCCCCCCAAACATAAATCGAAGATCCGAATGTCGGGGCCAGCAGCCGGCTACCGACCATTTCCAAGGACATTAAAACCGCTCCGCATAAAAAAACGATCCCTTGCAACACCAAAGAGCCCTCCTTGTAATCGATTGGACAAACAAATCATTCGCGTTACATTCGTCTAATTCCTTCACGCGGAATATTGTAAGGAGTATCTAAAATCGTGGGAAAGTGGCCGGGGATTTTCTTGAAAGAAAAGCTCAACTTTTTTTTAATATTTCCGATAATCTATTGAAGAAATAACTCAATAAAGGAGGAAAAATTATGGTTATTACATCAGTTGCTGCCGCAAGCTATGCCACGCCGGTAGCCAAATCATCCAAAGCTCAAATTGAGGAATACCAAAAGGATATTAAAACCTTAAAAAGCTTTAAGGATTTATTGAACAAAGAAGTCAAGGCTGTCAGCAAAAGTAAAATGGATAAGGGTTTTAAGCAAGATGCCATTGAACAACTGGGAATGGAAAAAAACCTGGTGGATGACAAAATTCAACAACTTACCGCCGCGGTGAAAGAACAGAAAAGTCACAAAAATAGCGGCCCTTATGCAAATGCGGGTATTCAAAGCGTAACGGTTGCCACATACGGGGTTTCGTATCGGGCTTGAATCGGATGATGATTTTTTTACCTCCTTCAAAAAAAACCCCAGATCAACTGGGCTAAAAATAAGGAGGAGTTCTTACCCTTTATTATAGCGCGTATTTTTGTGGGATATATGGCGGAATTGTGTACAAATGGTAAAAACTTTAGGATAAATTTACCATCCGGAAAGGTTGACGCCTACCCGCGGATTCATTGCAAAAAAAGGGCGACTGTGCTATAATAGCAAAGCAAAACATTTCTTGCGCTGGACCTGTTTATTGGCAACAATAACAGGGGGTGTAGGAAGAGAGAATCGCGCCAGTAGCTCAGTTGGATAGAGTGGCAGACTTCGAATCTGTAGGTCGGGGGTTCGAGCCCCTCCTGGCGCACCAAAAAGAGTTGTCAGGCTCCTGAGAAATCGGGAGTCTTTTTTGACTGAATTCGACCGATCATTGAAAGCCCAGTTGGATAGAGTGCGCAGACGTGTGGCCGTCTTAAAAGGAAATTTACTGATAAAGAAATATAATTTATTGAAATAAGCCTTCAAAGAAGCACATTGTATTTCTTATTGATTTTAAATTGGTTTTTAGACGGCCTCGACGAATCTGTAGGTCGGGGATTCGTGCCCCTCCTGGCGCACCAGCTAAAACGAAGATTTATTAATATAAATGGTAGGAAATGGTAGATTCAAAGAATTGTGCAAAGAAAACTCGTAAATCGTTGATACTAAAGGAAAACTTCGTTTTATTTCGAACGAGGTTTTTTTTGCCTTTTTTTGTTCAGTTAAAGCGGCGTTCATTGCTGAAGCCGCCTCTCTTAACATATTTAAATCTTCATGAACATAGGTGTTCGCGGCCATCGTAATGGTGGCATGTGTCTTCCAGTAACGTATTTCAAAATACCCTCTTCTCATTCTTCATCATGGCTGATTCCCCTTTTGTTTCTAAGAATACGGAATAAAAAGAGTTTTTTTATTGCCTTTTTGGGAAGCCTATTTTCAGGGGTGATGGATTTGAATTCCGACGATATTCAGGAATTAAAGGATCATATTCAACAACTGCGGAGAGAACTCGGTGAATTAATTGAGAACCATCGATTAACCGATCCCGAGGTGGTAGGTGCCAGCCAAATTTTAGATGCTTTAATGGTTGAATATGAAAAGCTGTTAATGAAAAAGAAAAAAGAGTGAATTATAGGCCTCCCGATTCGGGATGCTTTTTTTATGGCAAAAATCATTATTTTAGGTTAATTTTTGTGCCCTTTCATACCGATTTCACTAAATGAGGGAAGGTGATAAAAAATGTCTGATAAAATGAGCATTCGAGAAAGAATTGATGAAGAAAAAAAAAGAATGCAGCAACTTTGGGAAATCAGACAAAGCGTTGATAAACTCTATATGGAAGTGGCACTAGGGCTGGACGAGTTGTTAAATGAGTACGATAAAGCATTGAGAGAAAAAGAGTGATTCAAAGGGATTTTTTCGGTATGGAACGGCATTTTTAATATCGTTTTTTCTGATTGATGCAGGTTAAAAAGCTTAATCATTTAAAATCATAAGAAAAACGCAACGGGTCTGCCTGGTAAATGGCAGGCCCGGCTTGTTAAATGTCCAGTTATTCCAGTTCTAATACTCCTTACCCCCGCCTATTTCACCATTCCCAAAAGAGTGAAGCCCTTTGTAAGATAAGTTATTCGATTTTGACAGGAACTATTGGTGTCAAAACTATGGAACAATTCATTGAAATCAATGATAAGCTCGGATTATAATCAAAATAGGAATTAGTAACGAAAACGTAATAATGTTGTAAATATTTGGTAATGAATTCCGTTGAATAAGCGAAACAAGCAGGACCAACAAATTAAGGGGAGATCAGGATGGGTTTTTTATTTTCGGGCAAAAAAATGCAACCAAAGAGGGCCGATGTTCAAGAAAACGCTGCAATAGCCGGGAATCAGGAGCAGACAGTTTTGATTCCCGAATGTATCCGTATCGGGCTCAAAAGTGTAACCAAAAATGAAGCCATCGAAATGGCCGGACAGGTATTGGTGGACGGGGGATATGTAACACCGGAGTATATTACGGCGATGAAGGAAAGGGAAAAGGTATTATCAACTTATATCGGCGAGGGAGTAGCCATTCCCCACGGGGTGGGAAATTCGAAAGACCAAATTATTCATAGCGGTATTTGCATCCTCCAATTTCCGGAAGGGGTCGAATATCAAGAAGGGGAGAAAGCCTACCTGGTGGTGGGGATAGCCGGAAAAGACAATCAGCATTTGAAAATCCTTTCAGCCTTGGCTGAGTTCATCCAAGAAAGCGAAGCGTTGAAACAATTATTTACCACTGGGGACAGGGATTATATTTTTCAGGCATTCACCAATCGATTCTAAGCCTTATCCAAAGGGAAGACAGGTGGTCGTGATGATTAAAGGGATTCCGGCTTCGCCGGGAATCGGGATCGGTAAGGCGTTGGTATATAAAGAAACGGAGAACCTTACTCAATTTGCCGGCATGAAAATAATCGGAAATGAAATTGAAAATGAACTGAAGCGGTTTAGAGATGCTTTAGGCACTGCGGAAGAGTATCTTAAAACGATAAAAAATAGCGCTGCTGGGGTATTGGGAGAAAACGAGTTGCTGGTATTTGAAGCGTATCAGATGTTGATTCGCGATCCGCTGTTTAGCGAGATGGTGCAGACCAATATCAAAATTGAGTTATTAGCGAGCGAAGCCGCTGTTTTGAAGGCTGTTGACAAAATCCGGGAAATGTTTGTGGCTATCGACAGTGAGTATATGAAACAACGCGCCGATGACATGGTCAATGTGGGAAAGCATGTAATGGATGCGCTTTTAGGCAGGAGAAGAATGAATCTGGCCCGGCTGGAGGAGAACGTGATCTTGATTGCCGAGGATTTGTCACCGGCAGAGACGGTTTCTTTGGACGCCGGACATATTAAAGGCATTGTCCTGGAAAAAGGGGGCGTTACCTCTCATACCGCGATTGTGGCCAGAACTTTGGGAATACCGGCCATCGTGGGATGCGGAGGGGGTATCCGGCGTATTTCTTCGGGAACGACTGTGATTGCGGACGGGGTGGCGGGAGTGGTCATTGTAAATCCTGCTCCTGAAGAAACCAGGGAATATGAGGGGAAATTACGGCTGCAGGCTGAAAAATTCAAGGAAGTCGCCAAATTAAAGGATGAACCGGCTCAGACTACGGATGGCATTAAAATTGAATTGGCCGGAAATATTGCCAGACCGGATGAGGCCTTGGCCGTGCTCGAAAACGGCGGTGACGGTGTCGGGCTTTTCCGGACCGAATTCCTTTACCTGGGACGGAATCAACTGCCGGATGAAGAAGAACAATTTCGCGTCTACAAAAGAGCTGCGGAAATTATGGGCATGCGGCCTTGTATTATCCGGACCATGGACGTAGGGGGCGACAAGCAACCCAAAAATATCGACATTCCTCCGGAAATGAACCCGTTTTTGGGGTACCGGGCGATCCGGATTTGTCTAAAAGAGAGGGAACTATTTAAGACCCAATTACGGGCCATCTTGAGAGCAAGCGCTTTTGGAAATTTAAAAGTGATGTTTCCCATGATTTCCGGTCTTGAAGAGTTGCGGGCGGCTAAAGAAATCGTGGCGGAAGTGAAAATGGAAATGGAAGGGAAAGCTATTCCATTTGATAAAGATATTCCAGTGGGTATCATGGTGGAAACACCCGCCGCCGTCATGATTGCCGATTTACTGGCTGCAGAGGCCGACTTTTTCAGTATCGGAACTAATGATTTGTGTCAATACACGCTGGCGGTTGACCGGATGAACGAAAAGATCAGTTATATGTACAATCCTTTGCATATCGGAGTTTTGCGCTCCATCAAAAGGATAATCGATGCCGGTCATCAGGCCGGGATTTCGGTGGGCATGTGCGGTGAAATGGCTTCCGGGGCCGAAAATGCCCTGGTTTTACTGGGGCTTGGGCTTGATGAATTTTCGATGGCCGCTTCGGCAATTCCCTCCATTAAAGGAATGATCCGCAAACTATCCTTTCAAAAGGCCCGGGAAATCGCGGGGAAAGTCATGGAAATGAAGGAAGCAAGTCAGATATCAAATTATATAAAGGGGCAGTTCAATGTTGACTAAAACGTTTGCAATCACTTCTGCCATCGGGTTGCATGCCAGACCGGCCGCTATATTGGTATCCCTGGCGGGAGGTTATCAATCCAGCATCACTATGAAGTATCAGGATAAAACCGTACCGCTCTCCAGTTTGATCGCAGTCATGACGCTGGGTGTCGAAGCAGGCAAGAATGTTGAAATTTCAATTTCCGGGGCAGATCAGGCCCAGGCCATGGAAAGAATGGAACAGTTTTTTGAAAAGGAACTGAAGGACTTATAAACATCAGCGTCCGCCTTGGAATACTCCCTTGATTCTAGATGAGAGGGAAGCTATTTAAGGATAGAATTGAGTAATGGAAAAAGAGGAGGAGTAAAAAAGTGAGTACCAGTATGACCGCATTATCTTCCCAGACCAGTTTCAAAGATAGGGTTCAAAGATTCGGACGGTTTATCAGTGGCATGATACTTCCCAATATCGGGGCGATTATTGCTTGGGGATTGATTACGGTATTGTTTATCGGAGTGGGCTGGCTTCCCAATAAGACGTTGGCGCAACTGGTTGATCCGATGTTAAGGGTGTTGTTGCCGCTTTTAATTGGTTATACCGGGGGCCGGGCCATCGCCGGTCATCGCGGGGGAGTTGTCGGTGCCGTAGCGACCTTTGGGATCATGATGGGCGCTGGCGGCGCTAGGAATCTGGCCGAGGGGACTCCGATGTTTTTGGGAGCCATGATCGTGGGCCCGTTGGGCGGCTATATCATTAAAAAGTTGGAAAAGTTTACTGCCGGCAAGATACCGGCCGGATTTGAAATGCTGGTCAACAATTTCGCTGACGGCATTATCGGAATGCTCTTGGCCTGTGCGGGCCTGGTGGCATTCGGCCCGGTTGTTGCCGCAGCGACCGCGGCATTCGGCAATGTGGTTAAAAACATTGTTGATGCGGGGTTGTTGCCTCTGGCGAGTATTTTCATCGAACCGGCCAAAATCCTGTTTTTAAATAATGCGATAAATCACGGGGTTCTTTCACCCCTGGGGATTCAGCAAGCTGCCGCGGCGGGCAAATCGATTTTCTTCATGCTGGAATCCAATCCTGGACCCGGCCTTGGTATTTTACTGGCTTACGCTTTATTTTCTAAAGGAATGGCCAAACAGTCCGCGCCCGGAGCGATTATCATTCACTTTTTAGGTGGTATTCATGAAATTTACTTCCCCTATGTCCTGATGAATCCGATCCTGTTAATACCGGTTATTTTGGGAGGAGTGTCCGGAGTATTCACCTTTGGGCTGCTCGGAGCGGGCTTGATTGCTCCACCGGCGCCCGGCAGCATCTTTGCCTACATTGTCATGGCGCCCAGGGGTGGACTGCTCCCGGTGTTGTTCGGAGTATTGGTATCGTTCGTTGTCTCCTTCTTAATCGCCTCAGTATTGATTAAGCGTTCCAAGGAATTTTCCGGCCAGGAGTTAAGCGAGGCCCAAAGCACAGTGAAGGAAATGAAAGCCGCCAGTAAAGGGCTGGGTGTCAAATCAACGGTCAGCAAGATCGTGGTGGCCTGTGATGCCGGAATGGGTTCCAGCGCCATGAGTGCTTCGATGCTCCGCAATAAGCTAACCAAGGCGGGACTGAAAATTGACGTGACCAATTGCGCGATCGAGGATATTCCTGCCGATGCCGACATTGTGATTACTCATGAAAGTTTGAGTGAACGGGCTAAAAGTATGGCTCCTCATGCCGAGCATGTATCGATCAAGAATTTTGTCAACGCTCCGGAGTATGATCAATTGGTGGAAAGGTTTTCTCAAAAATAGGCATGGCGGTTCCATGAGGTATTATTAAATTGTTCCAGGGACTCTGTTTTGGGCGGTTTTAGAAAAACTGCCCAAAGCGGAGTTTTCATGGAAAGCCGTTGAAATATACCTTGGTTTTTTTAGGAGGGTATATGCAGGAAGCTACGATTCAATTAAGAGTTAAAAGTATTTTACAGCGCATCTGCAATGAAAGCGATTATATCACTGTGACCGAAATTGCCAGAGGTCTTGGAATCAGCAGCCGGACCGTACTCCGGGAATTGCCGGCCACCGAGGAATGGTTGGCCAAAAAAGGCTGTAAGTTAGTAAAAAAGGCTGGCGTCGGCATTAAGGTTTATGGAAGCCGGGAAGACCGCGAAGCAATCGTTCATCTTTTGGGAGAGGAAAAAGAAGAACGGCTTTATACGCCCAAGGAGCGCCAAACCATTATCTGCAGTGAATTGTTGCAAAACCAGGAGCCGGTTAAATTGTATACCTTCGCGAGGACGCTGAATATCACCGAGGGTACCGTAAGCAACGATTTGGATAAGGTTGAAGAATGGTTAAATCAGCATCAATTGACTCTGGTAAGGAAACAAGGTTTGGGAGTTTATATCACCGGGGAAGAAGACCATATTCGCAAAGGCATGATTCGTTTGATCTATGAAAATATCAATGAAAATTACCTGTTCGGCCTGCTTGAGGGGAATAATATCAAACAGCCCGTACCGGTTAGCCATACCGAGTTGCTGGCCAGGAACCGCCTGTTAAACTTGCTCAATAACAATACCATCCACCAGTTGGAAAAGTTAATCCGGGGCCTGGAGGAAAATACCGGGCAAAAATTGGCCGATAGCGCCTATGTGGGACTAATCGTGCACCTGGCAATCGCGATTCAGCGAATTACGCAAAAGGAAGATATCGTCATCAACCGGCAGTTTATGGAAGAATTGAAACCGAGCAAGGAGTATGCGTCCGCGGCCAGGCTGGCCTTGGAAATGGAAAGCCTGTTTGCGATCAAGATTCCCGAGGATGAAATCGGCTATATTGCAATGCATATTAAAGGAACCAAGAACAGGGTGATCAGCGGCGATCTCGCTCGTAATACCGTTGAAGATGAAGATCTTCTGAGGTTTGCCAATGAAATTATCGAGGTTGCGGAAGCCCAGACCGGTAAGTTACTGTCCCAAAACGAAAAACTATTAAGCGGACTGGTCAATCATCTGGGGCCCGCTCTGAGCCGGTTGCGGATGAAATTGGAAATCCGGAATCCGCTTTATGATTCCATTAAGGCCCATTATCCCAAGTTGCTGGAATTGGCGGCCCAATGTGTAGCGGGTATTGAAAAACAAATCGACATGAAAATACCGGAAGCGGAGATCGCTTATATTGCAATGCATCTTGGGGCAGCTATCGAGAAAAATGAAATCGTATCCAAACATATTTACCGGACGGCCATTGCCTGCGCAACCGGCATCGGAACTTCCCGGTTGCTGGCGGCTAAAATCGAAAAGGAATTTGAAAATATTGATATCGTTGAGGTTACCTCGGCCCTGGATATTGAAGAAGGCTGGCTGCGGGAACAGGGAATCGAATTGATTATTTCCACGGTGGGTATCGCCAAAAGTCCCGTACCGGTGGTGATGGTAAATCCGCTCCTTTTTGAGGAGGACAAACGGAACATTCTTCAATTGTTGGAACAAATGAAGGAAACTTCCGCCCTTGTGCCGCAATTTCGTAAAAAAACACTGAACCTTAAGGATAAAATGCAAGAATTGAACCAGTATGGGCAGGCAGTCACCGAGATTTTGGACCATTTTTTCGTGAAAGAGAATCCCCGGGCCGGGAATATCGAGGCCTTGATTTCCGAAGTCAGCGGGGAATTCCCATTGACCGCGGCCAACCGGGAAAGGTTGGAATCGGCGTTTTTGGAAAGAGAAGCCAAGGGCGGCACCTATATTGCCGAACGGGGGATATTGTTGTTGCATTGCCGGACGGAAGCGGTCGAGCATCTTTATTTCGGAGTGCTCAAGCTGGATAAGGGTTTTATGGCTTCAAACCTACAGGGCGAACAGGTCCGCGCTCGCCTGGGAATTGTGATCGCGGCGCCGCAAAACTGCAACCCCTATCTGCTGGAGACGGTCAGTTTCGTCAATGAAACCCTGATTGAAAAACTCGATTTTATCGCGCTTTTAATCAATGGAACGCCGGAAGATGCCTTGGATAGGCTGGCCAATGTTTTGGATGAGTTCTATAAAACCAAGTATAATAAGTGTTTTCTGAACTAACTACCACTACGTTCTAAGGGGCAAAAAATGATTATTACCATTACACTCAATCCGGCCGTTGACAAAACGGTAGAAATCGCCGATTTTGAGGTCGGAAACGTCAACCGGGTGTCCTCGCTGCGATATGACGCCGGTGGAAAAGGAATTAATGTTTCCAAAGTAATTCGGAGCCTGGGTGGAAATAGCAAAGCCGTGGGGATTTTAGGCGGCAACGCCGGGAATTTCATTAAAGATTACTTAGACCATATCGGGATTGACAATGATTTTCATTTCATCAAAAGAGAGACCCGTACCAATCTGAAAGTGATTGACCCCAGTAAAAAAACCAATACCGATATCAATGAACCGGGTCCCGAGGTTTCCGGCGAGGATATGACGACATTGAAACGAAAGGTCCTCGGTGATCTGGGAAAAGATTCGGTGGTGGTCTTTTCAGGCAGCGTCCCGGTCAACGTCGATAAGGGTATTTATGGGGAATGGATCACTGCTGCCAAACAGAAAGGAGCCCTCACGATTTTGGATGCCGACGGTGAATTGCTCAAACGCGGTATCGCAGCGGGTCCTTTTCTAGTTAAACCGAATATCCATGAGTTGGAAAGCTTTTTTGGAACGGAGATTCAGGATATTCGTCAAGGAGAAAAATTGGCCCGCGGATTACTCGAGCAATACGGTATTGAACAGATCGTGGTTTCCTTGGGAGCGAAGGGAGCCATTTTCATCAATAGGGATTACTCGATGCTGGCCCACGGGATGAATGTAGAAGTTAAAAGTACGGTGGGCGCCGGAGATTCGATGGTGGCCGCCCTTGCATACTCCCTCGAAAGAGGCGATGACTTTGAAAAGGCGATCCGGCTGGCAGTGGCTGCCGGTACGGCCAATGTAATGACATCGGGTTCGCAGGCCGCCGAATATCAGACCATTGTCGAATTGGAGAAACAGGTAACCATGGAATGTATTCATACAACTTTAAGCAAAGGATGGCTGAAACAATGAAGACCAGAGCGGTAAGATTATACGGCAAAAAGGATTTACGGTTAGAGGAATTTGAATTACCGGCGATAAAGGAAGATGAAATATTGGTTCAGGTCATTTCCGACAGTATCTGCATGTCTAGCTACAAGGCAGCCGTACTGGGAAGCGATCATAAAAGGGTTCCCAAGGATATCGCCACCCATCCGGTTATTATCGGTCATGAAATGGCCGGGAACATTGTTCGGGTTGGAGCCAAATGGCAGCATCAATTTGAAGCGGGACAAAAATTTTCAATGCAACCTGCCTTAAACTATAAGGGAAGTATGGATTCGCCGGGATATTCTTACCGGTATTGCGGCGGCGCCGCCACTTATATTATTATGCCGCAAGAGGTCATGGAGCTGGGCTGTTTGTTGAAATATGACGGTGAAAGTTATTTTGACGCTTCGCTGGCAGAACCGATGTCTTGTATTATCGGGGCTTTTCATGCCAGTTATCATACGTCCATGGGTTGTTATGAACACCGGATGGGAATCGTGGCAGGCGGAAAGCTGGCGCTCCTTGCCGGAGCCGGCCCCATGGGGCTGGGCGCCATCGATTACGCGTTACATTCCCAGCGCCGGCCGGCAATGATCGTGGTTACCGATATTGATGCCAAGCGGCTGGCGAGGGCCGAGGCGATTTTCCCGCCGGAGCAGATCAAAGCGGAAGGTGTCGAACTCACTTTCGTCAATACCAGGGATTTGCCGGATGCCTCCGCCCATTTGCGAGAGTTAACCGGGGGAACGGGTTTTGATGATGTGTTTGTATTTGCGCCGGTGGCGGCTGCTGTTGAGCAGGGAGACCAGATTCTGGGAAGGGACGGCTGTCTCAATTTCTTTGCCGGACCCACCGATGTCAAGTTTTCGGCATTGTGCAATTTTTATAATGTGCACTACAATTCTTCCCATATTGTCGGCTCCACCGGCGGCAATACCGATGATATGATCGAATCCTTGCGCCTTACGGAACAAAACCGGATTCATCCGGCGGTGATGGTGACCCATATCGGCGGGTTGGACAGCGCGGCCGAGGCCACCCTGAGACTGCCCGAGGCGCCGGCCGGTAAAAAACTGATCTATACCAATATCAATATGGAACTCACGGCGATTGAGGATTTTGAGGCCAAAGGAAAGACGGACCCCCGCTTTGCCAGGCTGGCTGAAATTACCGGAGCCAATCACGGTTTGTGGTGTGTGGCGGCGGAAAGATATTTGCTGGAGAACTGGAAATAAGATATGGGTCGCAGTTTACCACAAAAATGCGCTTTGAGCAAGGGCTAAAATCCTGGATGATACCGGGATTTTCTTTATGCCAATGGATACCGGGGGAGAACAATGAAGGGTTGCTGGTGAATTTCCATCAGGTGAGCCATTCGCTCCGGCGCGGAGACCTCGGCGGTTAGAAAAACGGTTGGGGCGATGATTGTCGGGTACTAGGCGATGAGTGCGTGGTACTGGGCGGTAAGAAAAAAGCCCGAGGCGATAAATGCGGGGTACTGAGCGATCAGAGCGGCCCTTCTTCCTGGAGAAAGACGCTTGAAACGGAATATAGTTTTACGCTTGGATTTATTGATGGGAAAAGCTTGGCCTAGATAAAGGATAACGGAGACAGGATGAACAGGATTTACAGGATTCAAGAGCGGCGGCGCGCCCAGCCAAGGTAGTAATCCGGCAGATTGCTTTCTAAAAACTTAAAGGTATTGGGCCTATTTATCATATAACCCCATCGTGAAATCGCCATGTTGATTATGTTGGCATATGGTGGGATTTAAATCGAAAGTATCTACCGGCACGGATTCTAAAATCCGTTTCATCGGTTAAATCCGTTAAATCCTGGTTCAGACGATGTTTTAGGCGAAATGTACAGAGGGGTGAGGCCATCACCTGAAAAAATAACATCCCGACCTAAGTCCTATGGTGAAATGAACGGGATCGGCCGAAAATAAAAAAGAGAGTATAGTTGGCCTTTAGAAAAGATCTTAACAAAAAGTGAGGGAAATGCTTGCAAAATAAAGGTCTATGGATTTTTATCGCTGTTGTGCTGCTATTTTCCACGTTCAATGTCTTCAATTATTGGAACATCAAACAAACCTTCGCTGAATTAAAAGAAGTCAATGCTTGGGTCGAACGGAAGAATTATAAAAACATCGATTTCATCAAGGCGGATGCCATTTATGGATATGTGGTCGGCTACCTGAATTCAACCAACCGGAAGCTCATAACCGGAGAAATGAATGACTTTGCCTATTTAACAGTGGAATATGCCAGGGAATTTAAAATAAACCCTTATGATTGCTTGACGATTTGCCAAATTGAAAATGGATTCAACTTACATAAAGTAGGCAGTCGTGGTGAACAGGGACCGGCTCAACTGATGCGCAATACATGGAACATTTATTATCAAAGATTTGGATATCATCCGAATGACTTTTATCAATGGCGCTGCAATTACCGGGTTGCAATGGCTCATTTTGCGGAATTATTGAGGAAGAACCGGCGTAATGTGGGAATGGCGATTGGAGAATATAATGGCGGCGGCCGTTGGGCCGGAATAGAATCTTCCAGAAGATATGTTCAACGCTTTACAGTAGCCCATAAGGGAATTTCGAAATTGCCCGAAACCAAATGATTACATATCCCTGCCCATAAATAAAAAAGCGTGGTTCCGGATAATAATAAATCCACAACCAAAACCGTAGCGGAGGGATAGCATGGAAGAATTAGAGGGGAATACTTTTTGTGAAATCTGTGGCGCGGCCGGGGCCGATGCGGAATTGCGACTATGTCCGAGTTGCCTGGGGGAATTTCAGGATAGTTCCGAACAAGATGAAGCTGAAGATGAGAATTGATAATATTGTAAAAAGGATACTCCAAACCGGGGGTATCCTTTTTAAGTCGATATCGCTTGGATTGGTCAAAATTATTACCTTGGAATGTTCATAGCGAAATTGGGCCATTAAATCATGACCCGGCGGAAGCATAACAAGCATAACAAAGCGGGACCGATTGAACATCGGCCCCGTAAAAAAGGGAGGGAGTAATGAAAAAAAGTTTTACTGTCTTATATTATACATGATTTTTCAGAAAAAGTGCGACAGTCTTGTTGAAATCATGTAAATATTAAGTAACATTTTTGACTAAAGCCGAGAATAAACCGACACAAAGCTAACATTGGCAAAAAATCATCCTGATCATTCCAACGAACCCTGGCCTTATTTGTTCCCGGACAACTGGCAAAACTTGAATGGAATGGTCTGGAAAGGGGTTGGTCTGGAGTTGAGAAGTTATTTATAGAAGGAAAGGAACTGCCCTTTTAAAGGCGAATTATTAATTAAGCAGGGACTTTCATGAAATAGCTATTTTCGTAAAGCAATGGGCTTTCGTGAAACACTAAACAATCACTTCGTTTTCAGGGAGGAACCCCGTTGATTTTGCAACGTACGGCAATAACGGTTTTTTTACTCTTTGCCAGTATTATTACAAGCGCGCTGGCGTGCTTTGCCTACCGCCATCGCCGCCAGACGGGAGCCGGGGAATTTGCTGCCCTGATGATTGCATTTACGATTTATTCGTTTGGGTATGCCTTTGAATTATCGAGCAACTTTTTAAAACAAGTGTTGTTTTGGAATAAAGTTGAATACCTGGGCATTGCAATGATTCCTCTTTTTTGGGTGATGCTGGTCAGTAACTTTGTTGGAATTTCCAGACCGTTGAAATCAAGGATTTTCTTTTTTCTGGGGGCATTGTCCCTCTTGGTTTTGGTTGCCGATTTCACCAATGAGTTTCATCACTTATATTATACCCGAGTTACCATTTGGCCAGGGGTGCCGATTCCAACCATCACTTATACCGCAGGCCCTTTGGAATTGGTCTTTTTAACTTACCTCTATTCATCGGTGTTTGGTGGAAATATATTATTGCTGCTCTCGTTGACAAAAACGGCCAAGTTATACCGGCGTCAGATTTATACTGTGATCTGCGGTTCGCTATTGACTTGGTTGGGAAGCGTTATCTATCTGCTCGGTTTTATCCCAAATCAACTGGATCCCAGCCCTTTTTCATTTACAGTAACCGGTTTGGTTCTGGCATGGGGAGTCTTCCGGCACCGGCTATTCAAATTATCTCCCATTGCCCGTGGCATCGTCTTTGAAACGATGAGAAGTGGCGTTTTGATATTGGATTTACAAAATCGAATGATTGACTATAATCCGGCAGCTCAAAATATGTTCGGAGAGTTAACCCAAGCTGCAATTGGACGGGATGTAGCGGGTATCATTGATAACAACGATTTTAGGAATCAAATTATCGGCAATAAGGAGCATTGCGAGTTTAGTATCGCGAAGAAAGAACATATTCAATGGATTGATTCACAACTTTCCTGGATATTGTCCAATTCCGGGACTCTTGCCGGAAAGCTCGTGATACTGGATGATATAACTTTGGAGCGGGAGGCTCAGTCCTATTTGATTCAAGCCGAAAGACTCACTGTTCATGGGCAATTGGTATCCAATGTGGTCCACGAAATGAGTACTCCGCTCGCAGCGATTAAAGCAACGGCAGAAAACGTTGATCGTACTTTGGAGTCCCTGATGTTCCAAATGGACAACGTTATGTCCGGGCTTGAAGACTGGGGAAAGGAATTGTGGTTGGAGATTTTTGAAAAAAAGCAATTTTCGACTCTCCGGTCCTTGATGGATGGGGACGAAGCTTTTCGAAAGCTGCTTCCGGTTTTGGAGGAAAGAAATTTGGCTCCAGCTTATGATATTGCCCGTTCATTTGCTTTTTTGGGCATTGCCGACCGGTTTACCAGCTTTATCCCGATGCTTGAAGATGAAGAAGGACGGGTCCGGTTACGGTTTGTGCTGGAGATAGCCTCTCAACGTCAAAAACTGGCCGAGCTTTTGCGGGAAGAAGAGCAGGCCGCCGATATCATCCATGCTTTGAAAAATTACAGTCATCCATCCGGGATCTGAATGGACGCCTGGGCATCCCGGAGGTAATTCGGAAAAATTGTCGGAACCTTTCATGTTTCATAACGGATATTGCAGCAAAGGAGAAGGTTTATCATGACAAGACCGTTAATATTGTGCGTAGATGATGAGAAAAGCATCCTGGATAGTCTGGAAAGTCAACTTCGAGCCGAGTTTGGTTTGGATTACGCCATCGAGCTTGCTGAAAGTGCTGAGGAAGCTCGGGAAATTGTTGAAGAATATTTGCAATCAAAGATCGACATCCCTCTGATATTAGCCGATTATCTGATGCCGGGTTGTAAAGGCGACCAGTTTTTAATCTGGGCCCACGCCAAAACCCCTGAAACCCGGAATGTTTTATTAACCGGGCAAGCGGGAATGGAAGCGGTGATCAATAGCATTAATCATGCGGCTCTTTACCGGTACATCAGTAAACCCTGGGAACGGAATGATTTAATTTTAACCATCAAAGAGGCGGTTGAAAGCTTCAGGCAACAAAAAATGATTCAGTCGCAAAACTTAGAGCTCAAGCAGTTTAATATCCGGTTGCAACAGTTAAATCAAGAGCTGGATGAGAGAGTCGCCGGGAGAACGAAGGAACTGAATCAACAAAAAATCCTGTTTCAACAAGTTTTCGCCAACTCGCCGGACGCTATGGCCATTGTGGATGAATCGGATAGAATTCTTCAAGTCAATCCGGCATTTGAGAGGATATTTCAATATCAATCTTCCGAAGTTAAACATTGCTATTTGTCCGATATGATCGTGACCCGGGAATTTGGCGAGGAAGCCGCTGAATTGCGGGCTAAGATGATGTCCGGACAATGTGCGCATTTGGAAACCCAACGCCGGAATAAGCATGGAAAGCTCATCCCGGTTTCCCTGACTTCATATCCTTTGAATATCGATGCTTTATCCCGGGGCTCTATTATCGTTTATCGGGATCTGACATTCAAAAGGGAAACGGCAAATTTACTTCAGCGCTCCTACATAAGGCATAGACGGAATGATTTTTTTAATATGCTTGCGGCAAGTTCAAGGAGGCCGGAGAAAGATGTTTTGACTCAAGGCCAATTGCTCGGCATTCCACTAAAAAGTTCCTTTGTGGTGTTGTTTATTTTCATGATCCATCGGACCGAACCTGATGGACAGGATAATCCGGAGCTGGAAACGAGCCAACACATATACATCGATAAAGTTATCGATTGGCTTTCCGGGAAACCCCAGACTTATGCCTGGGATTCCCGGGACGGAATCGGAGTTTTGCTTGCTATGCCCCCGGATTATAGCGGTGATGTTATGACTGAAAAACAGTTGGCGAATGATTTGTTGGTTCAAATGGGCAGGGACTTTCCGGATGGGCAATTTATGATTGGGATTGCTGAATTTTGGCCGCAGCTGGAGCACTTTGCCAAGCGTTATAAAGAAGCCAGGATCTCTGCGTTGATTGGAGGGAAACTGCATCCGCTTCAAAGTATTCATCATTATTTGGAAATCGGCGCATTTCCTCTGCTTTCGAAGTTAACGGATGATGAGGAATCGAAACGGTTCCTTGACCGGACGCTGGGTAAAATTATTGAATACGACGAAACCAATGGAACCAGCCTTTTTGTGACTTTGGAAAAAATCATCGCCTACGATAACTTGCGAAAAGTAGCCGATGAGATGTTTCTTCATTATAAAACGGTTATTTTCCGGAAACAATCGATTGAAAAGATTCTGGGGGTATCTTTGGATACTTTTGAGGGGAGAACCCTGGTTGGGACGGCTATGGCTCTTTACTATTTCTATCAAATGGGGGATAAGTTTTAAGAATAATGCAATGGAATCATTTGGCGGCGGTTCTTACGCTAATCATCAGTATTGTCAATGGTATACTGGCTTTGTTTATTTATCAGCGGCGGCGGCAACCCGGGGCGAAAGGCTTTTTTGGTCTGATGATCGCGATGATGATCTATTCCTTGGGATATGCTTTTGAACTTGCCGGAAATACAATTCCACAAGCTAAATTATGTCTCAGTTTTCAATACCTGGGAATTACTTTTATACCCTTTTTCTGGATTGCGATTACCACTGATTATGCGGGCCTGGAAAGACCCATTAAGCCATGGGTCTATATGGTTCTTTTTTTGTTTTCCACAACCAATTTGGTGATCTATCTCACCAATGACCTGCACCATCTTTTTTATTCCCATTTGACATTTGTCAAACATGGCAATTTGTTGGTAACAACCATTCAAAGAGGGCTCTGGTATTGGATCAATCTTGCCTATTTGATTTTAAGCGTCTTAGCCGGAGATATTATTTTTTTGCAGATTAGGGAACGAATGATTCCGCTGTTTTGCAAACAAATCAATCTTCTGATGATAGGTTCTTTTATTCCCTGGATCGGTTATACTTTTTTTGTATTGGGCCTCAGTCCCTGGGGACTGGATTTAAATCCTTTTAGTTTTTTGTTGACTGGTTTGGTTGTTGGGGTGGGATTGTTCCGTTATCGGTTATTCGACTTATCGCCAATCGCCCGGGATAAAATGTTTGAAACTATGCGGGATGGAGTTCTGGTGGTTGATGTCCGATATCGGGTAATCGATTTTAACCATGCCGCCCAGAGTATGTTCCCGGAGTTGAAGAATTCTTCCATAGGATGGAATGTTACAGAGGTTTTTCAACAAAAGCCAGTTTTGATTGATCAGGTTTTGGATAACCAGGAATGTAACGAATTTTCTATGGGCGACGGAAGAGACTTGAAATATATTCATTCCCAACTATCCGTGGCTTTATCGGATAACAGGGAACCCATTGGAAAAATTCTCATCTTAAGTGATGTGACCGGTCAGAAACAAACGGAAAGCTACAGGCTTCATGCCGAAAAAATGGCGGTTTTGTGTAAATTGGCTTCCAATATTACTCAAGAATTAAACCTGCCGTTAACTATCATGAAAACCAATGCTGAAGATATCGCTCATTCGTTGGACTTGCTTTGGCGGGAAATACCGTTTTTTTTGGATAAGATGAGCAGGGAACGTAAGGAGTTGTTTTTGGAAATTTTGCAGAAACTTCAAACCCTTCCTTTTCTGACAACCCGTGAAGAACGGGATGGCCTGAGGAAACTTACCCCCTTCCTGGAACATGGGTTTATCCGTATGAATGAACCGAATAGTATTATCCGCTATATGGTGAAATTGGGGTTGGCTGATGATTTAAGCCGCTGGATTCCTATTCTTCAAGAACCAGAGGATGCGGCTTTGCTGGAGTTTATCCTGACAGTAGCCCTTGAGCGCAGGGATGTCCGGACAATAATCCAAGCCCAAGAACGAACGATGAAAATTGTCTATGCTTTTCAGAATTACAGTGAGCAGCCGAAAAGGGATTCGCCGGTTTTAACCGATATTCGCTCGGGCGTTGAAACGGTTTTACAGATGTATGGCAATCTTATTAAAAATGGGATCAAAACCGTTACTGATTTTGAAAATATACCGCCTGTTATGGGATATCCCGACGAATTGCAACAGGTTTGGACCAATTTAATCCATAATGCCATTCAAGCAATGGAAGGGAAAGGAGAACTGGCCATCGGGGTCCATCGAAACGAAACGGAAGTTATGGTTAGTTTCACCGATAATGGCCCCGGTATCCCTGACGCTATTTTGCCCCGGATTTTTGAACCCTTGTTTACAACCAAAAAAGTTGGTGAAGGCACGGGAATTGGTTTAGCCATTTGTAAAGAGATTGTAGAACATCACAAAGGCAGGATAATCGTAAGCTCTAATCCCGGCCAAACTACTTTTACGGTAGGCCTGCCCCTTGTTGGGCCTGATTCTCACACTGCTTTTTGTTCTCTCCCTTGATTTCCGTTTCGGGATTACCTGCACTTCAAAATGGAATCGAATCATGCTCCGAATATCCCTGCATTCCATATCCCTCGGCTTTGGCCTGCCTGTTATTATCAAACTTGTTTGTCCGAAAATAAATTATCATTTTCAGGAGTGTCTTTTAATATAACAATTTCAAATAAAAAGTTATATTCGCAATAAAATGCTATTTGTTGTTAATGAATCGACCTGTTTGGGGTTTTTGTTATCCATATGGATAAATGACATCGATTGATTAAGGGGAAAATCCTATCCGGTTTGCTAATAGACAAGTTGCAATGGAAGTAATATTATTGACAGAAGAGAAATTTGAATGATTTATCTAAAATATTCCTGCATTTTATCATAATGGACAATTTCGGCGATTTGTTTTAGGATTAAAACTTCGTTAATAAACAATGGAGTTATTTTATTAATTCACCCATAATGTTCATGAGATTTGGTAGAAATCCATGAAAGTGAGTAATTTGTATAATGCGGATTTCGTTATCCTCAGCAGCTACTTACTGTTTCCAGGGAGACAGTCGGGAAAGGCTGTTTTTTTGTATCAAAATAGATATTTTGTTCGGTCGGCGTTGAGATATATGGATACCCAGAAATTATTAAGCAAAGAGGCTCGGTGAATGATGGTGAGAAAACCGCAGAATATGTTGGGACTATTGGCGCTATTTTTGTTATTGGCATTTCAAGGGGAAAATGGGCTTGCCTTGGTGGAAAATTACGATATGCCGGGAGAACCTAATTTTTGTAATGAGGCAAAAAACAATTATCGAAGTAATGAAGATAGGGACCCGCAATCTTCAGATACTTTTCAACACCCATCGGGTCTTTCTTTAAATTTTCAATTTAATTTCGGCAAGGCTACATATGGAGATAGTGATGGTAATGGATTTGATGATGCAACCATACTCGGGGGCGGGCTTGGTGTTGTTATGGATTTCAGGGGTCCGTGGTCGCTATGGGGAAACTTTAATCATTCCAATAGTTATGATGCTTTAACTGTTTATCCGGGTTATGAAATCTTGGATCCATCTGTAGAGGCGGATCGAAAAGGGACTTTAACCAATAGGGTTATGGATGGAGGTATTTCCTACCGTTTTAATTGGGGAGGAATTTTTGACCAATTCCAAATGGGTATCGGATTCCTTGATTATAATTTCATAGCCAAAGAGCATGGTTATTTGGAAGTACGTGATTACAGCGGAGTGGAAGTGCTTTTTCATGGAGAGAAAAGATTCAATGACCGGTTAATGCTTCAGGGGAACTTTCAATTGGCTCCTGCTCTGTCTGTTGCCGACCGTGTTAAGGGGGACTACGATAATCCCGGCCGTACTGCCAATACTTCCTATGGAGCCTATTTTTGGAGCACAAAATGGGGTATGCGGATCATGATCAATTCCCAAATGTGGCTGGAATCGGGTTTTTCTTACCAGGTTCTGCACGGCGATGGACATGAACATCCGGATTACCGTTTCTTAGAGCATCAATACCAGCAGTACGGATTTTATGCCCTTTTTGGGACCCGGTTTTTTGGCGGCCCAAATCCGGCGAAAAATGAAGCGAAAAAAAAGGAGTCTCAGGCTCCGGCAACGGTTGCTATGGAACCGTATCCAACGGCAGAACAGGCACCGGTGGCCATTGCGACTTATCCAGCGCCCATCGTTACCAGGGTCTCTCCCGGTAGCGGCTTTACTGACACACAGGTAGACCTGATTATTGAAGGGAAAGGGTTCCGGCCAGACTCTAAAGGGGTTCTTACCGCAGGAGAAACTGTACTATCTCTCACCAATGTGAGCTGGATTTCCGAAAATCAATTGTCCGGCAGCCTTGATTTAAAAAATGCCGTTCCAGAAACTTATCATCTGAAAGTTACCAATCCGGACGGACAATTTGGTGAAATGGCCAATGCCTTTGTTATTAAGCCACAAGCATTGCCGGTTTCCCCGGAAAAACCAGAGGTCTCGGTTTCAACCGCTGAAGGATTCAGCAATGGAGCGGTCCTAATCACCTTCAAGGGTACGGATTTTGTACCCGGAACCACGGTAAAAATGATAGGACCGTCGGGAAACGTTATTTCAGGGGAAATTGTGAAGATTCAGCCGGGTGAAATTACCGGTTTCTTCAATTTAAAGAATCAAAGTGAAGGATCCTATGATGTTTTGATAAGCCATCCTGACGGACGTTCGGTCAAATTACCGGAAGGTTTCAAAATTGTGGCGTTTTCGGAAAAAAATGCCCAGAGACTCATGGCGGTTTATTTCAATGTCGCCAAGGCCACAATTACTGAAACTCAAATCGGAAGCATTAAAAACTTATTGCCGAAACTTCTTGAGAACCCGAAGGCGCGGATTATTTTGGGAGGCTATACCGATATGCGGGGCAGCGTCCGCTATAACCTTGAACTCTCCATGGGCCGTGCGGAAGCGGTTAAAGCCATTTTGGTAGCAGGGGGCATCAATCCAGAGCGGATCGATATTTACGCTTACGGCAAAGAAAAGGCTGAACAAGGCTCCGATGAAAACGTCTGGCGTAATGACCGCCGGGTGGAGATTGTAATCTATCAAGCCAATTGATAGCCATAATTACGAGTAGAGCGTATCGTAAATAAATGGCAATCAGAAATGGGGCAGATACGCTCTACTTAAGAAAAACGTTCGCAATCATCGAGCAGTTATTTAGAGAACGTTTTACTAGCTTTTTATCGGGGATGGTTGAAGTATGGATTGAATAAGGGGAACGTAACAGGATGAAACAAAAACTGAAACAAAATAGAATCAACTGGCTTGTCTGGGTGTTTGTAGGGACGCTCGGTCTGAGCTTGCTTTTGCCGCAAGGAGCCGCAGCGGCGGGAACGGTCAGTTCGCTTTACAGTACTATCAGTGTCGACAGTAGTTCGATCAAAGCCGGATCTTCGGGTGCAACCGTTACATTACAGTTAAGGGATGACGAAGAGAACCTTCTGGAGGGCCAGAGCGAAAATATCGCCTTAACCAGCAGCCGGGGAACGGATGATACGATTGGTGATATTAGTGAAGACGGCAGCGGAGTCTATACGGCCACCATCACTTCAATCGCGGCGGGTACGGCGACGATCACGGCCAAGGTTGGAGCGACGCTCATCGGTACGGCCGATATTGCCTTTAACGCGGGTGATGCCAGCAGTTCCCAAAGTACGGTGGAGGTCAGCGGCAGCCCGGTGAAGATCGACGGCAGCAGCGGAGCCACCATCATAGTGACCTTAAAGGACGGCTACGGCAATGCTATCAGCGACGAAAACGGCCTCGCTTTCAGCGGCAGCCGGGGAACGGTTGATACAATTGGTGATATTAGTGAAGACGACAGCGGAGTTTATACGGCCACCATCACTTCAACCACGGCGGGCATGGCAACGATTATGGCCAAGGTGGGAAGCACAACAATCGGAACCGCTGTTGTCACATTTACAGCCGGAGATGCCAGTACCGGCAAGAGTACACTTACGGTTGACAGTCGTTCCATCATAGCCAATGGAACCAGCACAGCCACGGTGACGGTCCAGTTGATTGACGCCTACGGGAACAACCTGGCCAGTCAGAGCGATAAAACGGTCAAAATCAGTTGCACGGGCGGGACGATCAGCGGCACTAATTATACAACGGATTGCCAATACCGGGCTGCCATTACTTCTTCAACAACCGCTGGAGGCCCTTATACGATTAGCGCCACGCTGGACGGAACGGCGATTGGCGCTACCCAAACCATCACCTTTATCCCGGGAGAAGCCAGTGCCAACAAGAGCACACTCATGGTGGACAATAGTTCCATCATAGCCAATGGAACCAGTACAGCCACAGTGACGGTTCAGTTAAGTGACGCCTACGGGAACAATCTGGCCAGTCAGAGTGATAAAACGGTCAAAATTAGTTGCACGGGTGGAACGGTCAGTGATACCAGTTATCTCGCTGACGGCCAATACCAGGCTACCATTACTTCCACAACCATTGCCGGAGGCACTTACACCATTAGCGCCACGTTGGACGGAACGACTATCAGCACGACCAAAACTTTACGTTTTGTACCCGGCCCGGCTTCCACTGCTACTTCTACAATCAGTGCGGCCTTGAGTTCGATTCCGGTTGGAGGGACATCGACCACTATCACCGTCCGGTTGATCGATCAATATGGTAATTATCGAACCTCCGGCGGTGACACGGTGACCATTGAAGCTTCCGATGGAACCATCGGAACCATTGCCGATAAAAACAATGGAACCTATACAGCGAGCCTAACTTCCTCAACGACTTCCGGAACGGTAATCGTCAAGGCCAAAATCGGGGCTGACTATTTTGATAAAACGGCCACGGTTGTCTTTAGTGCGGGAGGCGCTTCGACCAATACCTCCACCATTAAGGCGGCTGATTCTTCACTTACGGCGGACGGTACCAGCAAGACCAAAATTACAATTCAATTGAAGGATGGCTATAGCAATATACTCTCCGAAGGTGGAGTAACCATAACCCTGGAGGCGAATCCATTCGGCGTCATCGATAGTCAGGCAACGGATAACGGCGACGGTACTTATACGGCTTATTTGACTTCGTTCACCGCAGCGGGAACTGTTACCGTCAGTGGAAAAATTAACGGAGTGTCGCTTAGCGACACGGAGACGGTATATTTTGCAGCGGGTGCGGCTTCGGCGACTACTTCCACCATTACGGCGGCGGATGACTCGATTGCGGTTGGCGGCGCTACCACCACCATTATCGTTCAATTAAAAGACAAGTATGGGAATAACCTGACAGATAATAGCGCCGGATATAATGTCACCTTAGCTACCAGCTGGGGAACTATCGATACAGAGGCTACTTATCAAAAGGACGGTTATTTTACCGCTGCACTAATATCGGGCACTCCGGTTGGTACGGCCACCATCAGCGGTAAGTTGGTGGCAAGCGGAATTTCAACGACGATGAGTGAAACAACAACGGTTAAATATGTGGCTGGAGCGGCTTCAGCCACCACTTCTACGGTTAGCGCCACTTTGAATTCTATACAAGTTGGTGGTTCCAGCACGGTGATTACCGTTCAACTGAAGGACCAGTATGGTAACGTTTTGGATTCCAGCGGGGGAACGGTAACGATCAGTACGAACCTGGGCACTTTGAGTGCGGTGACCGATCAGGGCACCGGGAAATATACCGCTACCTTAACAACAGGGACCCAATCGGGAACGGCGACCATTAGCGCTTATCTGGGCGGAATTTTGTTTACCGACAACACCGCTGGCACGGCCACCGTTACATTTACACCCGGCGTAGCGGTGAAATCCGCTTCGACCATTACTGCGGCCGACCGCTCCTTGACGGCCGACGGGAGCACAACTACGATTACAGTCCAGTTAAAAGATATGTACGGTAATAATTTAACGAATAATAGCGCGGGCAATACCGTTACCTTATCCACCAGCTTGGGATCAATCGGCGCCGCTAGCTACCAGACCGACGGCTATTTTATTGCCACACTGAAGTCGGCTACAAGCACTGGGACCGCCACCATAAAGGGTTATTTGAACAGTACGGAAATGGTGGATACCGAAACGGTGACCTATACTCCGGGGCCGGCTGTAGCCGGAAAGTCGGTCATCAGCGTCAACCCAACCTGGGTTGAAGTGGGCGGCAATAAGACTGCTCTTACAGTTCAGTTAAAAGACCAGTATGGTAATAAATTAACCACCGGGGACGGCATGGTGACCCTGACGGCCAATTTAAATGGAAGCGCCATCTCCGCCGGTACGGTTGATGGAATTACCAACAATCATGACGGCACGTATACTGCTTTTTATTTATCGGCGGAAACCGTCGGTACGGTAACTGTTTCCGGAATCTTTGAGGAGGAAGAGATTGGTACAGCGGCCACCATTACGTTGACACCGGGTTCAGCTTCCGCCGCTACTTCGACAATTAACGCCGGTCATACTTCCATATCCGATGGCGGCGCCAGCACCAAAATTACGGTGCAATTGAAGGATCAGTTCGGTAATGATCTTGAATCCAGCGGTGGCCCTGTAACCATGACGGCGTCGGAAGGCACGCTGAGCACGGTGATTGATAACGGTGACGGCACTTATGTAGCGACCCTGACTTCCTCGACCACTGCCGGAGTGATTACGGTTTCCGGTAAATTGGGAAGTGCGAGTCTAAGTGATACGGCCTTAGTGGATGTCTCTATCGGAGTGGCCTCAGCGGTCACCTCAACGATCACCGCAGCCAGCAGTTGGCTTTCTACCGATGGAGCCAGCACCACCATTATGGTAAAATTGAAAGATGTTTACGGCAATGCGCTGACCACCGGAGGCGATAATGTTACTTTAAGCACCAGCAGCGGGACTATCACAACGGTTACCGATCAAGGAAACGGCACCTATACCGCCACCTTGACTGCAGGGACGGCCGCCATGGAAAATGTTATCATCACCGGGAGGTTAAAGGTAGATGGAACGATGGCGGCCATGGACCACACGGCCGCGGTTAGCTTTACCCCCGGAGCGGCCAGCGGGGCCACTTCGACCATTACCGCCGGGCAGAGTTCGGCGGTGGTCGGCGGTAATACGCTGAATCTGAGGGTTCAGCTATGCGACCAACACAGCAACAAGCTATGGATTAGTGGTGATACGGTGACCTTGACATCTTCCGGGGGAACTATTCGATCCATCGCCAATAACGGTGACGGCACCTATACCGCCGTCCTTGAGTCTTCAACAGTGGCTGGTTCCGTTACGATCAGCGGTATCATCAATGCTTCCATTACAATGACCGACACGGAAACAGTGGTTTTTACACCGGGGACCGCTTATGCGGCCAACTCCACCATTTCGGCCAGCCCCGGTTCTATTCAGGTTGGTGGCAAAAACAGTACGATTACGGTTCAATTGTACGATGAATACGGCAATAAACTGATCGCCGGAGGGGATACGGTGGAACTTGCAACAAGCGGAGGATACTTAAGCCATGTTACCGATCAAAACAACGGTGCTTATACGGCTACGCTGACTTCGCTGGTGATTTCCGGAACTTTTACGGTGGGGGGAACTGTGAAGGACAGCGGTACCAGTATAGCCATCGCCATCGGGACCCCGGCCACGGTGACCTTTACCGCCGCCGATCCCACCGCCGCCTCTTCGACGGTCAGTGCCGCGGATTCGGCGATCACGGCGGACGGGATCAGCACGACGGTGATTACGGTTCAGCTTAAAGACCAATACGGTAATAATTTGACTTTTAGCGGCGGTACGGTAACCATGACCACCACCGCCGGTATGCTAAGTGCCGTGACGGACAAGAATGATGGTTCTTATACGGCTACGCTGACTTCTTCCACTCATTTGGAAACGGCGACGATTTATGCCAGCTTAAACGGAATGTTGATTAGCCGCTCAGTAACGGTGGATTTTACGGTTGGAACTGCTTCTGCCGCGACTTCACTCATTACCGCCAGTCCCTATTGGATTAAAGCTGATGGCAGCGCAACTTCCACCATCACGGTCCAATTGCGGGATGCCCAAGGCCATTATTTAACCGGCAGCGGGGGCGCGGTAACCTTAACCACCACAGCGGGAACATTAAGCAGCAATACCATGAATTATAATTCCGCTACTAATATATATACGGCAATCATCACATCGTCCGGTACATCCGGGACGGCGACCATTCATGCCTTTATTGATGGTAAGGAAATGGACAACTCCACCACGGTCACCTTTTATGGGGAAGGGGGTGGGGGTACGGTAACCATCTCATTAAGCGCCAGCCCTGCCAGTATTACCGCCGACGGTGCCAGCACCTCGACTATTACCGCCCAATATGGAACGACCGGTGGCAAAACGGTAACCTTGACCACTACCGCCGGGACATTGAGTAGCGTTTCGGATAATGGCGACGGTACTTATACCGCTATATTAACAGCTTCCACCACGGTAGAAACCGCCACCATCGGGATGAAAGTAAATGGAGTATTTTATAGCAATACGGCTACGGTCAATTTTGTCGCCGGAGAAACTTCGGCGGACACTTCTTTGATTACCGCCGATAAGACTTCGATCACGGCCAACGGTAACGCCTCGGCCATGATAACCATGGAGCTGCGTGACGTTTATGGCAATGCCGCTACCACCAGCGGGACGGTGGCTTTAAGTACCACTCTGGGCAGCCTTGGTTCAGTCACTAAAAACGCTGACGGCACATATAGCACTGTTTTAACAGCCGGTACCCAATCGGGGACAGCGGTGGTCAGCGGTACAATCACCTTCAGTGACAGTTCGGTGATAACGCTGAGCAACAAGGCGACGGTTTACTTTACGCCAGGGGCTGTTTCCCTATCTACATCCACGATTACCGCCTCTTCTTCGGTGATTCAGGCAGGCGGAGCCAATACTACGATTACTGTGCAGTTAAAGGACACTTACGGAAATAATTTGACTTCCGGTGCGGGAACCGTTTATTTGCGTGTTACCGACGGTTCACTTAGTACGGTGGTGGATAAAAATAACGGCACATATCTGTCAACCCTGACATCCGCCAGCAAAGTCGAGACGGTTACTGTCAGCGGTTCAATCCGAGTTGCCGGGGAGAGCGAGGAAACCGTTTTAACGGATACGGAGACGGTGGACTACACAGTGGGGACGGCTTCGGTCAATACCACCACCATCACCCCGGCGAAAAAATCGATCAGTGCCGGTGGCGGGACAACGATTATCACAATACAACTGATCGACGCCTATGGTAATCTCTTATCGACCGACGGTGCGATGGTGGCTTTGACAACTTCAGCGGGAAGTATCACCACTCCGGTATACGCCGGAAACGGAACCTATATGGCGACTTTGACTGCGGCTGGCACGGTGGGCACGGCTACCATCAGCGGAACTCTGGTGCTTAGCGGGGGAAGCGCCGAAGCAATTACCGCTACAGCCACGGTGAAATTCATCCCGGCGAAGGCTTCACCCGTCGCTTCGACAATTAGTGTAGACAAACCATCTGTAACGGTAGGCGGTTCCATCGCAACGATTACTATCAAGCTTAAAGATGAGTACGGGAACGATTTGAGCAGCGGAGGGGATGAGGTCACCTTTACTCCGAGCGACTGGATCGTTCAGGATAATACTGTTAACGACGCAGGCAACGGCACTTATACCGCTACCCTGGTGTCCTCGGACACGGCGGGGATAGTGACCATCCAAGGCTATATTAATGGCACAGCCATGACCCATACGGCCAGTATTAAATTTTTGCCAGGAGCGGCCGATAAGGATAAGTCGACCATCACCGCGGCGGCTTCTTCGCTGACAGTGGGTGGTTCCTCTACTACGATTACTGTGCAATTGATTGATAAGTATAACAATAAATTAACTGGCAGCGGCGGCACGGTAACTTTGACCCAGAGCAGCGGAGCAAGCAGTTCCTTGAGCACCGTTACGGATAAAGGCGACGGTACCTACACCGCTACTTTGACTTCATCAATTACAGTGGGTTCCACCACTATCAGCGGAACGGTTACACCTACCGGGACGGCGAATGCCCTGACGATCGCCGACACCGCAGCAGTTTCTTTTACCATAGGAACACCGTCGGTGAAGACTTCGACTATTTCAGCCAGCCCCGCTACGCTCACAGTCGGCAGCAGTGAAACCGCAATGATTACGATTCAATTGGCGGACCAATTCGGTAATTTGTGGACCGCCAGCGGGATTAACAGCAGCAATAGTAAGGTAACTGTAACTATTAGCGCTTCCAATGGCGCGGTGGACGCCGTTACCGATGTGGGTGACGGCACTTATACCGCCCGGCTCACTCCTTCAACCACGGCCGGGACTGTGACGATCTACGGCAAGATTGACGGTACTCAGATGGTCAATACGGCCACGGTTACCTTCACACCGGGTCCCGCCTCTCCGCCCAGGACGGTGATTAGCGCCAGCCCGTCTTCGATCACGGCCAATGGAAACAGTACTTCTACCATCACGGTGCAACTACGGGATCAGTACGGCAATAATCTGGCCAGTAATGACGCTGGCAATGTAATTGTTTTATATACTACTCTGGGCGCCGCTGGTTCAGCCACTTATCAAAAAAACGGTTATTTTACCGCCGTGCTTACCTCTGCCACAACCACCAGCACGGCGACCATTACCGGGACTCTAAATGGCACGGCGATAACCGATTCGGAGACCGTTTCCTTTACGCCCGGTTCGGTAGTGGCTGCTAATGCCGTTATCACGGCGGCGACATCTTCTATCCAAGTTGGCGGGGCCACCACCAAGATAACCGTACAGATGAAGGATCAATATGGCAACAACTTGACCGCCAGCGCCGGAACCGTTATCTTATCCACCACAGCGGGAGCAATCAGCGCCGCGGTGGATCAATTGGACGGCACGTATATCGCAACCCTGACTTCATCGACCAAAGTGGAGACAGCGGTGATTAGCGGCACCTTAAATGGCGGTGTAATCAGCGATAGCGAAATGGTTTCCTTTACGGCTGGCAGCGCTACTGCTACCAAATCAGTGATTCTGGCCAGTCCGACTACAATTATAGCCGATGGAAACAGCACTACGACCATAACTGTGCAGTTAGTCGACAGTTACGGAAATTACTTGAGCGACAAGACCGGGGTATCATCCATTACTTTGGCCTCCACATTAGGGACGATTACCAGCCCTATATATCAAAACAACGGGACCTATAGGGCGGTGGTCACTTCTTCCACCGGCGCCGGAACAGCCACAGTCAGCGGTACTTTGAACAGCACGGTGATGTCCAATACAGTCACATTATCATTTGTGGCCGGCGTGGCAGCTGGCGGTTATTCCACCATCAGTGCAAGTCCGACGGAGATCAAAGCCGACGGAACCAGTACGTCAACCATTACGGTGCAACTTAAAGATCGGTATGGGAATAAGCTGACGGATAGCAGCAATTATTTGGTGGCCTTGGTTGAAACCATTGGGGCTGATAATAATTCCATTACGGCTACGAATAAAAACGATGGAACATTTACCGCAACGATCAAAGCACCGACGAGCGTCGGGGCGGCCACTATCAGCGGGACCTTAAGTGGAACTTCCATTACGACGCAGTCGATTACCAATACGGCGACGGTAAAATTTATCGTGGGTAGTGCCACTCAGGCTAATAGTACCATTACCGGAAGCCCCGGTTCGATCACGGCCAATGGGACCAGTACTTCCACGATTACGGTGCAACTAAAAGATGCCCATGGCAACAATTTGACCACCAGCGGCGGCACGGTGACCTTAAGCACCAATGCGGGTAGTCTCACTACGGTGAAGGACAACAGTAACGGCACTTATACAGCGACCTTGGCTTCCACAACCACTGCTCAGACGGTGACCATTAACGGGAAATTAAATGGCACAACCATGACCAATACCGGTACGGTCTATTTTGTGGCCGGAGCTGTTAGTGCGGCCAAGAGTACCATCAGTATCAGCCCTGCCTCGGTAACGGCCGACGGCAGTACGGCGGCGATGATCGCGGTTCAGTTAAAGGATGCTTATGGCAATTCATTGACCACGGCTACCGACAGCGTCGTTTTAACCAGCAGCCGTGGTAGCAGTGATACTATAACTCAAGCCAGTTATACCAATGGGGTTTATAGGGCTCTGATCACATCAACCCTGGCAGGAACTGCCACAATTAGCGGAACTATTAACGGTAGCGCCATTACCAGCGGCAACGCCACGGTCACCTTCACCGCAGGAGCGGTCAGCATGGTCAACAGCACGCTCACGGTAAGTCCAACTTCGATAAGGGCCGACGGAAGCACCACTGCGACCATTACTGTTCAATTGAAAGATTCCCATGGGAACGCTTTGACATCCACCAGTAACACCGTAGTTGTCAGCAGCAGCCGGGGTAGCAACGATATCATTACTCAAGTCAGTTATACCAGTGGTGTTTATAAAGCCACTATAAAATCAACTGTGGCGGGAACGGCCACAATCAGCGGCATCATTAACGGTAGCATAATTACCAGCGGCGACGCCACGGTCACCTTTACCCCGGGAACGGCCAGCGCCGTCAAGAGCACCATCAGCGTCAGCCCAAGTTCGGTGAAGATCGATGGAACGACAATGGCCACGATTACGGTACAATTGAAAGATGCCTATGGTAATAATCTGATTTCCAGCGGTGATACGGTTACTTTAAGCAGCAGCCGCGGCAGCAACGATGCGATAGGGACGGTAACCTATATCACGGGTGGTATTTACACGGCGACGATTCTTTCGACAGTAGCCGGAACTGCAACTGTCAGTGGAAAAGTGAATGGTATTTCAATCAGTAGCGGCGACGCCACGGTCACCTTTACCCCGGGAACGGCCAGCGCCATAAAGAGCACCATCAGCATCAGCCCAAGTTCGGTGAAGATCGACGGAACGACCACAGCCGCGATTACGGTACAGTTGAAAGACGCCTATGGTAATAATCTGATTTCCAGCGGCGATACGGTTACTTTAAGCAGCAACCGTGACGGTAACGACACGATAGGGACGGTAAATTATATCACGGGTGGTATTTACATGGCTACGATTCTTTCGTCAGTAGCCGGAACTGCAACTGTTAGTGGAAAAGTGAATGGTATTTCAATCAGTAGCGGCAACGCTACGGTCACCTTTACTCCGGGAACGGCCAGCGCCATAAAGAGTACTATCAGTGTCAGCCCAAGTTCGGTGAAGATCGACGGAACGACAAAGGCTACGATTACGGTACAGTTGAAAGACGCCTATGGTAATAACCTGATTTCCAGCGGCGATACGGTCACTTTGAGCAGTAGCCGTGGCAGCAGCGACACGATAGGGGCGGTTGTCTACACTATGGATGGAGCTTATACTGCGGCCATTTTGTCCACAAAAGAGGGGACAGCCATTATTAGAGGCCAGATCAATGGAAGTAAGATTACCACGGGCGATCCGACAGTCACCTTCACGACGGGGGATGCTAGTGCTGCGACAAGCAAGATAACCATTGATAACAGCTCTATCACGGCCAATGGTTCTTCTACAGCGACAGTGACAGTTCAATTGATCGATGCTTACGGTAACAATCTGAATACTTCCGGGGGCGTGGTTGAAATCAGTTGCCCCAGCGCCGTCAGTACCGGCGCCAAAGTCAGTGACACCAGCGAGCTGGGCAATGGACAATATCAGGCTATGATTACTTCTTCAACCAAAGCCGGCGGTCCATATACCATCAGCGCAGCCTTGGATGGGGCGGTATTAGCAGCTACAGTCTCCGTTACGTTTAAACCGGATACCGCAGTGATTGGTAAGAGTACTATCACAGTAAACCCGGGTTTTATCACCGCCGACGGCAGTAGTACCGCGATTGTAACCGTGCAATTGATCGATACTCATGGAAATAAATTAACCAGTTCGGGCGGAGTTGTCCAAATTAGCTGTGAGGCCGGTACAGTAAGTGCCACTACGGATAACTCCGATGGTACCTACCAAGCAATGATCACTTCGTCGACCAAAGCGGGAGAATATAAAATTAGCGCTACCTTGGCAGGTGTGTCGCTCACTGCGACTGCGAGGATTACTTTTACACCCGGAGTGGCAGTGGTTGGCAAGAGCACTCTCACTATTAGTAAGAATCATATACTGGCCGACGGAACCAGTACGGCGAGGGTGACAGTCCAGTTAATCGATGCTAACGACAACCAGTTGACCAGTGACGGCGGAACAGTGGTAATCGCCTCCCCCGAGGCGATCGCTAAGGGTGCTACAATCAGCGAAACCAGCTATGTAGGCAACGGACAATACCAGGCGATTATTCGGTCATCATCAGAGATAAGCGGTCCGTTTGTCGTCAGTGCTACTTTGAACAACACGGCACTGGCCGAAAGCACCCTGATTAGTTTCGTGGCGGGTCCAGTAATGATTTCAACTAAGATTACCGGCAATCAGTTAATCGTCCAAGTTGATAACTTGGCGTATACCGATATGAGATTAACCATTGACGGCGGGGCTGCGATCGATAAGACGGCGGCGGATGGCGTTACCACCTTTACTTTACCGACTGATATCGGCATTTATACTTTGAAAATCTGGGTTTATTATGCGCTTACAGACGGTAGTTGCGTTTATAGTGATCCGAAAATAGTATTTTATACGGTACGGCCCAAGTATATCCCGGGGAAGGGCGATGGGTTCGGTTGGGAAATGTGGAAGTGACTTTGAAAGGGAAACGATGAACTCAAAATGTTGGATAGGTTTGCTGATTTTATCGTTTTTGATATTTTATCCGGGAGAACCGGCTTGGGCTTATCCCGGGTCTGTTTTTAGCGGGGTTGAAGAAGGCGAATTATTTACGGGTAGCCGTTTTGCTCTTGACGCCAATTATGATTTGATGTTGTCTTTGTATGAAAAAAGTGGACTGGGAGGTGGTTTTTACTATCACGATAAATTTTCACAACTTAATCTGAGTGATGAACCCCGGTTCAAACAATATGATTTGAAAATACCCGATTTCACCATAGCTTATTCCGATGACCGGATTTTAGAGCAGAAAGAGGGCAGTTTGACTTTTTTGCATGGCAATTTAATTGCTGACGGCGCTTATTATGACAATACCTCGGATATACAGTCCCGGTTGAGTGTCGGCTATAAACTGCCTAATTTCTTTGCCGGACTGATATTCCGCCAGAATCAAGATGAGTTGGACATGGTGAAGAATAACTTTGAATGGAAACAGCAGTTCAAGGTCGCTGGAAATATCATTGAAACCGATTATCAAAAAAATCAGTATCAGTATGGCCGGGATCAAATCGTCGGCGAAAGCACTGAACTATTGTTGACACCGGCGTGGAATTTTTTGCGGATTGGAACGGGCCATTTTGAGGAAACCCCGACCGGGGTCACACAAGACCGTTCCCGAATCCGGGTTCAATATTATCATACTCCGGCAGGTTTGGAACATTGGAAATTTGGGGGCAGCCTTGAGGAATTTGTTTATAGCGGGGGCGATCAGCGCACAGAGTTAGGCGCCGCCGGTCAATATCGATACAAGTGGGAGAATGGCGGGTATTATCAATTAACTTATGAGGATATTCGACGAACCGGCGATACACCTTTTGAATTTGATGATTATCCGGAGCACACTTGTAATGGTGTTGCCGAATTCAACTGGCATATCGGCAATAATATTACAGATTTGTTGTTGAAATATAATTTTACGGAGAGTCAATGGCAGCAAGCAAAGGGATATATGGAAATCCCCATTGGCAATCAATATTCTGTTCTATGGATTGCTCAGTATACTTTTGATGACTTGTATAGCGCCAATCAAACCACATACCTGTTGGAACTGAAACACAGCGGAACATTATCATTATTGAATCGTCTCGAATGGAATTATCATTTTGATATCTTGGAAGCTTCCTCAAAAGCCAGTATTCCGATAGCCCAAGATCGCTTGGACATGGAAATCAGTTATAGCTTTTATTATAAGACATTGGATGTCTTGAAATTGAATTATACGATTGCTCAAATTGGGCAACTGACTTTAAAATGTGAATTCGAACGGGACCGGTTTATGCTTATTTACAGATGGTTTTAACCTCGAGCCGGCAAGTAAGTGACAATTTTTCTGCGATGACGCAGAAAAATTGGCCGGATCGGGTTCATTGTTTGAATCCGGCAAGTTTAAATGCGACTGAGGTTTTTGGGGTTACTTGCCGGATTCAAGTTTAA
>JAEVYU010000004.1 GCA_023392595.1 Bacillota bacterium | reverse complement strand
TGTACAACTTTTGACGACGCGAATGAGTATCCCACGAAGTTCATCCAATCCGGCAAGGTTTCGCCCCGGCGCATTTATGGGAAAACGCCGGATGACATGGATTTCGGCTAAAGTCGAAATCATTGTTGAAGTTGATAATTTTTTAATTTCCGTCAAAACGTAAATAGTCAGGGGATCCTTACTGCTACTGGATTGAAGACCATTTCTTTAAAAAGATGTGGGTAATGATTAGGATCCCCGGAGGGGATTTGGAATTTTTTAAATTACCTAGCCGTGCGGGCGTGTTCGATGAACACCAATTAACCCCCGGCGGACAAAATAACCATTAATATTTTTTGAGTGTTCTATCATTTGTTAGCGATATGGGTAATGTGTAGCTTTCAGGTGGAGAGCAAGAGTGAGGTCTCGACCAGCTGTCGGCCTAGTCATGCCTTATAGTGATGATTTTTCTGCCTTTATGAATAAAAACTGAGGCTTTTTAGTTAATTTATCATATTCGTAAGGTTGTTCTATTTTAAATTGTTCTGTTGGCATAGGTTCTAATATTTTTTTTATGACAAATCCTGCATCTATTACCGATGTTATAATTTTACTCAAAGGTCTACGATAAAATTGCAATTTCACTTTTCCTTCATTAGTATCCCATTCGTCATTCAATAATTCTGTTTGAAAATAGTTATCTCGTTTAAATACCGCAAAGTCCATGAAAGGATGATGAACAGAAAATACAAGCTGTCCTCCTGTTTTTAGGATTCTGTTAAATTCCCCCATCACAACATCCCAACTTTTTAGATAATGAAGTGTCAAAGAGGATAAGACGATATCTATCGACGCATTATCAATAAAGTTTAATGGCTCATTTAAATCAGCTCTAATAACTTTAGCCATACTTCCAACCCTTTTTTGGGTCATCTCTATCATATTAGGGCTGAAATCTAATGCTATTACACTTGCGCCATTTTCTAATAGCCATTTAGTATACCAACCTGCTGCACATCCCGCATCGACAACTTTCTTCCCTTTAACATCTGGAAGTAACAATAAAGTTGCAGGTCTTTCATAGTAGGCATTATATGGCTTTTGATCTACATATTTAAAATAATATTCAGCCATTTCTTCATAAGAATTAAATGAGACGGATTCCTTGTTTATCGCAGGTATTTGTGAATTATTCAAGCGGCGCTTATCCCTTCATAAAAAACTTTTATATCCTATGCTTCATGACGTAATTAACGGAAGTATGGAAAATGGGCTAAAATACTGTTAAAATTCCATTCTTCAAAATTTTAGGATTCGTAGAATTTGAAGGCATTGATTATAGACCAATTTAAAAACAATTCTGTAAATAGGTTGTATACTCCTTCTAAAAAATTAAAAAAATCCCGACAGAGCCTGTGATCTTGCTGCGACTCTGGTTGAGACCCTTTTATAAATAACTTAACATAATTCTTCCCTTTGCTTTAAGACCCTCCTGTCCTCATTCCCCTCATCGAATCCACTTCCATTAAGTCTAATTTGAATCCTAGGAGTCCAAAGGCAAAAAGCCGACTTCGTTTAGGTGAGAGGATGAGGTTCATGAGGGGAATGAGGGCATAAAAATATAAAGCATTGGTCCCGTAACTCATTTTTGATGGTTAAAAAAACCGGTAAAATACTTATAAAAAAAACCGCTCCAGATCTGGCAGCGGATTGAAATGTCTTTTGCATTCTGAAATAAACGATTATCGACTTGCTAATAAATTTTCAGAAAACAAAAGTCCATGAAATGTAAGTATTGTATCTATTGCTCATATGGATGTAGCAGTACGAATAAAATAAAAGCACATTTTTGATTGATTATATCCTTCTTTTTCAACTCGCCATTTCTGGTATTAAACATACTTCTTTAAGATTCATTTTATAAAAATTAATGACATTGTTAATACAGGCCTGTGCCATTTTTTGATTTGTTGCTTTGGTATTTGAGGCGATGTGCGGTGTCAGAATAACATTTGGCAGAGTTCGCAAATCTTTTCCTTCAATAGGAGCATAGGGTTCATCATTAAACACATCTAATGCTGCACCCGCAATGATTTTGTTCTCCAACGCTTCAAACAGGTCAATTTCATTGACCAACTTTCCCCTGGCGGTGTTAATCAAAATGGCTTCTTTTTTCATAAGCTCCAATTTGGAGCGGTTCATGTACCCTTCGGTTTCTTTGGTAACTCGCATATGCAAAGATACAAAATCAGCATCTTGAACTACCCTGTAGAAATCGCCCGAATAAAAGTCGACCAAACCATGATATCTGGCATCTAATTGCGGCATAATGTCCAAAGCATTAATTTTCATGCCGAAACCATTCTTGGCAATTCCCGCCAAATGTTGACCGATCTTACCAAATCCTAATATCGCCAGTGTTTTGCCGTAAAGTTCTATTCCGGGTCCTTCATTCCATTCGCCATTTTTTAGCTTATTATCAGCTTGAGGAATTCTTCTGGCACAACCTAAAATAAGGGCCATGGCATATTCGGAGACGGATTGATCCAGGGTTCCCGGAGTAAAGGCAACTAAAATCCGGCGCTTTTTGCAAATTTCTACCGGCACGGCATCATAGCCAACCCCAAAGCGGACAATTAAAGACTCCGGGGCAATGGCATTATAAAACCTTTCCGAGTATTTGTCGGCACCAATGATCATACATTTTGTCCCCGTATTTCTTTGATGCTCTATCATTTTATCTTCCTCAGATACATTGAAAACCGTTATAGCCATGCCTGATTGGTCAAAAAGAAGCCTTCCTCTTTCATAAACATCTTTTTGAATAATAACCTGCATTTTTTCCAATTTCTTCACCCTTACTACTATAATATCCGGCATCAGTCTCCCGAGCACGGTTCAATGAGACTAAAAATTCTACCGCAAGCCCCTTTGAAGCAATAAATCAGCGTTTCTTAAAACGGCATGTTCTCCTGAACTCTTTTTATCTTCTTCACTTCTGCCTACCAAGTTACCATTTACAGCCCATTTTTCATCGCCGCCGTATAAATTTTGAATCAGCATGCTTTCCATATGCTTTCGAATCTCCAGATATGAAGACTCTCCTGATAAGTCCTTCAGCTCTTGCGGATCATTTTTGATGTCAAAAAGTTGGGCTATATTATTGGCCGGGCAATAAATGAGTTTGTAATCACTCCATCTGATCATCCTTGTTGCCCGCATATCTTCCCACAACTCGCCATAGATGTAATCCTTTTTCTCTTCTTTTATTAAAGAACTCCCGTCTACGCTTTTGGGTATTTCAATTCCTGCCATCTCTAAAAATGTTGGCATGATATCGCGCAATTCAACCAACCTATCATCCGTTGTATTAGGCTTTAATCCTTCGTACCCCTTGCAGGGAATTAGCAGATACGGGATTTTAGCAGAATCCTCATAAAAAACATTTTTACCCCACATTTTCTGATTGCCGAGCATATCACCATGATCAGAAACAAATGCAATCACTGTATTTTGCAATACGCCTTCTTCTCTCAATGTGCCGATTACTAATCTGATTTGATGGTCAATATGAGTACAAAGCGCATAAAATGCTTTTCTTGCTAAAGACACTTTCCGGTTATTATCAACGAAATCATATATACCACGATAAAATTGGTATACCGATGGAAGATCCCGGCCTGAGGTCCACTCACCACAATAGGGGATACTCATATCGCAATCAGAATACATGTCGAGATAATCTTTAAGTGGAGCAAGTGGCGGATGGGGATGATTATATGACAAATACCAAAATGCCGGCCTTTTAGGGTCGCGCCTTTTGATCGTTTCACACATTTGATAGGTTATCCAATTGGTTGGATGGCATTCCTCCGGTAAATGCCAAGGACGGGCTAAATAATTATTATTACACATACCATGCATAAACTCGAGTCCAGCATAGCCTTTTCTGGCAAGGAATCTCTCGTAATCGTCCTGGGCCATTCCGCCCTTATGTCTGCCTTCCTCAAGAAGCACTACATCATCGAATCCGATTCTATCCCGCTGTGGATACACATGGAGTTTACCAACGGCATATGTTTGATATCCTGACTGTGCGAAAACTCCTGCCATAGTAGGAAATTGCGGCATTTCCAACGTCTCATCAAAGCAGCGATCGCCGTGAACCCGCGCACATGCCCCCGTCATCAGCTCTCTCCGCGCAGGGATACAAACAGGAGTCGCACTGTAAGCATTGGTAAAGCGTACACCCACTTTGGAAAGTTCATCCAAGGTTGGAGTCAGTACATCTGGATGACCGGCGCATCCCATATAACTGCCCGGCCATTGATCAACATTGATAAGTAAAAAATTCGGCTTCTTTAAACTAGTCATGATTAGCTTTAATCCTCCACTGAAGTCAGTATATTTCTTATTCAATCTTGAACTTGGTTACACTTTGTTTCAATCCGGCGGAAATCTGCGCCAGGTTTTCAGCAAGAGCATTAACTTCTTCGACCGCGGCAGTCTGTTCTTGGGTAATCGCAGAAACTTCCTCGGTGCTGGCCATACCCTCTTGACTCAAAGCAGCAATATTTGTCACAGCCGAAATGACGCTTTCGTTCCGGGCCGCCATATTTTTGGCGGATAAGGCCACCGTATCAATACGCTCTAAAATTCCCCCCAATTTTCGGAAAATATTTTCAAAGGTATCTGTGGCTTCAAGCGCCATATTTTTTCCCGCTTCGACCATTGACATCTCAGTTTTGATAGAATCAACTGCGTGGTTAATATAGCTTCTCATCTGATCAATTAATTGATTAATCAGCTGCGTGGCCTGTTTAGATTGGTCGGCCAACTTTCCGGTCTCCGAGGCGACTACCGCAAAGCCTTTTCCGTGTTCGCCGGCACGGGCAGCCTCAATGGAAGCGTTCAAAGCGAGCAAAGAGGTCTGTTCGGCGATTCCCTCGATCATCGTCGTAATATCGCCAATCTTTTCCGAAGCTTTATCCAATTCGCCAATAACCGCGTCAACTTCTTTGGTGGTATTGTAGATATTTACGATTCCTTCCGCAACATCAGCGGCAACTTTCTGTCCAAGCCGGGCGGACTGGGCAATCTCTTTCGAATCATCTGAAACGTTTTTCAGTTCATCGGTAACTTCACGTACCATCCCGGCTAAAGAATTGATGTTTTCAACCGTTTGATTGACCTGTTCCGCTTCTTCCGATGAGGCATTAGCCAGTTCTCCCATAGTCCGAGCCACTTCATTCGCTGACCGGCCGGTGTCGTTTGAGGCATTTTTCAGTTCCTGGCTCGCTGTAAACAAAGTATTCGAGTGTTCGTCAATATCCCCGACCAATTCCCGTAGACCGCCAATTCCTTTATTCAGGCCCTCAATCACCAAGGAGACTTCCCTGGAACCTTTGGCCGATATGTTTTGTGTCAGATCGCCCTCCGCCAAAGCGTTGGCAATAATTTTTACCGAATTTAAGGGCCTGGAGATTGAAAACGCCATCAAAAGTCCCAATCCGATTGCTAAAACCGTACCGATGATTAACAACAAAATCGTAAAAAACATTGCGGAATTCGAAAAGTTTTTCCCCTCTGCTATAGTTGTGTAGGTCGATACGACAACCCCTTCAATAGATTGCTTCAAGCCCAGCTTGATTTGGAACATAACTCCTTCCAGTTCTTTATAATTATCAATATTGACCGGCCTGGCCAAAATCTCTTGGACGGCTTTATATTTTTCTTCAAGCCCTCTCAAAGTATTTGGATCGATGCCTTTGATCTCTGCAATTTTCGAGTCGATGATGAGTTTTAAAGAAGATTTATATAAGCCTTGGATCGTATTATCAGCTTTAGCGACATCATTGCTGTAACCTGTTTGAAGTTCCAAAAAATCCTCTTGAAGTACATTTAATCCGCTCACTAAATTCATACTCTTGTCAACAACTATCTTCGAATTGTTGCTCAATGTTTGAATCACATGGATTCCTACCAGGCATTGAATAGCTGAAAAAACAATCATAATTCCAATAACGATTAATATTTGATATATAACTTTCAGCTTTTTAAAGGGATTCAGAATGATATCCATAAGTTTTTTAAACAATGGCAGCCCCTTCCTTTTCTTTCTACCCATGAAAGTTTTAGCTTAATCTTGCCTTGAACTGCTAGGGTCGGAACTGCCGAAAAACAAGCCTTAGATTGTAACTTTCGTAAAGGAAAACTCGTTTGACAGCTTCTTGTCTTTCGTAGCTCTGTGAGCCTAAAAATAATTCCAAAGATAGACCTTACCACCACTTAATCAAATCGGTTACTTCATCCCGTAACCGGACAAATTCAGGTGAAGCAATGTCTCTAGGCCGCGGCAGGTCAACTATGATGTTCTTTTTCACGGTAGTCGGTTTATTGGTCAGGATCATGATCCGGCTGCCAAGATAAACAGCCTCCTCAATATTATGGGTAATGAAGATAACCGTCGTATGTGTCATTTGCCATAGTTTAACCAATTCGTCTTCCAGCTTGAAACGCAGTTCGATATCCAACTGACCATAGGGTTCGTCCATCAGCAATAGATCAGGTTCAGTTACAAAAGCCCGGGCAATACTAATACGCTGTAACATGCTGGCGGACAACTGTTTAGGATAATAATCCTTGAACTTAGTAAGTCCTACAATATCAAGATATTTTGCCACCCGAAGCTTTTTCTCTTCTTTCGGAACCTTTTTGAGGTCCAGTCCGAAACTGACATTCTGCTCTACAGTCAGCCAGGGCATCGTGGAATTTCCTTGAAAGATATAAGCGATTTTGTTTTTCTTTGGTTCAACCGGCTTCCCATCCAGAAGAATCTCTCCCGAAGTAATATCATAAATTTTGGTCAAACTGTTTAAAAATGTAGTCTTTCCACAACCGGTGGGGCCCACAACGCACAGCAGATCGCTGTCGTTAACATCGAACGAAATATCATTTAGCACCAAAAGGTCGCCAAACTTTTTGGTGAGATGGTTTACTTTGACTTTGACATGATTACTCATTTTCTGCCTCGCTTAAGACATACTTGTTTATCATACTGGTAATCTCCTTGCGCAGCGATAGAAACTCGGGAGAACTATATTTTCGCGGACGAGGCAAATCGATCGCATACTCTTTTTTCACGGTTGCCGGACAACTGCTCAATACGATGATGCGGTCCGCCAAATATAGAGCTTCCTCAATGTTATTGGTGACAAAAACAATGGTCCGCTTTTCCGCCTGCCATATACGCTGTACTTCCTCCTGCATCAGATAACGCGTTTGGGCATCCAGCGCACCGAAAGGCTCATCCATCAACATCACCTTGGGTTCGATGCAGTAGGCGCGGGCAATACCGACACGCTGCTTCATACCGCCGGAAAGCTGGGATGGAAAAGAATTTTCAAAACCTTGTAGCCCTACGAGATTGATATAATGCTGAGCCCTTTCTACACGGATTTCCTTAGGCACGCCGGCCATTTTCGGGCCGTATTCCACATTTCCCATCGTAGTAAGCCAAGGGAATAAGGAAATATCCTGGAAAACCACACCGCGTTCAGGGCTGGGCCCCTTGACTTCTTTACCATTAACGATGATAGTACCGGAGGTAACACTGTCAAGTCCTGCGATCAGATTGATTAAGGTCGTCTTACCACACTGGCCGGGCCCAAACAAAACTAAAAATTCATTTTCTTTGGCCTGCAGATTAAAATCATATACTGCCTGGTGCTCACCTGTGGGGGTCTGAAATGATTTATATACATGAGTACATTCGATCAGGTTCCGCTCTTGTTCCACCGACATAATACAGCCTCCGCTTTCCTCATAATAACCGCCAAAATGAAGCCAACGACACCGATTGTAACAATACCAACCAGAATCTGTGTCATATCATTATTGTTCCCACCCGCAACGATGATCCAGCCAAGGCCTTCCGAAGAGCGAACCATCTCAGCCGCTAGAATTGTCCCCCAACACCTGCCCATCGCGACTTGAAGTCCTGCAAAAATCTGGGGGATCGAAGCCGGAAGAACGATGGTGAAAAAGATCTGGTTTTTCCGCGCTCCCAGCATCTTAGAGGCGCCTATCAGCTTCGGATCAACATTCTTAGCGCCGCTCCAAGCATTCAACGTAACATTTGAAAAAGAAGTCAGAAAAATCAAGAATATCTTGGCGCTCTCACCTAACCCCAGCCAAACAATGGAGATCGGAATCCACGCAATAGGAGGAATCGGGCGAATAATGCGGTACAGCGGGCTGAAAATCGCTTCGCACACTTTACTCCAGCCCATTGCCAAACCTAGAATGATACCGAGAGCTGCTCCAATCAAATATCCCATGAGAACCCGATACAAGCTGTAACCTACGTGAACAAACAATGTATTCTGGCCGATGGGATTAAAAATACTCTTAAACAGGGAGATAATAACTACATCCGGCCGCGGAATCAATTTACCAAACGCGGTCCCGTTGGTAGAAATGAACCAAAAAATTAAAAACGCCAAAATTGAAGCAACTCCGCAAAGTACCGGAAACATATTTTGAGGAATGAATTTCTTTTTCATTGTGCATTCATTCCTTTCGCAACCCGGATTTCAACCTGATGAAGCAGGACGTCAAGAATCAGGCCTACCGCGCCGATGGTCAGCATACCAACGATGACGATGTCGGGACGGCAAATGGCGCTACCGCTTTGGATCATATAGCCAAGCCCATTATTGGAAGCCAGCAATTCGGCAGCAACAAGAGCAGCCCAAGAACCGGCCATTGCTACACGCAGACCGGTGAAGATCATTGGAATAGCGGTGGGAATAGCAATTCTAAACAGCTTTTGACTATTGGAAGCGCCGTATACTTCCCCCACCCAGAGATGTAATTCACTGGTCTGCCGGATACCGGTATAGGCATTAACCGTGCAGGCTACCAAGGCATTCAGAAAAATAACCATCGATTTCGAGGTGATACCGATGCCAAACAGCACCAGGAACACAGGAATCCATGCTATGCCAGGTACAGGTCGAATAAGATCAAATAGGGGACGTACAAAACGATCCACCCATTTGTTCCAAGCCATCATAATCCCAAGAGGAATACCAATAATGGCGCCTTGCAAATAGCCAAGTAATGCAACCTCTAAACTAACAAATAGATTCTGCAGCAGTGTCGCACCATCAGGCGCGCTGGTATAGAGCTTTTTAATAAAAGTCTGAAAACATTTTATCGGTCCCGGGAATACGCTTTGATTCGTTACCTGCAGCACGTCAACAGAGAGATACCAGACGAAAAGTACCACCAGAACAGACGAAATTGAGAACAAAAAATACTTGTTTTTTTTTCCAAGATTATCCAAAAATTTCACCTTAACTTTCGTGGATTCTTTCTTAGGATTGAACCGTTGCCTCCATGCCTTGAACATACATAGGATATCTACCACTTGCGTGTGGAAGGTATCCTATGCCAATGGAATAAAATTTTACTTAAAAAGCCCCTGGTCGTGTAACTTGATTGCTTCCATAACATAAGACTTGTCCATACATGCCGCAATATTAGGCATTTGATCATTCTCGATTAACTTCTGCTCGACAAAGAACTTACCCATCTCAGTCATAGTCCTGCCAAAAGGAAAAGTGTTTTTCTTGAGCATTTCCCACGTGAGGTAGGACTGCTGTAATATCTCGGCATCCATATCCGTATCTTTATAAGTTATACCTTCTTTAGCATACCAGGTCATTGCAGTCGTCCGGCGCAGCTTCGGATCTTTAACCAACCGATCAGCGGCTTCATAATAACACGCTAAGAATGCTACCACATCATCACGACGTTCTTTAGCAATATTGTTCCGGCAAAAATTAGCGTTGACATTGGGTGCACCCATCACGATGGAAAGATCGCAAACCTTAACGTATCCCGCTGTTTCCAGCTTATTGTTCCATGGCGTAGTTATAGCAATCAAATCGCCTTGACCGGAGACGAAAGCTTGATATGCCGAGGCATAATCCATAGATACCATCCTAAAGTCATTAGCGGTTAAGCCGAAAGACTGGACATACTTGATGGCGTTATACTGGGCAGTGGTAGCGGTAGGCCCGAGTATGGAGCAACCTTTAACAGTTTTAGCGCTTCCCCTTGTGCCTTTCAGGACACCTTTCGCCTTAGCGATGGGGCTATTCGGCCGAGCATAAATCGCCTGACCCTTAAGAGAATAAGAACCATCGCCAATGTAAGTATACATGCCGGTTGCCAGTGCATAAATAGAGGCTGTTCCGGAAACTGCGATATCCAGATTGCCTGAGGCAATAGCCTGATTAACAGGAGCGCCGGTAGCAAAAGTTACAACTTTAACATCAAGGCCGGCCTTCTTAAACAGGCCTTCTTGCTCTGCAAGGCGAACAGGCACACCCAAAGTTGTTGGCTGGGTGCCAACTACCAAGGTCTTACCGGAAAGTTTAAGCACAGAAGAATTTACGGCAGAAGTTTTGCCAAAGACAATAGGGGAAATAGGCATAGCAATTACAAGAATCAATGCCAATGCAGCCAGTGCCAATACTCTTTTTTTCATTATCATATCCATCCCTTCAGTTGCTCTAAGTATGAAATTTAACCTAAATCCATTTTGCTCGCGTGGCACAAGATGATATCATTTCTTGCACCAAAGAATCTTCTATCGAACGGATCTTTACTTTTCAAATGATATTGCTTCGAATTTTAAAGACTTACACTAAACAACTCTTTCTTAAGTTCACTCATTCTTAAATGGCCTATTATTGTTTTAGCTACTATTGTTAAGACATTGCATACTTATTCCTCCTTACTATATTTTGCTTATAACTACGTTAAACGTAGTCAATTTGTATACTTGGTAAAAAAATAATTTCTTGATTGAATACGTATTCAAAGTTTGCTTAATAAATACGTATTCAATATTTGTAACTTGAATACGTATTCAAAATAAGTATAACATTTTTCCCTTTGTTGTCAATAATTTGTTAAAGAATTTATAATGAAAATGTAAATCTTTCTCGTGTTCTACAAATTATTACTGAACAAACGAAATAGCACAAATCTATTCTGGCAGAGTGGTATCGCGAATAACAAGGCGAGGCTTGTAAATTTTATGAATACAACGATTTTCCTTGCCATTAATAAGCTCGTACAAGGCTGCACAGCCCTCGGACACCATCTCCTCTACCGGAATATGCATGGAGGAAAGACGTGGATAAATCCAACTTGCCAGGGGCACATCATCCATACCTAAAACTTGAACATCTTCGGGCATCTTTAACCCAATAGAATTAAGCGCATTACAAACACCTAAGCCCAAAACATCTCCACATGTTAGCATGGCGAGCTTCTGTTTCTTAAAAAATTCCTGATGCGTCATAACAAAGGTGTAGGCTGATTCAATGGATAAATCACAGCTCATAATGTTTTCATCCCGCAAGGTCACACCCGCTTCAAGAAGACCGCTCCGAAAACCAGCCAGACGTTTATTGATCTCAACGGCCACCGCTTTAACAGAAAAAGCCAGAAAGGCCGGCGTGTACTCTTTAAATTTACCAAGGTATTTTCCTGCAGCATAGCCGCTATATTGACCGTCCGAAGTAAAGTAATTTAGAAAATCTACGTTGGGTATGACATGCAACATGCCCACACAGGGAATGTTGTTTTCACGGAGTAATTCCTGTTCCCTACTGTTGAAACCTCCAAGACGCAATACAATAAATCCATCCACTTTATGGCAACTAATAATACGTTCAAAAGCCGTCAGACCGTTTCCTTCATTATTATCATAATTATTACCAATAGTCATAATATCGTAGCCATAATTTATTAGTTCCTTCTGAATCTGGTCATACACATGGGCAAGCATTAGGTTATTGTTCATGCCGGTATAATGTTTCGGAAAAACGATACCTACTGTACCCGTATGGTTTGTTTTAAGGCTACGGGCCTGACTATTAAGAACAAAGTTATATTCCGCTGCTTTCTGCCGGATATAATTTTTCTTTTCCTCCGGTACCAGCGGACTATCATTCAGTGCTCTAGAAACGGTAGACTGGGAAATACCCAGCTTTTCTGCCAGTATTTTAGATGTAATCACACAAAGCTCCTCAACAAATTTATCCAATAATTTGCACTGCTTGGATTACGCCAACCGTCATACATAGTTTGCCCAAACATCTTTTCCATAATGTTCGACCGCCAATGAATCCATTACCCTTAAGAAAAATGTTCCTCACCGGTTCGACAATTCCTCCTCGTATTAAAACTTATTCCCAAACTTTTCGTTTCCTTTCACTTTAGAAACAGCATTTAAAGGAATACTCCTAAAGAACGGCCTTACAATTGCTATTTCATATATCCGCCCATCATCGGAGAAACCGCACGTTCGGAAAAAATCTTCAACACCCCGGAGGGATATTTGGCTTCCCGCGGTTTCCAATTCTTTTTCCGTTGTTCCAGGATTTTCTCGATTTCCGGTTCGGTCCGGGGTTGGCCTTGAATACCGACAATCCGGAGCGTTCTGGCAGGAATATTAATTTCTATCAAATCATCCTCCTCCACCAAGGCAATGGGGCCACCATCGGCCGCTTCCGGTGAAACATGGCCAATTGCAGGACCTTTGGATGCGCCGGAGAATCTCCCGTCGGTAATTAAGGCAATGGATGCAGACAGTTCCGGATCGGAAGAGATCGCTTCGGTAGTATAAAACATTTCCGGCATTCCGTTGCCTTTAGGTCCTTCATAGCGGATCAATACGGCATCACCCGGTTGAATTTTACGCTTAATCACTGCCTCAATGGCCTCTTCCTCGCAATCGAAGGGTTTGGCTTTTAAAACAGCTTGAAACATTTCCTTCGGTACTGCGCTGTGTTTGACCACAGCCCCTCCCGGGGCCAGATTTCCTTTCAGTATGGCGATGGTGCCGTTTTTACCGATTGGATTATCAAATGGCCAAATGACATCCGTATACTTCATACCCAGTTTGTTGAGGTAGGTATCGCATTTTTCATAAAAGCCGTTTTTCTTTAGAACTGCGAGGTTCTCGCCTAATGTTTTACCGGTAACCGTGATCACGTCCAGATTGAGCATACTTTTGATTTCTTCCATGATCCGGGGTACACCGCCGGCATAATAAAAATATTCCGCGGGCCATTTTCCAGCCGGACGAATATTTAAAAGATAATGGGCATTGCGGTGAATCCTATCGAACATATCGGCGTCGATATCCAATCCAAACTCATGGGCTATCGCGGGAATATGTAACAAGGTATTGGTTGATCCGGAAATTGCCGCATGAACCATTATCGCATTTTCAAAAGATTTCATAGTGACAAAATCCCGGGGTTTTAATCCCAGGTACGCTAATTTAACTGCTTGTTGGCCCGCCCTTCTTGCCACATCATTTAAATCCGGACAAGTTGCAGGCATCAAGGCGCTACCGGGAAGCATCAAGCCAAGCGATTCTCCCATAATCTGCATAGTCGATGCAGTTCCCATAAACGAACACGCGCCACACGATGGACACGCATGGTGTTTGTAATAAGTTAGTTTTTCCTCACTGATCTCTCCCCGTTGATACATCGCGCTATACATGCCGATCTGTTCCAGGGTTAATAAATCGGGTCCTGCTTGCATTACGCCGCCGGTCACCAGAATCGCCGGAATATTAACCCGTCCGATGGCCATTAAATGAGCGGGCACCGCTTTATCGCAACTTGAAATAAACACTCCCCCATCAAACGGTGTGGCGTTGGCGTGAATTTCAATCAGATTACAAATGGTATCCCGGGAAGCTAAAGAATAATTGATTCCATCATGTCCTTGCGCCATGCCATCGCAAATATCGGTTGCAAAGTACCGTGATGCCTTGCCCCCCTCCTGATAGACAGCTTCTGCGGCATCATGAACCAGTTGCAAAAGGTGAGCGCTACCTGGGTGGCTATCTCCAAAGGTACTTTCAATTAAAATTTGGGGTTTGGAAAGATCGGCTTCTTGCCATCCCATGCCCATCCGGAGCGGATCCATTTCCGGGGCGATTTTACGAACATCCTGGCTGATCATAGATGAATATCCTTTCTGAAAAAATTTGTAGATTCTTAGTGATCGAACTCAATGGTTCCATTCGTGAAATTAATTCAATCAACAACGAAATCATAATACCTATTTCATCATTTCCCCACCATGAACCGAACGATATCCATTCTTGTTTTGTTAAAATAAACATAAATAAAAGGATATTCAATAAATATCCTCTTTTCACAAATGTAATTCCCCATCAAAATAGGTATGATCACTTTCAAATGAAATTATACTTCATCTTTTGCTATCAATCAACCGCTTGGTTAAGAAATTGTCTTTCCCGTAAACGATCGCGATTATATATCAGATGTAAAAAAATACCATCATAAGCTGCTGTCGCATCTTTTTCCTTAATTGCATTCAGGATGGCATGATGCGTTTTCATTGTTTCGGCTGGCAAAGTGCACCCGGTCTCCTTCACAAAAAGGTTGAGCGCGCTATGGAGTATCGGCAAGAGATTGGGCATAATTAGGTTGCGGCTGCATTCGGCAATTTTACCATGAAACTCCGCATCCTTCTGAATGTGAGATTTACCAGCCAAAATATATTCATCCACTTCATTACATAATTGTTCCAACTCTTGGACATCTTTTTCATCTGCATTTTGGGCGGCTAATGCGGCAACTCTCGGTTCAATCCAAATTCGAAAATCCAGTAAGTCATTGATTAACTTCCGCTTGTCCTTTATAAAAGTTAACCCCAACGGGTCATCGGGTACCCCATTTTTATCGGATATAAAAATGCCCGCTCCGTGGCGAACTTCCAAGATATTATGGGAGGTCAGTATACGCAATGCTTCGCGCAATGTACCGCGACCAACTTCCAGCAACTCTCCTAATCTACGTTCATTTGGAAGTTTCTCACCTTTTTTTAAGTCCTGGTTGATGATATATTGTATTAAACGTTCAGCAGTTTTTTCAATAAGCGGACGGCTGTTGTTATCTTGATCTTCCATACCCATAAAACCTCCTGTCAATTTAGTGACGATAAAAAAGTATTAGGATCGTTAGCTACAAAATCATTTTACTATTTATCCATGGCTACGAAACAAAAATAATCTTATTTTATCCACCACCCCCACATCCATGCCTTCGTCCCGCGCATTTTGACTGGCGTTTTCCCATCCATAATCATATATTGTTACTGAATATGAGGAAATCGTAAATGACAAATGGAGGTCGTTTGCAGTGAACAAAAATGATGATCTGACAACTCAAAGTTGCCTAAATATAAAATCAGCCGCTAACTTATCCCATACTACAATGTCCATCCCCATGATGGAAGGGATCTCACCCCGCTGGCTGCTAACATTTCTGCCTTGGGTAGCGGTTGAGGCCGGAACTTATCGCGTTAATGCCATCCGGAAAGCTTCCGACAGCCCGGATTGCAATGAATATGGTGAAAAATCCATCCAATTAATGTCTTGCCATCAGGGCCAGCCGGCTTTGCCCCATGCCTTCGCCGATTATGAAGAAAACCCGCAGGAGTTTCCGTTAAATATCATTCAAACCATTTTACGGATCCATACCCGGGTCGCCGATATTTATAATAATCCCCTGCATCAGCTCAACGAGCAAATGCGTCTGACCATTGAGGCCATGAAGGAACGCCAGGAATGGGAAATTGTGAATAATCAAGAATTCGGTCTGCTTCATTCGGTGTCTCCCCAAATGCGGATTAAATCCAGAAGGGGCGTCCCCACTCCCGATGATTTGGATGAACTCCTGGCTAAGGTATGGAAAAAACCGGCCTTCTTTTTAGCCCATCCGAAAGCGATTGCTGCTTTTGGCCGTGAATGTACCCTTAGAGGAGTGCCGCCCGTTGCCGTCAATCTATTTGGATCGCCTTTCATTACCTGGCGGGGTGTACCCCTCGTTCCCTGCGATAAACTGTTGGTTGACGGCAAAGCCTGGACTCAGGCTGCGAGCGGTAAAACTTCAATCCTGTTAATGAGGGTGGGTGAAAGCGAGCAAGGCGTTATCGGCATCCACCAACCCGGCATCCCGGAGGAACAACATGCGCCCAGTTTGACTGTTAAATTTAGCGGCATTGATAGTCAATCCATCGCTCATTACGTCTTGAGTCTGTATTTCTCAACCGCAGTATTAACCGGTGATGCTCTCGGCATGTTGGAAAATATTGAGGTGGGTCATTATCATGACGACGTGTAATTTAACCGGGGAGCAACCTATCCGTGAAAATCAACAAACTACAGCCAATATCTTAGATCCCGAGGTGATTCTTCACTGGGCCAATGATTTATATCATGGCAAAACTCCGGAAACACCAAAAACCGAAAATTTTCAACCGATGATGCCGTCCGATTTGTCAACCGAATCACCGGAGAAGGCCCAATCACTTTCATCCGATGCGGCCTCGGCCCGATTGGTTTCAAATCCTAATTACGATTATTATTTTCTGTCGAAACCGCCAAAGGAGGAGAACAGGGAACCATCACCGCCCACTTCCAATGAATCCACGGGAATTCAGGCATTACGCCAAGATTTCCCGATCTTCAATCAAAAAGTGAATGGGAAATCTTTGATTTGGTTTGACAATGCGGCAACTACTCAAAAACCTCAGGCTGTCATCGACAGTTTAAGCCAATTTTATGCCGGTTACAATTCCAACGTCCACCGGGCAACTCATACCCTGGCCAAACAAGCGACCTCGGCCTATGAAAACGCCCGGGAAAAGGTCCAGCGGCACCTGGGGGCATCTTCTCCAGAGGAAATCATTTTCTTGCGCGGAACGACGGAAGCCATCAACCTGGTTGCCCAGGCTTGGGGTAGGATGAATATTCATCCCGGCGATGAAATCCTGATCTCCCAAATGGAGCACCATTCCAATATTGTGCCCTGGCAGATATTGCGCCAGGAAAAAAAAGCGGTAATCAAAGTCATTCCAATCAATGATCGTGGCGAGATTTTGCTGGATGAATATCAAAGGCTCTTCTCATTACGCACCCGTATGGTGGCCATTACTCATGTATCCAACGTACTGGGGACCATCAATCCCCTGGCGGAAATGATTCAAACCGCCCATGCCAACCGGGCCTTAGTCCTGGTTGATGGTGCACAGGGCGTTCCTCACTTACCGGTGAATGTCAGAAGCCTGGACGCTGATTTTTATGTCTTTTCCGGACACAAAATATACGGGCCCACCGGTATTGGAGCTTTATACGGGAAAAAAGCCTTATTGGAGTCCATGCCGCCCTGGCAAGGCGGCGGGAGCATGATTAAAAATGTTACTTTCAATCATACCCTTTATAACAACATCCCTTATAAATTTGAAGCCGGTACCGGAAATATCGCCGATACAATCGGCTTGGGAGCCGCCATTGACTATCTTCAAAAAGTCGGCTTCCATCAAATCGAAGAGCATGAACGGAAATTAACCGGTTATGCGATGGAATCTCTGTTAAAAATCCCAGGTCTCTGCATCATCGGCACCCCGCAAAATAAAATTAGCGTCCTTTCATTCATTATGAGGAATTTCACACCGGATGAAGTGGCGCACCACTTGGAAGGAGAAGGTATAGCTGTCCGCACAGGCCACCATTGCGCCCAGCCCACATTAGAAAGGTATGGATTGACGGAAAGCGTCCGGGTTTCTTTAGGCCTGTACAATACTAAGGAAGAGGTCGATACTTTATCCCAGGTATTGAAGAAGTTAGCCAAACAGACAAGGATTTTTTGATTTTCCAATTTTTTTGTGGACGTAATCCATATAAGTTTAAATAATTATTTTCAATGCCTAACTGCGACTCACCCCCTGCGATAGATTTTGCATCACGTGATTCTTAAGCTTTCCCCCTCTCTCGCGAGAGTTCGCATCCAAAGGACGCGCGGGACTCAGGGGGTGAGTCGCTTTTAGACATCTTGAGTCCACGTGAATGAAACTTATTATCATAATTTATTTGACCTATATATATTCGTTTTCAAGCCCCGACCAGTGAAAGGGGGAAAATATTGCCTCTGTGGCCAATGAAATCGGACACGGAGACACAGAAATACTTACAATTGACTTTTTAGAAAATCCCCCAATAATTTATCAACATTCCGTATATGACTATTTAGCCAACCCACCACCACCCGGTTGGTCATGATCACAATATGGGGACCGGGGCCGTCCGAATCAAACTTGGCTTTTAATTCCGTGAAACTATTGATAAATTGGGTGTGATGGGTTTTATGCACCTTATATTCGGGATAATGATATTTTTGCATCAACTCTTCTTCACTACCAAAATGGGTGACCACATATTCCCCCAAAAAGGCGATAATTTTACCAACGGCTTCACGGCCTTTATTTTGATTGCAGGCCTCCAGCAATTGATTAATTTGATGAAACAATTCCCGGTGCTGATTATCAATTTTATCAATGCCAACCGCCAAGTCTTCCGTCCATTCAATCGCCATACAATTACCCCCCTGCTTTTCATAAACGAACCACTTCTTTTTATCTTAAAAACCCTTTTTTGATAATTTAATACCAAATTCCCCAATGAGTCAACCCATATCTATCGTCTCCCTCAGTAAATTTCCGTGAATAAATTACGATAACCTTCGCTGATTTTTATATTTTTAATGGAATGAAAATAAAAAAACCGGTGATTCACCGGTTAAAAATGTACTGAAAATATAATTTTATTTAAATAATTTCCTTTATCCTTTTTCTTTGGGTAAGTTATTAATCGATATCCAATCCAAAGTGAAGACGGACCAATGCGTCTCCCTTGCCCAACACCTTCACACTATCGATACTGATATCCAGTTTATTGCCCTTCGGGGCCCTTTGAGCATAATAATCTTCCCTGTCATCGAAATAATAATCCCGGAGCGGTCTTTGCCGGTTAATTGCCATAACCTGAAAAGCCAAATCCCGGGCGCGGAGGGAATGATAAATCGCTTGTCTATAGGCGCCCTCCCAATATAAATTCCTGGCCTTTCGTTGATGGGCAATAGCCATTCCTAAACCTTCGTACCGGCGGCCACGTTCGGCAGCCCTCTGAGCGTTGGAAATCGTTGTTGCCGTGCGATGAATAACATAAGCGGCATCATTTTTTTCCAACCGTCTCTCCGGAGGGTCCGGTGGACCGTAATATCTCCCGGGCGGTCCTTCTCCAAACCGATTATGGGGCCTGGCATAGATTCCAATCGAACCGGTCACCAAAAAAGCCAAAACCATCAAGCTTACAACCCATTTTCTCATCCTATACTATATCCCCCTTTTCACAGCCACTATCTTTCATAGCTCAATATTATTTTGTTGCCTACATCTTACAATAAAACCAGCCGGAGATGATAGCGGAAAAAATAGGAATTTGGTTTTAACCGGACAGTCATTGTCAAAGGTCAAATATATCGGCTTGTTCCGAAATGGTTTTACTTCGGGCTATCCCCTTTCTGATAGCTCTTAGAAACCCCTCGTTTTTATAAATACTGTCAATCATGCATTCCGTGATTCCGCCCTTGGTCGTCATTTTGCGAATATATTCATCTTTTTCAGCTTCTGTATCCAGGTTGGGCAGGGCATTTATCGCCCATTGATAAATTGTTCCAAAATCAGGGTAGTCTTTTGCAATTTCCAGGATTGCATTATCAATCATTCCGTTTAATTTTTTGGCCGCCAGCAGGGCTGCCGGGAGGCAAACTCCTGCTGTAAAAGTGTGCAGGTCTTCTTCCCGTTTCACTTGATAGACCGTAAAACCCATTGCAAATAAGAACCGCCCCAGTAAATCCTGATAAGGAAATAAGGCGACGATACCCTTTTTTTTGAGAATTGTGTCAGGTCCACTGGGCATAATCCGGAAGACATCAATTCCCAAAACGCTTTGGAAAGAGTTAACGGCAATACCGGCCATACAGGAAACAACCACCGCCTGCTTGGGGAAAACCAACTTTTTCAATTCTTTAAAATTCTGCGGTTTCAGCGCAATCAAGATCAGATCCGATTTTTTACAAAGCTGATCATTATCGGTTATGTTTTCCAATAATCCGCTCTTCCGGATGCTCTCAAGAGTGGTGAAACTGCCGCCGTAAGATACTCTCAAATTTTCCTTGGGAAAATGATTTTCCAGCAACACTTGTGCCAGGGTCCGGCCCAGGTGTCCGCATCCAATAATCCCGATTTGTTGAAATCCTAAAGAGATCATTACACTCCTCCTATCGATTTTGAATTAAAAATGATAATAAACCATTCTCAGAATACAGTCTTAAATTTCTCTTCACCCAAAGCGCCAATTAATGTGCTCCCCCAAATATCATTCTAGAGCACCCCTGGCTTTCTTTGTTCCTATCTTACTTCGGGTAGAAAATTTTTACAATATCTACCGCACCCTGGTATATCCAATAATTTTTTGGTACATAGTAAAACTTTAACTTTGGCAGAGGTCATTTTTAAAACGAAAAAGGATTCTGAGAAAAAAAATCTAATAACCAATCTGAACTGCGTATTAAAATCACTATTTTGGCTCAAAGGAGGCATGATGATGCCTGAAAAATCACTACATATCATGGCCGGCCAAAAGGCCCGCAAAGAAGATCTTTATACCAAAGAACAAATTACCCAGTGGTATATGCATCCTGAGGGGGATTTGGAACCCATCAAAAACGGTACCTCAGGACACCGGGGACATACCGGAAAATGTTTTTCCGAAACCCATGTTGCCGCTATGACCCAGGCTTTAGTGGATATCCGCAATGAAAAAGGGACTTTCGGTCCCTACCTTCCGGATCACTTAAAGAGCAAGCCGCTGGGACCCATTATTATGGGCAAAGATGTCCGTTTTGCGTCCGATTTAGCTCAGATTACGGCGGCAGAGGTTTTTGCCGCAAACAACATGCCGGTGTTCATCCACAAGGGCGGCCGAAGCACTCCCACGCCGGTGATTTCCCATACCATTCTATCCCACATCGCCCGGGGTGAAAAAGTAGAAGGCGTGATTATCACGGCCTCCCATAATCCACCGGAAGACGCCGGATATAAAAGCAACGGCCTGGACGGCGGACCCAATACCTGTACCAAACCCATTGATGAAAAGGGGAATTATTACTTATATCATCCCCAGCAGATCAAACGCATCTCCTATCAAGATGCCGTTCAAAAAGGCGCCGTCAAAGAAGTTGACTTACTGTCCCCCTATGTAAAAGATTTAGCCACCGTGGTGGATGTCGATGTTATCAAAAGTGAAAGATTTGCGGTAACTCCCTTGGGTGGTTCATCCCACGGCTATTACGAGGCTGTCAATGCCGAATACGGCACTCGCATCGAAGTTGTTTTATCCGATGAGGATCCGGCCTGTTCTAATCGTTCTTATGATTGGGATGGCAAGTTACGCGGCGATCCCTCCTCTTTCTATGTTATGAAAGCCGTTCAGGGGATCAGGGAAAAACTGGGAGTCCCCTTTATCGGCGCCAATGATAATGATGCCGACCGTTTCGGCGGTGAGGACAGTACCGGTATTTTAAACCCTAATCATGTATTGTGCGTATTGTTCGACTATCTGGCGGCTCATCGTGGATTTAACGCCAGTATGGGAGTGGGCCGCACCATTGGGACAACCCATATGATAGAAGAAATCGCCAAAAATCACGGCCGGCCTTCTTATGAGGTCAATGTTGGGTTCAAGCATTATGTAGCCGGTCTTCTATCCGGTAAATACGTGCTTGCGGGAGAAGAAAGCGCCGGTTTGTCCTTCCCCAGGCGGGATGGTAGTGTATGGGTAACCGAAAAAGACGGGATCGCCGCCGTGCTTTTAATGATGGAAGCTATGGCCAGAACCGGTAAAGATATCGGAACTCTTTATGGGGATTTGGTCCAAAAGTACGGACCTTACCAATATGAACGCCAGGACGTTCCCGCTGATCCCGAAAAGAAAAAACTCCTCATCCAATTAGCCGGAGATCCCGACCGGGTTAAATCCCTTTTAACCGGCAAGAAAATCGCCAATCGTTCGATAGAAAGATTAGTTGTCGGAGACGGCATTAAAGTCGTGCTCAGCGGCGGTGTATGGGTCTTAAAACGGACCTCGGGAACGGAAAATATTATCAAAGATTACCGGGAAGAAAAAGGTGACTCCTTGGAAACGGCACGCACGGCCTCTGAGGAAATCGGTCATTACCTCGGGCTCAACTAATGTTAAACACCACCTATGGTCAAAGCCGCAGCCGGGAAAATCATTTCAACTACAGGGAGCGTTGATTATGAAGCAGCAAGAAATCCGTTCAAATCTATTACTTTTAATAACCGCCGCCATATGGGGATTTGCCTTTGTCGCCCAGCGGGTCGGTTCCAGATATGTCGGTTCCTTCACCTTTAATGGCATCCGGTTTGCTTTAGGCGCTCTCTCTTTAATTCCATTGCTCATTTTTTCTTTAAAACAAAATCCGGAACCGCTGAACGATCCAACAAAGCAGAAAAGGTCATCCGTGACATTGGCCGGTATTATTGCCGGCTCTGTCCTTTTTGCCGGAGCATCCTTGCAACAAATCGGTTTAGTCCACACTTCCGCCGGAAAGGCTGCTTTTATTACCGGGCTATACATCCTTCTTGTGCCTATGCTGGGAATTTTCTTAAAACAACGCACTCATTTAAGTGTATGGCTAGGCGTGGTCTTGGCAACCAGCGGATTATATTTCTTAAGCGTGACTGAAGATTTTAAAATCAACGGTTCCGATTTATTAGAATTATTGGGCGCCTTTTTCTGGGCTACTCACATTTTGCTCATTGACTATTATACCAAGCGAGTTCATGCTTTGAAGTTATGTATCGTCCAATTTTTAACCTGTTCCTTTCTCAGTATGGCAGCTGCATTTGCCTTTGAAAAAACAACAATAAACGGGCTTGAACAGGCCGTGATACCAATCCTTTACGGCGGTATTTGTTCGGTGGGAATTGCCTATACGCTTCAAGTTTTCGGCCAAAAACATGCCAAACCTTCTCATGCAGCCATCATTATGAGTATGGAAAGTGTATTCGCAAGTCTGGGCGGATTGCTCATCTTACACGAAAATTTGGGGATTAGAGGCTATCTAGGTTGCCTCCTCATGCTATTGGGAATGTTAATCGCCCAACTTCCGAATATTGTCACAAAACATGCCGACACTGGAATTTCCACAACGTAAATTTTCCTTACCCTCCTCATTCATTACAAATCAAACCTGAATGTCACATCAAAAAACCGATCCTGAGAGGACCGGTTTTTCTATTTACTTATTCAAACTGAATATTTACGAATGAAGTGACTATTTAAATTGACAACAGTCAATTCCCTTTTTATAGATCCAACTCAATCCTGATATGAATAGCATCATCGTCTCTGCCCGGTCTTCCCCGATCCCGATCCATCCGTCGATCCAACTCATCGTCACTGGGACCCTGACGGTCGTATCTTGATTCCAATCGATCCGTGAAAAATTCGGGACGAACTCTGAAATTATTTGCCCGAATGACATCCATTGCTATTCTGCGGGCTCGCATTGAAAAGAAAATGGCGTCTTGATAATTTCGACTCATGTACAGTTGCCGAGCACGTTGCTGGGCAACAACCGCCCGGGCGAGTCCGAATGAACGACGCCCGCGTTCCGCAGCCCGTTGTGCCTCAAAAATAACCTCTGCTGTCCGATGAATAACATATCGGCTATCATTTTGCAGCTCCCGTTCCCGGCGGTTATCACGAAATCCATCTCGGGGGCCTCCTTGAGGGCCTCTGTGAGGATCGCCGAATCTCACCGGATTGGCATAAACACTCCAAGAACCGCAAAGGAAAAATATGCCGATCATCAATACGCCCAGCCATTTCTTCATTGCCAAACATCCTCCTTAAATTAAAAGTCATACTTTTCTCATCCCGTAGGATTTATATACAATACTTTTCCTTATATTCCTTCCTTTATTTCATATTCCAAAATTCCAATTATAGGATTTTCCACTTATTTGATCTTATGGTCTATTTTGGGGGTTTGTTTATTTAATTCATCCTGTAACTTGGAATCAAATTGTGACATAACTTCCTTAACCTGTTGATATTTCTTTATGCCCACCACCTTGTTAACCCTGGTATTGATGATAACTTCATTTATGTTCATACCATTGGTTGCCATAATATCTCCTCCGAAAGATTAAAATTCATCCTGTTTTTATATATCGGATCGATTCCCTTGGTTTTTAATAGGACTAAAGTATCATGATTGGATTTTTTTTACATTCAATCGTTCAAAATTTCTTAGGCTGTCCCTTTTGAAAGATATGATTTTTTCATTTTACCCATGGATTTCCAAACCCGCCATTGATTTCGGTTGCCCGAAAATGAATACCCGTTCCGGGGATTCCGATATTTTCGAATAAAGAACATCGACAAACCGAGCACTGACCAACCAACAAACAACATTAGGTTTTGATTCTGCCAAAAGAAAAGTTTTTCTTCTACTATCCAGGGTGACCGATATCCGTTTTTGATCTTTTCATTCTCCAAATTTATCAAAAATTTCTTTTCCCGGGCAGCTTTCCTCGGATCGGTACGGGGATCTCCCAAAGCCAAATCACCAAAATAGGGCTGGTTATTTCCGAACAGCATCCGAAAATCCTCGGCAAACGTTTCTTCACTAGAGGCGCCCCAGTCGCCAGTATTAACTTCCCCCGGCCCATGCCAAACGCCGCCGCGTATTTTCAAAAATTCCGCCCATAGCGTATCGCCTTGACGGTTATCCTTCGGCATAAAAGTAAAGTTAACATGATGCCCGATCTCATGATACAAGGTGACCGAGATCTGGTTATCAATCAAGGTCTCATGAATATTTTGGGCACTCAATAAAATATAACCCGGCCCACCCAAGCCACTAACACCCGGTATTGCATATGGCAATATATATATATTTAAACCTTTCAAAAAAGCCTTGGGAACTTTATGGTGATTTAATTCCGTCAAAACCCTAATAACCTGTTCCCGCCGATAAGGCGCATTAGCATGTTTCGAGAATGGATAACCTTCCCACTGATTCTTGGCGCTATCCGTTTTGCCGTAATTCAGGTAATCCAGTAAAGAGGCTACTGATTGATAATATTCAAACAGTTGTTGACTCTCAATGCTTGTGTAGATTTTATAGCCCGGTTGACCGGTTTTCCCGAGATTTCTTTCTAAATCGTGAATTTGCTTAATATATCGATTCATTAACAATACAAGTTGGGCTTTACTTTTTACCTTCATCCAATCATTTTGTTTCTTCGATACAGTTTTCATTACACTTGGATTCAACGACGAGTAGCTGCTGTTTTTTATGATAATTATCATGATCATCAGGCTTATGATCAGCCCAACCACGATTAAAACGACACCATTTTTCCTCATGGCAAGCTCCTTTTAGCCTCATTATAACACCAAAAGTCGCATTATGTAAACTAGTAAAACGTTCTCTAAATAACTACTCAATATTGTGAACGTTTTACTTAATTAGAGCGTATCTTCCCCATTTCTGATTGCCGTTTATTTACGATACGCTCTACTAGAACGATTTCGAACATTCGTCATTTAATGGACAATCGTTGCAAAGAGGTTGATGCGGTCGGCAGTACCGTCGGCCTAAATTGAGTAACAATATATGAAGATTTTGATGTAACGCCGCGGGTAATTCCGATGACAAAACTTCCTGGCTTTGCTCAGGATTTAGATTGTCATCAATCCATCCTAATCGTTTCACGATCCGTTGAATGTGGACGTCAACCGGAAATTTAGAAAAGCCTAACCCAAACAAGAAAGTACAGGCAGCTGTTTTTGGCCCCACTCCTGGTAAATGATTCAAAAAACTCCAAGCTAACCTGGAGTCTTCTTTCAAAGAGTCCAAAGAACAGATCCCGAATTTATTCTGTATTTCTTGAAGAACTGCCATCATTGTCTTGGTTTTCTGGTTTGCTAATCCGGCGGAATGAATTGTATCCTTCAACTGCTCTTCTCCACTTTGTAATACTTCTTCCGGTTCCGAATATACCTTTTTAAAATTCAGCCAAGCCCGCAGAGCATTTTGATCCGAAGTGGCCTGGGTTAAAATCGTAGCAAGCAACACTTCCAAGGCAGAACTGGTATAGGCCAAAGGACTGCTTTGATGCAACGTATCCGGCTCTCCCAGATCATTCCGCAGTATATTCAGTACCTTTACATAATACTCATTATCAAATTTTTTCATGTTTCAATTATATCAAAGGAAAGGGACAAAACCAAAACTTTTAAAAAACGACATATTTATCTTAAATCCGGCATTTTATTACGATGATAAATTAAATTTTACCGTTGAATTAAATTATATCGCTAATCCGTTAATTATCGGCTAATTTCGCCTATTATCGATACAGGAATATCATTTCAAACCGCGAATCTAATTAACTTAAATTGGCCTACGATGAATCAAAGATAGACGATTGACAATGTATGGTTTATCAAAAATACTAGGAGACCTTTTCTCTATTGATTCATCTTGGGCCTCATAATGAATTAGAATTCAAAAGGAGCGTTTTTTCATGCTTAACATCGCCATCGAACAAAACGAAGCCAGTATTCAAGAAAATTATTTTTTACCCCCCCAAGAAATTAAGAAACTCTATGAAGTTGCTCAAAGAGGGGCTGCCGAATCCGTTAACTCCCTTCGGGATTTTTTAGGAAGCTACAATGATATCCATTTAAATTGCCTATCTTTCCTTCCATTAACCATGATGATTGATCGTATCAAAATGTTTTATTCCAATCATCTTGGTTACCATATGCGTTTTTCAGGAGAAATCAGCGGGGAAATCTATACTTTCTTTCGGGAATCGGACGCCATCTTTTTTGTCGATAAAATCAACGGTCACCGAAAAATCAAAAATCTCGGCGACATTAATCGGGTTGAGATTTCCTTTTTAGCTGAATTGGTCAATATTTTATCCAATGCCTTTTGGCGGGGTTTGACTGAAAAAACTTCCTTGAAATGGTGGTTTACTCCTCCAACCCGTGTTAACGAATTGGATCGGTCACTTGCTTATTCGGCTAAAGTTTACGCCATCGATAGCTTATTGATTCATTTTGAATATTTAATCCCCAATTTAGAGATTCGCATTCAAATGGTAATGATGCCTACAGAAAATACCCTCCAAAAAATATTGGAGAAATTAAGTATCTAATTTACCTTTTTCTTTTCAAAACAACATTTGGGACACCTGTATTTTCTAATTCCGATGATGGAATAATAAAAAAAACATCTGAGGAAGTGGAGCCCATTGAAAAAAATTCATTTGCGACTCATGATCGTGCTTCTGGTTATTGGAACTGTTGCCGGAATCTTTTCATTATGGCGGGATGCATCAGCCGCACCAAGGCGTATGAATTATAGTGGTGGCAGCGATTTACTGGCCAGGATTATTCAAGCCGAAGCAGGCGCCGAACCTTATCTCGGGCAAGTCGCTGTCGGAGCGGTAATCTTGAATCGTATTCAAAATGCCAGATTCCCAAAAACAATAGCCGGAGTTGTTTACCAACCTCATGCTTTTGAATCCGTAAGCAATGGCCAATTCAATAAACCGCCTACTAATTCCGCCCGCAAGGCAGCCCGTGCGGCATTGGGAGGATGGGATCCGTCCGGGGGGGCGCTCTTTTTCTATAACCCTTCAAAAGTGTCGTCCCCTACGTCTTATGTTTGGACGCGCCGTACCATCCAAAAGATTGGGCGACACCTTTTTGCTAAATAAACTCCCGGTTCAGATTCCAATGAGAATTTAGCAGGAAATCCATACTCCTTCTAGAAATAAAATATCTTAATGTTAATCCCTGGGAGGAGGATAAAAATGACCTTAAAAGAAAAACTGCAAGAAGATTTAAAAACTGCCATGAAAAACAAGGATACCGTTAGACTGTCGGTTATCCGGTTGGCCAAAGCGGCAGTTATGAATCTGGAAATAGCACGTGGCCATCAGTTAAGCGATGAAGAAGTCATTGAAGTATTGGCCAAAGAAATGAAGCAGAGAAATGATTCCCTGGTGGAGTTTGAAAAGGCAGGCCGTACGGATCTTGTAGAAAATCTTCAGAAAGAAATCCTTATCGTCCAAGAATATTTACCCGCTCCATTATCTGAAACCGAAGTGCGAAAACTTATTGAAGAAGTTATTGCCGAGGTTGGCGCTTCCAGTAAAAAGGACATGAATAAAGTCATGCCTGTATTAATGCCAAAAGTCAAAGGAAGAGCTGACGGTAAATTAGTCAATCAAATCGTGAATTCGTTGCTTCAATAATTTCAGTGCTGATTGAATAAAGTGGGTATATAAAGTAAAAAAGCCCCCTAAAGGGGGCTTTGGGGTCTTTAGCCTTGAGTTGGCGCTCCAACAGGACAAACATCGGCGCAAGAACCACACTCGGTACATTTGCTAGGGTCTATAACATACTTATCCGAACCTTCGCTGATAGCTTCAACTGGACACTCGGATTGGCAAGCGCCGCAACTGATGCAATCGTCATTAATTTTATAACTCATTAAAACCCCTCCTAGTCTTAATTTAGATACTCATCATACCTAAATATATGATTGACGAACACGATTATGAATTTCGACCAGAGAGCAAAAAATCCTTTTTTATCACTCATTTTTTTTTGGTTTTTCACCAATTATTCATCTATCTTGGAAGGAAAATAATACTAAACATTTTTCTTTACTGTACTCTTGATTTTTCAAACTACTTAGAGTATAATATTTTGTGCAATGCGGGTGTGGCTCAGTGGTAGAGCATCGGCTTCCCAAGCCGAGGACCGCGGGTTCGAATCCCGTCGCCCGCTCCAAATGTCATCAACTTCTAGGCTATCCTGGAAGTTTTTTCATGATTTTATCGATTTCGTTGATTTCACAAGTGAGACATGGTACAATATTATATATTTGATGCTGGTGTAGCTCAATGGCAGAGCAGCGGTATCGTAAACCGCAGGTTGAAGGTTCGACTCCTTTCACCAGCTCCAGTAGTATCACACAATCCCGAATTTCGGGATTTTTTATTTCCCCAAAAATTCCCCATCCCAATTTATGATGCTATTTTTCTGATTTCTTTAAATTTTAATTTTTTGGGCTGGTGAAAATATCGAAAATCCCCAAATTACGCAGTCGCGTCACTACATCCTTAGCCGAAGACTCATCGAACTTTTTCAAAATATTCCCCACATGAGTCCGAATCGTTGAAGGCTCTACGCAATGAATTTTGGCAATTTCAGTCCGGTCTTTTCCCTCCGCCAGCATCCTTAGTATTCCTAGCTCGGTTGGTGTTAAACGATAAACAATATTCAATGTCGCTACCAAACTCGCTCTTTCAGAACGCATCGTCCTGAACTCGGAACGAATCATTCGGGCAATTCGAGGGCGGATAGGCGACATATCATTGGCAGCGGCGCGGACTGCTTCAATGATTTCAGCAGCTGACGAATCCTTCAATACATAATCGGTAGCCCCTGCTTCAAAAGCTGCAAATACCGTTTCATCATCACCAAAATGGGTAAGCACCACACAACGAATATTTTCGTTTTGATTCATTAAACGTGAAATGGCCTCAACCCCGGCTCGAGGAGTCTCCATTTCCAAATCCATTAATATTACATCGGGTCCAGTTGCCAGTGCCCGCTCTACTGCATCACTGCCACTTCCAACCGCTTCTAACACCTCCATATCCGGCTCATGGGAAAGAACCATACTTAAATACTCTCGAATCGGCAACATATCATCAGCAATAATCAAACGAATCCGTGATGACATGGATTGACCCATGCTATGCTGCACTTTACACTCCTCCTTATGCGTCCAGTACTGCTTTCTTCTTTAGATTTTACATTAAAAGGGTTCTTTCCATGGATAAGGATAAGCGGACCGTTACTTAACCGGGTTGCTTAAATTGGGATTAACAAGCGGCGCGCCCATTTTCCCCGTCATCCGGTCAAAGTTTGAATAAATATTCCAACCCCTTTTTATAGCGGGATTCTTCCGATAGTAATCTTCTAATTGCTGATTCCATTCAAAATCCAGTTTGTTTAATTTACTATAAAGGTCACCGCCTTGAATCAAAACATTTCTAAAGACCGTACACGGATTTTCTTTTGGTGCTTTCCAGCCCGGAAGAATCGGATATGTTGCTAAGTAATCCTGATTCAAAGTGTTGGCAAAAGCCTCAAAACCACGTACGTTTGGCCTGTGCTTTACATATTTTTGAGCTACTATCGGGTCAGGATCGATGCATTTACCCCTTTCATACATTAAAGCCCGTACTTCGTACCGATTAAACCATTTAACAACTTCCCAGGCTTCAAACCGATGCTGAGTCTGTCCGTTGATATTCCACATGCCACTGAGAATCATCGCTCGCGGCTTACCATGAAATTTACCATCATAAGTGGGAATCGGGCCAACGCCCCAATCACACTTAACGGGAAATTGTGCGTTAAATACGCCTACATCCCAAAATTCTCCCATATACATTCCGATTCTTCCTTCGGCGAACTGGGCCCGCAAAGCGTCATTACTTAAAACTTCAATACCGGGAAACATCGAGCCATCCTTTTTGAGGTCAAGTAACAATTGAAAAACTTTGTTATAACCTTCCATGGCCCAACGCCCCCGCTTCCAATCCCAATAAGCGGGTTCTCCATTCGCTTCAGCCCATTGGCTGGGCAACCATTCCATCGGCCATGACTCCGCTCCGCAATAGGCAAAACCATAAGCTTCTCCCCGGCCTATTTTGTTAATTTTTTTAGCTGCTTCCCTTATTTCCTGATAGGAGCGGGGGGGTTGGTCGGGATTGAGACCTGCAGCCTTAAATAAGTCACGGTTGTATATCAACCGGGAATTGAATACCTGAGCCGGAATTGAATATACGTGGCCTTGATAGGTTGTCATCCCTTCAACCCAATACCAGCTTGGCCACTGCGCTTTCCAGCTTTTAAAATCAGGAAAATCATCAAACCACATCTGAGCGCCGGCTTTAAAATTATCCGGATAATTCGTCACATAACCGCTGCTATACAAATCCGGGCCTGTTCCGGTTTTTTGAGCTTGATGGAACATCGGCCAAGAGTCATCCCCCAACACTCTCATGGAAAGCTCAATTCCTTTTTGGCGTCCCACTGTATGGTTAAAATTATTGATTAATTCTTTGATCAAATCGACCATGTGGCGTTGATGAGTCCAGATCGTCAGCTTTACGGTGGGGTTTAAACCAAAAACAGGCACTTTACAAACCAGGCATATTAAAAACAGCCAAATCATAAACTTGACATACTTTGAGGCCGCTATGTGATTTGTCTGACTTTTATCTTTTTGATCCAATCCGTCCATCGTTGACACTTCCCATATAGAATCTTTCTATATATTGGAATAGACCAACAGCATTTTCCCTTGAAAAATTGATCCGATTCTTTAATTCAGATATATTTCTTTTTATTTTATCATTATCCTGTTCCATTCATTGTGTAAACTATTATTTACTTAACTTTCATATCTAGAAATGAGGCTAACGCAATCTAAAAAGCGTTAGCCTTATTTGAAACCTTATCAATTTTAACGCATTACTACAAAACAACCTGCATTATTTCTTTTTCGCTAACCATGCATTTAATTGCTTTTGAGCTTCGGCTTGAATTTTATCGAGACCGGCAGCTTTGAATTTGGCAATAACATCCGGCAAGGTCTTAGGATCAACAGCGCCGCAGTTTAGCGGGGCAACACTGTTCACCCATACGGTCTGACAGGCAGCCATTTCATTTTTAACCGGATCGGCATCAAAATTGAAACCTAAACTCTTGGCAGCGATGGAAGAGCCATTAAATTTCTTAAAGGCGTCCCATTTCTTCGCATTTTCGCCCTTCCAGAAATAGTTGAGATATTGGTTTCCAAACATCCAAGGAGTTCCGGGGGTGTAACCCGAGCTTTGAGAAGTTACTCCTTTCGGGTAATCAATGATGTTCTCACTCACTTTTACCCAATGTTTTCCTTCGACGCCGAAGTTAATAAGATTATTCAGATATTTATCCGTGTTGAATAATTCAAGAAATTTAAGAGCCATAACCGGGTTCTTAGAAGTTTTCGAAATAGCCTGCATGGAACCGGTGCAATCACGAGTCTGAACAACCGGTTGAGTCAGGTTGACATCAACAATGGGAACACCCCAAGCAGCAGTTCTTTCTTCATCATGAAAAGGTTTTCCGGATTCGATCTTGCAAAATACTTTACCGGCTCTCATGTCGGTAGTAAATTCAGAGGTAGTAGCCGCATCAGCGGGTACATATCCCAGTTGGAAATATTTACGGGCAAGCTCAAGGTAATCTTTATACTCTTTGGTCTCTAAAAAGTTAAATACTTTCATGTCCTTACTGTCATTGTAAAGAGCGAGCGGAACATAGTCATCGCAGATCCGGTCATAGTCAAGCACCCGGACGGCGTTCTCATTAAAAAGATTTTGGAAGGCCCAAATACCGGGTTCTTTCTCATGGACTACCTTTAACATGGGCTCTAAATCTTCTAAAGTTTTAACTTTCGAAATATCGAATTTATATTTATCGACAAAATTTTTATTAAAGCTTACGCACCATTGATGAGCTAATTCCTTGTTGGCCGGGATCGCATAATTATGACCGTCAATAGCGGAACCGCTGATGAATGAAGGATGAAGTTGCTTCCAAGCCTTCGGCATATATTTGGGAGCAAGCTTAGTAATATCCAAAAATGCCCCTTTGGCGACGTTCACTTTGTAGAGATTTGCCCAGGAAGCAGTGAAGCAAATATCGAAGGGATCACCGGAAGCAATAATCATCCGCATCCGATTGTCATATTCATCGCCCCAAGTATAGCATTGCAGCTTCACTGTGGCATTGAGGCCCTTCTTTTGGATATACTTGCTGGCTGCAGCCTCAACCAGTTTCACATCAGCTTGCTGGCCGTTACCGACGAAATACCATTTAATCTCGTACGGGGCGGCTGCATAAGTACTCATTCCAAGCAGAAATACTCCAACCAATAACAACAAAACCGTAATTTTCTTGATGTTTTTCATTCATACTCCTCCTTATTTAATATAATTTATTGCTTACCGGAGGCTGTTGCAAAATAGAATTATCGATAGGAATATACAATATATAAATTTTTACACGTTTTTTATTGCTATATATTATATATCTCTTTGATTTTGAAATCGTTTTGCGACAGCCTCTGGGATCAGCCTTTGATCGCACCAACTGTCAAGCCCTTGACAAAGTACTTTTGGAAGAACGGGAAGGTTAGAATAATCGGACCGACTCCAATAACCACCATCGCCATCCGGGCCGATTCCGAAGGCATTTTGGCCAGTACATCCGCTGCTCTTCCACCCATTGAACTGGAATTCTGCAGCAAATACTGCATAGAACTCTGAAGTTGGTATAGCAAATATTGTAAAGGCGCCAAATTGGGATTATTAATATACAATGATGCTAAAAACCAGTCATTCCAATACTGTACCATCGCAAATAAAGCGATTGTGGCAATACCAGGCAACGCAAGCGGAAAAACAATTTTAAAGAAAGTGACGAATTCACTGGCGCCGTCAATTTTCGCCGACTCAATCAGAGAATCCGGGATATTGGTTTTATAGAACGTCCGTAAAATAATGACCCAAAAAGCATTCATCAAATAGGGAAAAATGAGTCCCCATAAATTATCCTTAAAATGAAGCACATTAACTCCAATCAAGTATGTTGAAACCATACCGCCGTTAAAGAGCATTGTAAAAACAAGAATGAATGTAAAAAAGCCTTTATACTTAAAATCCTGACGGGAAATGGGAAATGCATATAGCGACATTACTATTACTCCTAAAATTGTCCCGACTAGGGTAACCAACATTGTAATACCATAGGCAGTTATAACCTGGGGGGTGTTCGTAATGATATATTTATAAGCATAACCGGTAACTGCTGACGGAATGAATTTGTAACCTTGTATTGCCAATAATTTTTCATCCGTTAGCGACGCTGAAATCATTAGTACCAGCGGCACTATGCAAAGAAAACTATAAACACCCAAAATAATATTTAAAACTATATTGGATTTCGATGTTATACTATTTAACTTATTAAAATCAACAATATCTTTTCTCCCCATGATTTACCTCCTCAATGCCTTATGTATTTTAATCCATCCGTTTCTTCAAATTAATGATAAAATCTATGACTACTTTCACCACATTCCGGCATCCCGATCAATTTTTTTCACAGCATAATTAGCGGCTAAGATTGTAATAAAGCCCACCACGGATTGGAAAAGAGCTGCCGCTGAAGACATTCCGATGTCCCCATTTCGTAACAAGGTATTATATACATAAACATCAAGCGTCCAAGTTACTGGAGCCAATGCGCCGGCACCTCTGGGGATTAGCTGAAACAAGCCAAGGTCAGTATTAAAAATTCTACCGACAAATATTAAAACCATGACAATAATTACCGGCGTAATTTGTGGTATAGTAATATTCTTTATTTGTTGCCACCTGCTTGCCCCATCAATACGGGCCGCCTCATACATTTCCTGATCAATTCCAATAATTGAAGCCAGAAAAATAATACAGTTATTGCCCACCCAGTGCCAGGCATTGACGATCAATATAATCCACGGCCAATACTCCAATTCCGAATACCAAAACACCGGTTTGATTCCTAAAAATTTAAAAATCGTCATATTGAAATAGCCTTTATCCGGGCTGATAAAAGCATACACCAAATAACTAAAAACAATCCATGAAAGAAAATAAGGCAAAAACATCGCGCTTTGATATAATTTTGACAACTTACGACTGTAAATTTCATTGAGCATTATGGCAAAAGCAATGGCGATAATGGTGCAAGAAATTATAAACGCCAAATTATAAAGCAGGGTATTCCGGATAAAGATAAAAGCATCCGGAGATGCAAACATGTATTTAAAGTTTCCAAAACCGGTCCATTCACTCTTGAACAGGCTGGAGAAAAAACTCCCGTCATAAAACCGGAAATCTTTAAACGCTACAATCATACCAAACATCGGTAAATAATTATTAAACAGCAATACTAAAAAGCCAGGTAAAAGCATTAAAAACAAAGCCCTATTCTTCACTATTTCGTGCCAAAACCCACGGGTAGGTTTGATATCGATGTCATTGATTTTCACTGCTCCCGTTAAACCTTTACTCATCTCCCAATCTCCTTTTCACGCAGCTGTCATTACAATATTGAATCTTGCAATAAATACAGCTTAAACTTTATATTAAACTAAATGAAACTTTTAATTACGTTTTTATTATCCCAGGTTATCACAAGATCGACTAGACTGACTTTTCCTAAACACAAATAGAAATTTTTTCCAGAATGTCGTCCCTGCGTTGATATTTTCTCGACACCGTAAAACAATCTCTACCGTGGTTCCAACTCCAGCCTTGCTGCTTAAATTAATAAAGCCGCGATGACTTTTAATTACACGATGACAATAAGTTAATCCCAAACCCCAATTGCTTTTCGAAGGTTTAGTGGTAAAAAAGGGCCGAAAAACTTTATGAAGATTTTCTCTGGAAATACCAATCCCATTATCAATAATCCGGATATAGCCCCATTCATATTCAAGTCCAATTACTATCATTAATTTAGCCGACTCTTCATTCTCTCCATGATCGCTCATTGCATCCTTGGCATTATTGAATATGTTTTCCAACACAGTCGTTAAATGTTCGCGATCGCCCAGTACTGAAATTTCATTGTTTAAATATCGCTTCGTTATGATGACTCCAGCTAAATCCAAACTACAATTGCGCAAAGCATCTTCAACCAATTCCTGCAGGTTTATCCATCGCGGATTGACGCTAAATTGCTTAGCTTGAGCATGCAGTTTATCCAAACTCGCCAATGCCTCGCCGCAAACATCAGTGGCTGATTTAATTTGGGCCATTGCCTTTTCCGCCCTCTCGTCTTTCAAATCTTTCAATTGAAAAGCAGCCATATTCATGGCCATTTGGGCGGCTAGAAAACGATTTTTAAAAGAATGAAGGGCTAAACGGACCGCTTGATTGGCAACATTAATTTGTTGCTCCAATTTTTTGGTTCCGATTCGCGAGGTACCTAAAAAACCGTACCGAAAAATAGCCAATAGGACCATACCACCCGCTACAATGGTCACCAGAGGAACAGCGATGACATAGAAGGAATTGAAAACCGGATATTTGGCGCCCAATGGTAACAATGAAGTGGCCATTGTATAAGCGTTCAAAACATTGCTTCGTCCGAAACAAAATAATAAAACAAAAAAAACCGCCAGCAACAAGCTTCCGACTCCAACGCATAACGCTTGCACTCTTTTTTGAAGGATATTCGAGTTGGCAAAAACCATAAAAATTCTGCGGACCGCCCAAAAAAGCATAATCATGATTAAAGCTAATGCAATCGCGTCTCGGATATAAAGTTGCTGTTCATAACGGGCATATTCCGCCGAATCACCAAAAAAAGCAGTACCTTTAATAAAAAGCTTAAACAAATAGTGAGGATCATAACTTCTTATTAAATAAGTGTCAATGGCTAAAATTATCCCAAGCAGCGGTATATCAGAAGCCTTCCAATGCCGAAATGAGTACGAATAAGCAAAACCCGCAAATGCTGTCACAAACCCCAAAGCAGCCCATAACCTGAAACGCATAAAATCATATAAAGATAAATCCCCTACTATCCGCCAAGCCCAGCTCGGTTGGTCTAATGGTAAAGCAAGAGCTGTATTCAATTCATAATTTCCGAAGCGGGGAATTAAACCCGCTAACCCAATAATGCAACACCCAAAAGTCAAAAGAATAAAACCCAACCAAATGGCTGGATATCCTCGGAATACGTGAACCATCACAAATAAGGCAAATATCAGGAAGAGCATCGCTACGAACAGCAAACCGATTCCTCCTTTCACGCCTTAGCGTACATATCCATAACTTGTTAGCTCCTTACTACCGGATATTAAACCATTCTTTTTACTTACCGTTCAGTAATTCTTTACAAATATATTAAATCCTTTGCATACAATCCATGAGACTTTCATTTTATCAATAAATTAAGACCCCCTCAAGAGGGTCCTAATTTAGCAAATGGTCGGAGGAAAGTTCCTACCACTGGCTGCCTTAATTTGATGACACCGATGTCTAATTGCCCAATAAAATTTCCTTGGCGCCCAAAGAATTTCAATTTACTATTAAAATCTTCATGAGGTAAATGCTACAATCATTCAGTTAACCGGCGCCCAAACAGGGTCATAATCACTCTCTTCGGTCAATTTAGTGACTTTTCCATCCATTTCTACAAGGTAAAGACCGGACTTTTGAAAAGAACTATTCTTAGCGGCGAAAATAATTTTTTTACCATCCGGAGACCAGCGTATAGGGCTAAGTAGGATAGAAGCATTCACACGAAAAATATTTTCCATTTTATTTTTGAAATTCCATATATGCAGCTCTGAATCGGAAAAGAAAGCTACCTGCAGCGAATCCGGCGACCAAATCGGGTTAGCACGTTTCATGCCGGTTGTCCCCAACTGATTCTCATCACTATTGCCATCGACAGCGATTACATAGGTGCCGTAGGTAAAACGAAAGACGGGTCTGCCTCCATCCGTTACATCCGCATCAACGTCCGCCACTTTGGTAAAGGCGATTTGTTTACCATCCGGCGACCAGTGAAAATCATCATTAAAATCGACATCATCAACTTTTTGACTAACTTTTGCGATGGGCATAATATCACTGCCATTGCCGTTCATCACATACAGTTTACTCTCGATTCCAAGAAAAACCTGTTTTTTAGAAATATATGCTATTTTTTGCCCGTCCGGGGACCAAATCGGATTCAGGTAAGTCGCGGAATCCTTCATGATTTTCCGTAATCCTGTCCCATCCGGATTAATGGTATAGATAAACATGTCATTTTTGTTTTTTTGAAGAAACATAATTTGAGAACCGTCATGAGACCATACAGGCGCAAAACCCTCCGTACCCGGGGAGGATAAACGTGTTAAGCCCCAGCCTTCGCTATCGGCCATAAAAACCGTTCTTTTTGATTGATATTTGGCAGTAAAGACAATCTTCAAACTATCCGGAGACCATAGAGGAGGATCATCATTTATACAATCGTCGGCTAACTTTATTTGTCCGCTACCATCACTTTTCATCGTCCATAATTGATATTGTTTTCCCTTTTTCAGTAAATAGAGCAGTTTGTTCCCATCCGGAGACCAACTCGGCATCGATTCATCACCTTTACTGCTGGTAAGTCTCTTTAATTCGCTTCCATCGTCATTGACTGAGTAAATTTCAAAATTGCCGTCCCGTTTGGACAAAAAGACGACTTTTTGGGCATTGCTTACCATAGCCGGTTCATTCCCAACATTACCGGCGGCTGCAATAACTGGAACGGCGGACAATAATAATAGTAAAACTAGTAAAAGAAAATATTTCATCTTCATGACGGACCCCCTCCAATAATATGCCGAAAAATTGCCTCTTTTTCGATATGACGGTTTTCTTAAGAGATTCATATATTCAAGGGAATTTTCCCTATAACTTTCAAATGTTATGATGCCATCTTTATGAAGCCAAATATCCATAACAAACATTATTCTATTTATTCCGCCAGAATATTCCCCAAGTAATGGGAACATAAGTATTCAGTTTCTTTCCGGAAATATCATTCGGAAAAGGGGTGTCTCAGATTGAGACAACCCCACTTGAGTTTTCAGATAATCTCACCAAAAATTGGCATAAACACTGGCAAACGCATAGTCATCTTTACCAGCGTCTTTACCGTGGCTACCCCAGCCGATTCTGGTTTCAAAAATACCGTATTTATATCCGATATATGCGGTGCTGAAATCGCCGCTTTCGAGATCGCCCTGGACGCCTGTGGCATCGCTATCTTTATCAGCAACCATGGCTTTATAAACCAACGAAAGCTTGCCGTCGCAAAAACCGCTGTAACGGACTTGATATCCTTTACCGCCATCGGTTTTGAAAAAGTAATTATCATCATTGATCAAAGTAACATCAAATTTTAAATCATCAAAAGAAATGTTAAGCTGGGTAACATTGCCGCCGTCATATGGGCACTCAACCCAATTTCCGGTTGCTTCATTACCAGTAATATTACCCTTATCATCCTTAACCGCTTGAAGCTCTTTGAATTCGTCCATCTTCAATTTAAGATAATCGATTTTAGCGGTTATGAAGCCTAGCTTGGCTGCTGCGCCAACGCTCATTTCAGTGGATTTAGAGTGCGCAGTAACCGTCTTAGTTGCATCAATGGGAAGATAACCACTATAATCTGTATCCCCTTTATAATAACCGGCATGGACGTCTCCGCCCTCAAACTTATAAGTAGCGGCGAGGAAAACTCGGTTTTCATCGATACTCTCGGTTTTATTGGGTTCATAGATAGCGCTAAGAACCAGATTATCGCCAAGATAATCAATAGTGATACAATGACTCGCATCGCGGTCAAAGACATTATCCTCGTTAAACTGGGTCGGGTATACGTTATAAATCTTGCCCTGACCGATATTGGTGGTCTCGGATTCCCAGTTGCTGTACCAAATGTTAATTTTGGAACCGCCAATCTGTTTCCAACCAAAATCGTAAATTATACTGGTATCAATGGCGCCCGAACCGTTAGCCTCACCTTTACTAGAGTTGTAGAGATCGTTTGACCACCCGTTCGCCTTAAACCCAATATTGGCCCAGGTCCCGGTGGCCTCATCGGAAAGGGACTCCCGAAGTAACAATTTCAGACCGCCGTGGTTAAGAGATACCGGGTTATCTTTCCAATTATCCGAGGAATCCGAATTAATATAGGACCAGACAAGCCTGCCGCCGCAATAGGGGTTAAAAGTGGACGCCGAGGCTGTAACCGTGATTGCCAGCGTAAGAACTACCACCAAAACAAGAATGAATGACTTTTTCAACATTAAATCCTCCTTTTAATTTCAAGTTCGAGCCGTTTTGAGATTGCAATCAACTTTTCCAGTTTCGTTTGATTACGCTCTCAACCATCCAAATGAAATAAAAGTAATATTTCACCTCCTTTCCCTGTCGGATCCGCTTAAAGGTTCTATAGCTATAAACCCTCTCGGGCTAAACAGCAGAGGTATTTTATGTCATCGGTATCATTTTTTTGATCTACCAGCGATATTTCTTACATTAATTAATATTTATCATCCCATTGCTTCCCATTTTAACTTCTGTTACAATCCCGTTTTCCACAAAAAACCACTTTTTTTATTTTACAAAACATTATCAAATCAATGTTTTTATCAGTCACAATCGACAGGTTCCTTTGGACATCGATGACATATATATTTTTTTACAAAAACACCATTTTTCTTTGCATTTACATCGTCGCAGCTCACTGCTACTATTTTTACCTTTACTGTAAAAAATAACCATACAACTGTTTTTATACTATCACAGTTATGTCACCGGTGTCAAATATTTTTTTTACAATTTTGTATTGCATTGTTTTCATTTTATTAATGTTGGGGCCTGTTTATAACCATCATGGTTTTTGCCGTTATCACCATGAATTCGGAGGAATCCTAAACATTCAAAGCCCCGCTGATCTTTCTTAATTACAAATCTTTTGCTTGCGCACGGGCCCCGATCATTGACAAATTTCTTTTTACCAGCTATAATGACTTCGATGTCTTTTCCAATATTGTGGCTTTTATACTATTGCAAAGGATGATTGGAATGAAATTCGGATATTTTGACGATGCTCTGCAAGAATATGTAATTACCACTCCTAAAACTCCTTCACCATGGATAAATTACCTGGGGACTCAGGACTTTTTTGGCATGATTTCCAATACCGGCGGCGGATACTGTTTCTACAAAGACGCCCGTCTCCGCAGAATCACCCGTTACCGTTACAATAATATTCCTTTTGATAATAACGGCCGTTATTTTTACATTAATGACAACGAAGACATCTGGTCTCCCTCCTGGCAACCCGTTCAAACCGATTTGGATTTTTACGAATGCAGGCACGGTATGGGCTATACTAAAATATGCGGTTCAAAAAACCAGATCAAAACTGAAATTACCTATTTTATTCCCGTTGGCCAAAACTGTGAAATCCATCGAGTCGTCGTATCAAACCAGAGCAAACAAACCAGAAGCTTTAAAGTCTTTTCTTTTATCGAATTTTGCTTATGGAATGCCTATGATGACATGACCAATTTTCAACGCAACTTCAATACCGGCGAGGTTGAGGTAGAAGAAAATGTCATTTACCACAAAACCGAGTACCGAGAACGCCGCAACCATTATTCGTTTTATAGCGTTAATCAACCCATTGCCGGTTTTGATACCGATCGGGAATCATTCATCGGCTTATATCACGATCTTCATAACCCACTGGTGGTTACAAACGGAAAATCGAATAATTCAATGGCCGACGGCTGGTCTCCGATTGCCTCCCATTGTTTGGAAATAACCCTTGAACCGGGATCAAGTAAAGAATACATATTTGTGTTAGGATATGTTGAAGTGCCCAATGTTCAAAAATGGCAAAAACCCGGTATTATTAATAAAGAGCCGGCTCAAAAGATTATTGCTGAATTTAACTCACCCAGCCAGGTTGATAAAGCGCTGGTAAAATTGAAGGAATATTGGTTAAACTTACTTTCCGTTTATACATTGGAAAGTAATGAATCCGAGCTTAATCGGATGGTTAACACATGGAATCCTTATCAGACAATGGTTACGTTTAACCTATCCCGTAGCGCCTCTTATTTTGAATCCGGTATTGGACGGGGTATGGGCTTTAGGGATTCCAATCAAGATTTGTTGGGTTTTGTCGGTATGGTACCCGAAAGAGCCCGGACAAGAATTTTAGATTTGGCAGCTACTCAATTGCCTGATGGCAGCGCTTATCATCAATATCAGCCTTTAACCAAAAAGGGCAACTCCGATATTGGCAGCGGGTTCAATGACGACCCTTTATGGCTCGTTTACTCAGTTATCGGCTATATTAAAGAAACCGGAGATTATTCGATTTTAAATGAGCAGGTGCCGTTTAATAATGACCCTGATCTTGCCGAAAGCTTACTGGAGCATTTACGCCGTTCAATACGATATACCGCTACCAACGTCGGACCCCATGGATTACCACTCATTGGTCATGCTGACTGGAACGATTGTCTGAACTTGAATTGTTATTCAGAAACACCGGATGAATCCTTCCAAGTATGCACCAGCAAAGAAGGTAAAATTGCCGAATCTATTTTTATAGCCGGAATGTTTGTCCATATAGGCCCGGAATACGCCGAACTATGTCGCCGTCAAGGCTTTAATTCCGAGGCAATCTCCGTATTAAACATCGTTGAAAACATGCGGCAAACTATTATTAATGACGGATATGATGGCGAGTGGTTTTTACGGGCTTATGACGATGCCGGACACAAAGTTGGCAGCCATGAAAACAAAGAAGGCCAGATTTATATCGAGCCGCAAGGCATATGTGTTATGGCCGGCATTGGAGTGGAAAACGGGTTCGCCCTCAAGGCTTTAAACTCGGTAAAAAAGCGGCTGGATACCGCCCACGGTGTTCGTTTATTAAACCCTCCCTACACCGAATATCATCTTGAATTGGGCGAGATAAGTTCATACCCACCGGGATATAAAGAAAATGCCGGAGTTTTCTGTCATAATAACTCTTGGATCATGATAGCGGAAACTGTTCTCGGCCGGGCAGACCAAGCATTCGAATATTACCAGAAAATCGCTCCCGCATATCGCGAAGAAATTAGTGATTTACATCGAATGGAACCCTATGTTTACTCCCAAATGATTGCGGGCAGCGATGCCAAGCACCACGGTCAAGCCAAGAATTCCTGGCTTACCGGAACCGCGGCCTGGAATTATGTTGCCATTACACAGTACATTTTAGGAATTCGTCCTGAATTCGATGGACTACGTGTCGATCCATGCATCCCTGCTAGATTCCAAGAAATAAAAATCAATCGGAAATTTAGAGGTGTACTTTACAAAATCCATATTAAAAACAACCGTTCCGGTCATTATATACTTAAAGCGGGTGGAGAGAGTTTACCTGGAAAAATTGTACCGGCAGGTAAAATGACAGGGGTTGTTGAAGTATATTGTGAAACCTGAGCCGTCACCCAGTAAACCAAGAACTTCATGGTATCACCCACAGCGGTATCCCAAAATCTTGGTTCCTGATCTATGGCTTTAGATGAAACATCACAACTAACGTAAAGCGAGTGAACCAAGAATGGCGACTTTATATGATGTTGCAAGATTAGCTGCCGTGTCTCCAAAAACAGTTTCCCGGGTTATCAATGAACCGAACTTAGTTACAGAGGAAACCCGGGAGCGTGTTAATGCAGTTATTAAAAAACTGGACTATCACCCTAATGCCATTGCTGCCAGTTTAAAAAGAAAATGTTCCAATATTGTGGGATTTATCGTTCCTTATGGGTCGGATTTCGTATTCCAGGATCCCAACATGATGGAACAACTGCGCGGAGCGCACGATTTATTGACGACCAGGGGCTATGAGGTTATTATTTCGGCTCCTGTTTACAAAAAAGACGCTTTAAACGAAGCGGTTCGTCTTGTAAAACACCGGAGCGTTGATGGAGTCATTCTTTATCCTTCAGCAGGTGTCGAAAAAATCATTTATGAATTTAATGAGAAAAATTTTTCTTACGTAACTCTTGGGCTTTCTTTTGAAGAACAGAAAACCAATTTTGTAGATATCAATCTCACTCCGGGGGCTTATGCAGCAACCAAATATTTAATTTCTCTCGGCCATCGCCGTATCGGTCTAATTAATAAACCACACGATTTTTTTATTTTGGGAAAAGAAGATTTACTTCGCGGTTATCAAATGGCTTTACAGGAAAGCAACATCGAATACCGGTCGGAATTAGTCACTGAAGGAGATTTTTCTTTTGAGGGCGGTTATCGTTCATTCCAAAAACTAAAAGAGTCAAATCCAGATATAACGGCAGTTATTTGTTCCAGCGACCCCACCACTTATGGAGTTATTAAACGGATTGGCGAGTCAGGAATCAAGATTCACCGTGACATTGAAATCATCGCCGGAGATAATTTGCCCCTCACCCAAAAAGCTTACCCTTTCATTAGCAGTATAAATAATCCAGCGTATGAGCAAGGTAATCAAGCAGGTAAAATGATTATTGAAGTAATCAGTTCCGGTTCTAAAGTACCCGGAATCGTTCTGAATAGCGAATTCGTAGTCCGCGGCAAATTTTTATAGGTTTCGATGATTTAAAAAGTACAACAATTTTCGCAAATTATACTTCAACCGACTAAAAATATTTATTATCATTCCCGGAAACCAGTTAACAGCTTGCCAAAAAATCTTGAAAACCGGTATCAAAATACTGCTTAAATAGACGAAATATAGAATTAATCCTAATATAATAATAAACCAGACAAACAGTCTCAACTCAAGCCAGGTTGCCCAATAAATAAACGGAATAATTAACATCGCAGCCAATATCCAGAATATAACATCCCCCATACCGTCGATAACCCGGTTGACTCGAATCCGGCTTCGAAAAACCCGGTATAAATCAAAAAAGATTCCCCATAGAATGCCCGTAAAAAGGAGTACCAGAAAAGTATTTAGCTGTAGATGAATGAATTCCATTTCTTTATTCCTCCCGAAAAAACATATGTGAAGAGAGGAACTTTTATACTTTTTAGAATGAAAGTTCACAGTATCAATTTATTTTCCAAACAAACGAAACCGCGCCCACCAAAATAAAATCAGCCAACATAAAAAGGAAATCCCAAATAAACATTTCAATCCCTTTTGCAAATAGAGCGACATTTGGAGTTCATGTTTAATAGCTTCCCGGCGCAACGATTGCCATAATCCAAGTGTATTTTGAACATAACCCCTTGTCTCTTTATATTTGGGTTCATTTCCCGGTCTAACATTGGATATACCGGCATTGTAGGCCTCTAAAGCCAAATCAACCCGTCCTTGATAATGATCCAATAAATCTTTCAGATATCTTACGCCTACATCAATATTGGCTTCCGGGGCAAAAATATCATCCTCATTGCCATTATCTTCCAATTTATGATGATAATATTTCCAAACCTCCGGCATAAGCTGCATAAGCCCTTTTGCGCCACGAGGCGAAACGGCCCGTGGCGAAAAATTACTTTCTGATTTAATAATAGCATAAACCAAATGGGGATCCACATTATTTGCCAAAGCGCTACGATTAATCATCCGAATAACAGGCTGTAAATCTCCAGACAAGTTTTCTTGATTTTCCGTAACCGCAGTCATCATTTTCATAGTTTTCAAGAGCGGGCCTTCAGTGACCAAAATACCGACTCCGGTAAGCCCCAGGACTACAGTAATAAACAAAAAAAATGAAAAAATCCAGGTTCCATCAAGTGTCCCCTTACGGCGAAAGGAATCTGCGAAAATAATAATTGGACTAAGAATAAATTTAAATGCTGTAATAATAATTCTTTGGAAAAGTTCAGGAAATGAACGGGAGCGGGCTCGTCTCCTTCTTGCCGCCGATGCATTGGTTAAAGGCATTGGACACCTCGAATCAATATTGGTTCTTTCAACTAAACATTACCTTTTCAAATGCCGAATCCATTTTTGGGTTTAGTCGTTCTCTCAACTACCCGCCTTTTTTGGCCCGTGGTAGTTAAAATCAAACCATTATCGATTTATTTCGGTGTCAAATTTGAATTATCCTGCAAAACCACCTTCTTATAGCCTTCTTTATTATTTAATTAAACGGCTTAAAAAGCCCCTCCCCTTTTTCAAGGCATTTTCATCCGTATACATCAGTGAGTAAACATTACCATCAACCGTAACCTTACCTAAATCCAAACTTAATTGTTGGATATGCAATCCTTCTCCTTTTATTTCCAAAACTCCCAAACTCGTTTCTAAAATTATCTGTTCTTGATCGTAACAACCCAGATTGCTCACTCCCTCTACAATTAACTGACTGCGATTGGCTAATGTCAATTGATGGATTAGATCGTTGGGCTTCTTTTTATCTTCCATTTCTTTCACTCCTTCGAGCATGCTCTGCCTGAGGTTTTCAAAATAAAATATTCTCACCGAAAGGAAGATAGACCAACTCCATCTATCATGAATACATTCTATAATAATAAAACCGGTTAATTAGCCGGTTTACATCACCATATTTTCACAATATCGGTTTTCGGATAATAATGTTTAACAATTTGCTTTGGGGATTTATTTTCCTTAGCCATAGCATAAGATCCCCATTGACACAACCCAACCCCATGGCCAAAGCCCCTACCTTTTAACTTTAATAAATCCCCCTGATTCTTAATTTTATCTAATATCCAGATGGAGCGCATTTTTCCGGGACCGATATTGATCCGGAAATCTCCTCCGGCAACCTCAGCGCTTCCCTTATCGCCTATAAACTTTAACACTGTAGCTCTGTTGGTTTTACTTCGTTTCACGACTTCCAGAGACTTAAATTTGCCAATTTCCCTCAGATTCATCTTTTTTAACGCATTATTGACTTCTGCTCCGGTAAAGGATGCTTCCCAGAATAATTCCGTTTTGGGAATATACTTTTCTTCGGGGCATTTTACGGACACAATATAGGGTGGTTCGGGACCTTTATAGGCCAATCCCTCTCTGGCATAATCCGTTTTCCCCCCGCAACTTGCCGAATACCATCCTTTTATATAATGATTTTTATAGACCAAAACCAATCCCCGGGTCATGTTAATCGCTTTACGGATCGCCGGTGTAATATTAGCTGCATTATAGGCTTGGGCCTCTTTCTCATCAGTGGATATATCCGTACCATGAATCGAACGGGTTCCACCCCGCGCTAAAAACTCCATGGTAAAAGTACGGGCAATAATTGCTTGTGCTGCATATGCATTTAAGGGCCATCCCGGTTTCATTTCACCTGCAACCACTCCGGTCAAATACTCCTCGATATCCATTTGCTTTTTTGCCCCGGTCTCTTTCATAAAAACCGTTATTTTGGGAGGCTCCCCGAAATGGGTCACCATATTTTTAAATAAAGTTCCTTCTTTTCCAGGACAACCCGCAATAAAAAGAAGGCTTAATAAAAAAATGGATACTAGCCCCGTATCTTTCCGAACCATACCTTCACCTTCCATTCGATTCTTTTACATAGAGCTAGCATCTCAATTTTAGTCTTTTTTATTCCCTCATTCCACCCTATAAAGATTTGGCCTGTTGCCAAAGAAGTTCCATTTCATCCAAAGTCATTTCTTTTAAAGTTTTGCCGATTTTTGCAGCCTCTTGTTCCATATAATGAAACCGTTTGGTGAATTTCCCTATTGTACCCCGTAGCGCTATCTCCGGATTGATATCCAAAAACCGCCCCACATTCACCAATGAAAACAAAATATCGCCAAATTCATCAGAAAGTTTGTCCTTCACAAAATCGTTACTCTGAATGACGGCTTGACTACGTAAAACTTCCTCAAACTCGGCAAATTCCTCTTTGGTCTTACGTAAAGGACCTTCCAAATCCCCCCAGTCGAACCCGACTTTAGCCGCTTTATGCTGCAATTTTTCCGCAAACATTAATGCAGGAAGATCTTTCGGAACCCCATCAATAGCCGATGGGCGTTCTCCCGGTTTTTCGGTTTGTTTGATCTTCTCCCAATTATTAAGTACGTCATCAGACCCATTTACCTCAGTTGTTCCAAAGACATGGGGGTGTCGGCGAATTAGTTTTTCACAAATACCTTCGACAACTTCATCCATAGAAAACCGCCCTTGTTCCGTGGCCAACTGCGCCAGAAAAACAACCTGAAGCAAAAGATCCCCCAATTCCTCCTGCAGCTTGTCCGTTTTACCGGAATCAATCGCTTCCAATACTTCATATGTTTCTTCAATCACGTATGGTTTTAAGGAGTGATAAGTTTGTTCCTGATCCCAGGGGCATTTTTGCCGTAGAACTGCCATGATTGCCACCAATTGCTTTAAATCTTTACCCGCTTTGGGCAATGCCTCGATAACCATGTTTGGTACTCCTTTTTGCTAAATATTTTTTTATCATTTCGAGATCCTGGGAATTGATTCCTCCCGTAATCCGTAAGATGCCAATGTATAATAAAGTACCCCCAAAACCTATTTCCATAAACTCTAAAATATAATGGAGCTGTAAATAACGCAATGCCAAAAAGCCTCCAACTAATAAGAATATCCCGCTGAAAACAGCTGCCGGCAGACCAGTAAAACGAACGCGGGTCAATTTTCGCACAATTATTAAATTTAAAAATGCCGTAAATCCCGAACCGCATACGGTTCCTAAAGCAGCTCCGGTCAAATTAAGACCCGGCAGGCCCGTCGTCACCAAAGTCACTATGATTTTCAAAACAGCTCCCGCCCCAAAATTGACCAAGGGAATTTTAGGTTTGCCTAAACCCTGCAATATTCCTGCCGATACCTGCTCAAGACCTAAAAAGAAAACTGCCGGAGCCAGCCATGATAAAATTTCAATCCCCGAAGTATTATATATAATCTGGTAAACCGTTTTCCCAAATAAATACAAAAATATTGCAACCGGAATCAAATACAAATAAGCCAGCCGCAGACCAGTCTCGATCTTTAAAGCCTGTTCCCGCCCAACCTCTTTTATATTACTCGCTGCTACTGCCGGTACTAAATTCGCCGCAATCGCCGATGTTACAACCATCGGAAGATACATGACAGCCCAAGCATTACCCAATACTCCCAGCATCGATGTGGCCTGACCGACAGTATAACCAATACTTTGAAGTTTAGCCGGAACAATCAACGAATCGATAGTCTGTAAAAGAGGCATTAAAATGACCGCCACCGATATGGGCAAGGCAAACCGTATCAGTCTTTTCATGATTCCAAATAGACTTTCCCCATTTTTTCCCCAGTGATGGAAAAACACTCCTCTTCTTACTTGCCATTGCTTGAATATTAGAAAAAACAAACCCGCCCCGCCTCCGGCTGATGCACCAAACGCGGCCCCGGCAGCTGCATATTCAATTCCGCTCTTTAATAAAAGACAAACTAAAATCAGCGCTACGGCTACCCTCACAAACTGTTCGATAATTTGTGAAACGGCACTGGGCGCCATAATCTGCTGGCCTTGAAAAAAGCCGCGGTAAGCCGCAATCAAGCTCATCAAAAAAATTGCCGGCGCCAACGCCCTTATCGCATAAACCGCTCGGGAATCAGCCACCACCCTTTCAGCAAACCAGGGTGCGGCCCAAAACATAATCATACTTCCACATAAACCCATTATAATTAATAAAATTAAAGCCGCTGTGAAAGTCTTACCAATCCCTTCCCGGTTCCCCCTTGCTGATTGTTCAGCAATAATTTTCGATATCGCTATGGGCAATCCGGCAGTCGAAAGAGAAAGGAAAATTAAATAAACTGGATAGGCCATCTGGTATAAGCCTATCCCTTCTGAACCAATCAAACGGGACAACGGGATCCTGTATGCAGCTCCTAACAATTTGACAATGATACCTGCCCCAGTTAGCAATGCTGTCCCTTTCAAAATTGAATCCTTATTTTCCATCCACTCGAGATCCCTTTCCGAATCAATGACCCATCGGATATTGATATGCTTTGTTTCATAGATTCAGACCTATATTCTCATGGGATTCAGAATCTCCGGATGCCAATACTATAAAAGATGTAATATATTGAATACCTTTTTCTCATTCCATCCAATTTTATAAAAAATAATCCTCTCAACGCGCTCGCGGCGGATTTAACCGGTGGGGGGAGAGATATATTTATTTCAATATTAATTTTAGCGGTGGCTCTCCGTTATTGGGAAAACCCTGATAAGGCCGCTCCAAATTATAGAAGAGAAGCCATCTTTTGTATTGCTTTCGAAGGCTTTCAATATCCTCCACACTCTTAGAACCCGCAACAGGCTTCACAAATTCATCCATGACAATTTTTTTAAATTGTTTAATAAAAATATTACCGCATTGTTTGGTCGTCGTTTTAACATGCTTAAGATCGTTCAATTTTAAATACAGCTCATAATGATGACCTTCCTTACCGCAATATTCATGTCCGTTATCTGTTAATATTCCGTTAATCTTTAATCCCCGTTCCCGAAAAAAAGGCAACACTTCATTGTGGACAATATTTACCGCAAAATCCGCATTTTTACCAATATGGAGTAATCCAAAAACATAACTACTATAGGAATCTACCACAACCTGCAAGTATATTTCTTCCATGTTACGATAAAAGCCAATAAAAATTGTATCTTGCGCCAGTAAGTCTCCGGGGTGTTTGCCCCGAATTTGACGTTCCTGAAACCAGGGGTCATATTTTTTCAACGCCTCCATTTGTTCAGGTGAAAGATCCTCCAAATGGTCGGAATACATTTCGATAATTTTGGCCAAGCGCTCTTTTTTAGTCCCCATTTGATGTTTGACTAAAATATTGTAAATTGCCGATGCGCTCATATTGATATTCTTTTCTTTAAGATCCTCGCTGAGATGTTCACAACCCCAAGTGGGATGTTCCAAACTCATACGGCAAACCGTTTCAAAAACTATAACCCGAGCCGCCTCTCGATTGATTTTCGGAAATACCGGTCGGATACTTTCGATGTTTTCTAAACCATGAATCCGGATATATTCTTTATATTCGCTCAGTCGGTTTTCCGAGCCCGGCTGTTGATATATTTTGCTGACATTTTTTAATATCTTGGACAATTCCACAACCTTCAACTTGGAATGGTCCGGTTTTTTCCCTGAATCTTCCACCCGCTATTTCCTCCTTCCAATTTGTTCGCTGCCAAGCATTGAAGCTCCCGTTTCATACATTGATCAAACGCCTTTTCCGAAGTTTCGAAAAAAGGCGTTTGAAAAGTGGAAATTGCTCAGATAACATCTTCGCCGCATTGACCAATCCTCACCTAAACAGCTTCAGCAACTTCATAGATGAAAATCTACCATCTCCGGTTTCATCGGTTCTTGCAGCATGACAAACCGAGTCAACCACTTTTCCAGATTATCTTTTAACGTTACGATCTCAATTTTAACTTTCGGATGTAACAAGGGATATCGTACTCAGAACCACGATCAACGACACCCTTTTGTTCTCTTAAAACTCTCTTTTTTGGTGAAGCCGAAAGCATGGACAATCAACTTCTTGGTCTTTTTTTATTTATAAAACCTCCTAAGTTATCTGCCATCCATCACCCCAAATTCCAATGTCATGTTGACGCGATATAAGGAAGGTTTCATCCAATTAACTCTTCATAGTCTAACACACACATCACATCAAGTCAATTCTGTTTTTAATGAAATACATTAGACAAATAAATTGTTGACAATAAAATTACATCAATTAATTTATTTGTTTTTTCTATATACTCCAAAAATAATAGTCGTTTCGGGAACTTCCCGTCTGCCTTTAAAATTCCATGATTTACTTCGATTCAGTTTGCATTGAATGAATCATTATCTCTTCCTAATGCTCATCCCAGCTTCAATACATAATTTTTATCGAATTGGGTCATCATCTTTAGAGAACTCTCTAACAATCCCAGCGTTCGAATTTCATAAAACAGATAACCAGGTGGCTTTCATGAAATCAGATCCGGTGATATGCGGGGCATTGGCTGGAATAATCGGAACTCTCGCTAAAGAAATTGTGGACTTCTTATCGGTCACAATCGGCTGGTCAAAATATTTATACTGGAATCTGGCCGCCTCCGTCTTTGTTTTGCCAAAAGATGTCCACCAACCAGGAGCCTTAATCATAGGAGGATTAGCCGATATTATCGTCGGCAGTTTTTGGGGAATAGTCCTTTTTTATATTATCAAGTTTTCGGGAAGAAGTTATAGTTATATAAAGGGCCTAGGAATTGGATGGTTAATCTGGTTAAGCCTTTTTGGAGCTGTCGTTAATCTTCACGTCGTAAGAATAACGCCGACTGATATAGGAACCACCCTGAGCGCTTTCGTTGAACATTCAGCTTTTGGCTTAACAGCAACTTGGTTTATTAATCAATTTGCGGATTCAACGTCCCGCCGGTAAAAACAGATCCGCATCTCATTTCACTGAATCAATGAATATCTCTTGAAATTTAATCCTTTTTACGGCCGTTCGCATCCACCCAATTCATACCATTCCACCAAATCGGCCGACCCACCGTAGTATCAAAATACATCATACCAAGATAAGGTTCGGAGGGGCGTTCCCCACGGGAACCTACTTTTACAGTCTGAAGGATTTCGGAATCGGAAGAATTATGATAAAGTTTCAGTTTCCCACTATCATAAATGATTAAACCCGGTTCAATGGCCGCGGGTGGATTGGCCCCAACAATGATCCCTTTTTCAAAAGCACCCGTTCCCGAAGCGTTAATTCGGTTTCCATCCGTTAAGTTTTCCTCAAGGTAAGTAGAATTTGAATTCCGGGTTATCTCATCCAATAAAGGGATTGCCTGATTCTCCGGCGCGCTATAAGATTGATTGGCCCGAAATGTAATATACGCCGGACCCTCTAAACGCACAAAAGGTTCAGCGCCACCATTATTATCGCGAATAAAAGCATTATTTTCCACAATACCGCTATTTTTTCCCATTGCCAATATTGATCGCCAATCCGTTTCCACGAGTGGTGACCGTGTTATTATTGAAAGCCAACCCATAAAAAGAACAATTTTGACCCGAATCAATCACTTTACCGTTATTTTCAAAATAGCACCCATTGATCGATAGATTCCAAACGGCATCCGGAGTATCATCATTAAAAGAAAAGCAAGCCTCTTGATGATTTTCAAACTGACAGCCAATAAAAGAGATATTCCACCCCTGGTCAAAAATAACCGCTTTTTCGCCAGCCGAAAAAATGCAATTCACAAAACTGTTGGCATTCAAGAAAGAGCCTCCCTTAAAGCCAATCATATTATAAAATATGGAGACGTTATAAAATTTATTTGTCCAACAATATTGGGCATCGATGCCTACGCCAAAATGAGAAATCTCCACATTGTTAGCGGATAGATACCGCGAAGTGATATATAATCCGGTACCCATATCCCGGCCTTGAAACGCGATATCTTCAATCGTTATGTGGTAAGAACCGTTTCCATATTTGCCAGATTTTCCGGAACGATCTCCAGATGCAAAAGCTTTATCACTCCCTTGATAAAAAAGAATTGTCGATCTTTTACTTTCACCCATAATCCGGATATATGAAGGAATAATTATCGTCCGGGTCATAATATATTTCCCCTTGGGGAAGAAAATAGCGCCATTATCTTTAATACTATTGAGAGCTCTTTGGATATTTGCGGAATCATCGGTTTTGCCATCTCCTTTAACCCCAAACTCACTGACATTTCGCGGAGATTCGCGCAATATCTTTAAGGGATTCTTAACAGAAGGTAATCTGCCGGGTTTAGTGGAAGTTATGGTAAATACACGAGACCCGGAGCTAAAGCAAAGGCAAAAGTGATGAAAATCATCAGTATACCAATTTTAGATTGCTTCCAATAAAATTTCATCATCACTTACCTCTTTTCCAGGAATAATAATCCGACCCCTAAAAACAGGTTTTATACTGTGGTTTATTTGATATATCAAAGCATATCACAAGGCCAAAAATGTGTCACATCGTAAAATATGGAAAAGCTTTGGTAGTTTGGATAACCGACATCATACTGGAAAGGAAATCCTCTATTGCGAACAGTTCGGTTATGATATATTTTTTTACAAAAAAAGCGAGGGTAAAAATGTACAAACGATTATTTTTATTGGTTGCAATCGGAATTCTTCTCTCTTTTTCCTTTTTAGGAACATCGTTTTCCACCACGCTTCAAGCTACCACCACCGGCTTAGATTTTGATAACGCCATATCAACTTATTACTCCCAAGGCCTCAACCTAAGCGTGGATAAGTTCCGCCAGTTAATTCTGAACTATCCGAACAACCAAGAGCTAAAACTGGACTTAATTCAATTATTACGGGAGACCGGCCAATATAACGCAGCAATTTCCCAGCTTCAGATGCTCGCCAGCCAGGAACCCAATAATATTAACTATCGCCGTAATCTGATCCAGATGAACTATCTAGCAGGAAAATATGAAGAGGTCGTTAGAATATCCGAATGCTCAGACTTAAGTGGCGACGTACTCTTTTGGCGTGGTTTGGCATTGGCGGAATTAGGGGAAATCAACGAAGGGATTCAAACGCTTGCTGATTCTTTATCCAAGGAACCATTTAACCCCATGGCCAATTATAAACTGGCCGAACTGTATCAAAAGTCCGGCGACTATCAAAAATCTGCTGCATCCTTCAAAAAAGCAGCTTCCCAAGAACCGAATTTAACAAGTCTTTACTTTCCTTTATCCCAGGTTTACATTGCATTACAAAATTATTCATCAGCCTATAATTTGTTGATAAATGCCAAAGCCATCTATCCCTGGAATCAAAATATAACACTCACACTGAAACAACTTCTGGCCGAGCATCCGGAATTAATCACAAAACCCGAAAAAGAAGACCAAAAACGCCGTTTAGTCGCAAAAGTGCCTCAAGTTATCCCGATCCTTAAAGAGCGAGAAAAAATACCGGATATTCGAATCGGCTTGGCGGAAAAAGTCAGCAAATTTCATCTCAAAACCGGCGGCAACTTTACAATCCTAGGCGGGGATACCCGATATCAAGGATTATCCCAGTCCGTCTTATTCATTCAACAGATCGCCGATAGGATTCAAATCATGAATGACCAAAATAAACTATTATTCTCAAGTGACAAAACCATTCACTTGAAATATGACAATCCCGCTGCTACCACAGTTTTATTTGACGTTGAATACGGTCAGGGAACTTTTTGGTCAGGTCGGGAAGATCGAGTCTATCGAGGCAGTTTTGATTTATTGTCCCGTGAAAAAGGCATTACTCTGATCAATCGCATCAATATGGAAGAATACTTATATGGAGTTGTCCCTGCCGAAATGGAAGCCGGTTGGCCTTCCTCCGCTCTTGAGGCTCAAGCAGTGGCAGCAAGAACTTATGCCATTGCCAATTTAAAAACCTTTGAGGCCAGGGGATTTGATTTGTTAGCTACCGTTGCATCCCAAGTATATCGGGGAGTTTTAGCCGAAAGATCTTCCACCAACGCAGCAGTCGATGCCACGCGGGGCCAGATTTTAACCTATAATTCCAAGCCTATCAGCGCCTTTTATACCGCAAACAACGGCGGCTACTCTTCAAGCAGCAAAGACATCTGGGGCTTTGCTGCACCATATCTTCAAGCGGTTCCCGATCGATTCTCAGCATCCGAAACCACTTCCAGGGGACCCGCCGAAATGGCCGACTGGCTGACCAGCCGTCCCCAAAGTTATAGCGCTAATCCAAAATATTCCAGCCGCAGCCAGTATCGTTGGACTTTATGGGTTTCAAGGCAGGATATCGAAAACCGCATCAAAATTAACGAAATCGGTCAGATAAAATCGCTCCTGGTTTCAAAAAGAGGAGTCGGGGGAACGGTATCCCAGATTTCAATCATCGGTACAGCAGGAGAGCATACAATTCAGGGGGATTCGATTCGTTCGAAATTAGGCGGCCTTCGCAGCAATCTATTTATCGTTGAACCTAAAATCGGAGGAGACGGATTGCCCGAATATTTCATTTTCTATGGAGGCGGGTGGGGGCACGGCGTCGGAATGGATCAATGCGGCGCCGCCGGTATGGCGGCTGACGGCTATTCATGCTCAGAAATATTAAGTCACTATTACCCCGGGACTAGGTTAACGGCCCGGTACTAATCCCAACCAATCCAAAAATACCAACAACTAGAGTTGTAATCTTCCCAATAATATGATTTGATATCGTCGTTTTTAGATTATTTTTTTATGGTGCATACCGCGCCGACAAGATAGTTGCTGCCAAAGCCGCAGCCAAACGGGAATCGCTCCTGAAAGCGGAAAAAAATCTAAAAAAAATTGATTACAGATTTGAAACCGCTTAAAAGATTTGGTGTTTTTTATGTTACATTCGTCCATAACCGCAACCGCCAAATTCCATTTTCTCATGGACCATTAACATCATGCAAGAAAATAGATCAAAATGACCATACCCAAAACGATCCGGTAATAGCCGAAAAACTTAAAATCATTTTTAGTAATGAATTTCATAAATCCGGCAATAACGATCCACGCCACCAAAAACGATACAATAAAACCAACCACGAGCACCTGTACTTGAGCCATAGAAAGTAAGACCCCGGTCTTTAGCAGATAATAGGCGGTTGCCGCAAACAAAGTGGGGATCGCCAGGAAAAAGGAAAACTCCGCAGCCACAACACGTGACGCACCGAGAAGCATCGCTCCGATTATCGTTGCAGCAGACCTGGAAGTCCCGGGTATCATCGCCAAACATTGAATAAGTCCGATTAAAATCACCGTCGGATAGGATAATTGCATGATGGAATTTATTTTGTTTCGGGGTCTCCTGTGTTCAATACCTATTAAAACGATACCGCCCACCAATAATGCCACCGCAACGGTCACAGGATTAAAAAGATTTTCTTCAATATGCTTGCCGACTAGCGCGCCCATTACCAAGGCCGGAACCACGCCCACTATAGTTTTCTTCCAGATGTTCCAGGTTTCAAATTTTTCTGAGGCCTTCTTATTCCGGCCAAATGGAAAAAGCTTATCCCAAAAATAGACCACAACCGAAAGTATCGCTCCTAACTGGATGACAACATCGAACATCTTGGCAAAGTCGCCTCTGAAATTAACGAATTCATTGGCGATGATCAAATGACCCGTGGAAGAAACAGGCAAAAATTCAGTCAATCCTTCCACAACACCTAAAATTATTGCTTTCATGATATCGTTCATTCTATACCCGCCTTATTGATTCTTCGGTTACAGCATTTTATTTTATCAAACCAAATCACGCCGTAAATATTATACCATTGAATATAGGAGCGGGTGAATTCCTAACATGAAATTCTTTGCTTCATCTTCCATTTTCTTCTTCAAAACATATTTTTCCACCGAAGCAAGAGCACTCCGACCACTGACAAAACAAAAGAAATAATAATCGCAATGGCAAACGCATGGGGCGCATTTTGAAACGGCACGGCTACATTCATCCCATAAAAACTGGCCACCATGGTAGGAAGGGCCATTATGATGGTAACCGAGGTCAAAAACTTCATGATGATGTTCAAATTATTCGAAACAATCGAAGCAAACGCATCCATGAGCCCGCTTAAAATGGTACTGTATGTTTGACTCATTTCAATCGCCTGTTTGTTTTCAGTAATGACATCTTCGAGCAACTCTTCATCTTCAGGATACATCTTCAATATTTGAGTGGTCATCGCAGTATCCGGGTCCACATTGGCTGTCGGTGATTTAAGCTGCAGTCTTAAAAGCTTCTCCATTACAATCTCATTGGCCCGCAACGAAGTTATAAAATAGGTCAAACTTTTTTCCAAGTTTAGGAGTTTAATCAGTTGTTCGTTTTTCATTGAACCGTGCAATTGATTCTCAATTTCGTTAGACTTTTTATCGATCTGTTGCAGATACCGCAGATAGTAAGTGGCTGTCTTGAAGAGTATCTGCAGCACAAACCGGGTTTTTTTAAAAGTATAAAAAGCCCTATTTTTACCGTACTCGAATTCGGTAACAATAGGATTCTCTTTTAGGCATACCGTGACAATGCAGTTTTCAGCGACAACAATCCCCAGCGGAATGGTATCATATAGCAAAGTACCGTTATCACCTTCGGCGATGGGCACATTGATCAAAATGAGCAGTTGTCCTTCATCAACCTCAATCCGGGAACGCTCTTCAGCATCAAGGGCCACCCGCAATAAATCGGGATTAATTCCTCCCGAAACCGCGACTTTTGTGAGCTCAGTTTCGGGAGGATTGATTAAGTTAATCCAAATACCTTTTTCGGAGAGATTTTCAAGAGTAGTCAATCTGTCTTCGATAGTAAGATAAGTGCGGAGCACGGCAAACTCTCCCTTCCCAATTAGAATGTTTCTAAACCAGAAATTTTATTTGAGATTCCATCGGGAGAGGCGCCAAAAGCATAATACCGAATTATCCAGAAGTTAAATCCGGATGGCAGTCTCAGGCAATGGAACGCTCAGAAACCATTTAAAGCCATACAACCCAATAATTCTCCAATTACTAGGGTCTCCGTCCATTGCCTTCACCCGCCTCTGGTAATCAATGTTTTTCTTTCTATTTCACTATATCTCTGCCCCATCACGTTGTCAACTGGATTTTTGTAAAATCGGGATACCACTATCTTAAACAACTTATTAAATGCATAACTACAATGCAGCCAGCTTACTTCATTCAGCGGTTCAACTCGCTGGTTTCTTTGGATTGGTGATCCCGGATGAACCTTTGAATCTCCTGGAAATCACTGACCGGCATATCGCCGGCAATGGTATTTTTGATGGCTGCCATGGCGTTGCCGAACTCCAGCGCCGATTGGACGTTGTTGAATTTCAACAACCCGAATAGAACCCCGGCCAAATAGGCATCGCCGCTGCCGATCCGGTCCACCACTTCGATTTCCCGGTAGGGTTCCTCCTGATAGAACCGATTCTCAGCCTTACAGTAGATTAAGGAATTCCAGGTATGCTTGGCCGGGCTTAAAACCTGCCGCTGGGTGGTGGCCACCAGCCGGCAACCGTAATCATGGGCATAACTGCGCATAATCTCTTCCAAGCTGCCCTGTTTTTGAAACATCTTTCTGGAAGTTTCCTCAGAAATGAACAAAATATCGATCTCCGGGAGTATCTGAAGGATTTCCTTTCGGGCTTCCTCCTCGCTCCAGAGGGAGGCCCGGAAATTGACGTCAAACGAGATCAAACTGCCCTGGGCTTTAAATTTCTTGATCATGGTCAGGGCGGTTTCCCGGACATGTTTGCTCAAAGCCAGGGTAATACCGCTTACGTGAAAGATCGAGGTTTTTCCGTAGACTTCCGCCGGGATTTCCTCCAGTTGCAGGGAGGTAAAGGAAGAGTTGGCCCGGTCATAGACCACCGAAGGCTTCCGGGGCGCGGCGCCGCTTTCATAATAATAAATCCCCAGCCGGGCCTCTTTCCGGTTATCATCGATAATATAATCATCACTAACGCCGCTAAAGCGAATTTTGTTGTTGATGTATTTGCCGATCTCGTTTTCCGGCAGTTTGGTGATAATCCCGGTGCGCAGTCCCAGCAGGGATATCCCCGACACTACATTCAACTCCGAACCGCCGGCTTTTTTCTCAAAAGTTTCACCGGCCAGGATCCGTTCTTTGTTGGGCGGCGACAAACGCAGCAGTACTTCTCCCAGTCCCATGACTGCAAATTCTTTGGAATTCAACGATTGAACATTCGCGGTGTCAAAAAACATCCTGTCTTTTCTCCTCACTGAAGTTGATTTTACTGACTCTTGAGATCATGTTGCCTGCCAAATTCAGCATATATGAACGTATTATAACATATTGCGGCAAACCGCAATCTAAAATTATCCGTAAAATTTGCTCAAAAAACAAACTATTAAAGAATCATTCCCTAACTTTTTTCCGGTTCTGAGCATCAACAAAACTTCCTGCTCGCTTTGGAATCCATCATAATCGCCAGTTTAAGCCATTATCTTTATGATATTGGATCCCCTGATCGGCATTTCTCTTTATATATTCCCTTCTGCCGATAATTGTTTCGCGCAGCAGTTCTTCCCAGATTTTACAACCGTCGCAAAGTTTACACATCTTGCATACCAAACCGCAGTAGCCGATGCTTTCAGCAATTTCTTCAATTGTCATTCGTAGCTCTCTCCCGGTTTTTGAAGTATTTCTGCTATTTCCGTAAAGTCATTAACACTTTCCAACCCGGCAGAATCAATTTTTTCACGGTTGAAAAAATCACACCCCTTTCATCAAAAATCAGCCACGAAACATTCATTGAAATCATTTCAGATCTTTTGGTAACCGGTGAATCTTTTGCAAGTATTCAGTGACATTGATATCATCCTGCATCGGATAAACATACCCTAACCCTTCGGCCACTTTTACGCCTATTTTACGGACGAATTTACCGTAAGCCGCCAAAGCTTGCCAGATTCCTTCATCACCCGTTCCGGGGTAAATTGTAACGAATTCCCCATAAATATCGGAGGGCAAATATTTTTTAAGCCATCGGCCGCACTTACCCACATTCACCTGCCAGTCTTTCTCTAAACCCACCTGCCATGACAAAAGCTTAATCAGGCAATCCATCAGGATCCCGTCAAACATCTGTCTGACAAGCGGCAATTCACCCCGCCAAATACCTTTGGCCACATAAGTTTGAATCCACCAGGCGTTATTCATAACCTTGGCGAACTCCTGCCCACTAGGCTTTTTAACATAATAAATTGATTCATTCGGAGCGTCAAGCAAGGGAATACGTTTGTCTTTGTCCAGCAAAACCTCGGTTAGACTATCGCGTCGAACGCTCTCGGTGATGGCCTCAATAGAATGAAAAGACAAATCGATTCGCACGCCATCAGTAAATTGCATCAAAAAAATATAGGCACTCTTACCGCCGACCATGCAATCATTTTGCTGCATGATGATCAAATCTCCAAATCTGGAAATCCAATCCTGGTTTTCCAGATAGTAACCCGGATCGACGACTGAAAAAACCACATCATAGTCGCAAAAAATATCTTTCTTCACATTGGGATTCACCCGCGAACCGTTCCATAAAACCGCTCTTACCTTATCTTCATTGTTTGCAAAATCCAGCAACTGGGCCAAAACTTGATTTTCAGTTCGCATGAACTATTCCTCCAGATATTCTTTAACTTTTGCAAATAGTTTAGGCTGAATTAACGGATATGTAAGCTGATTTTCTGGTATTTCAGAAAAAAATTCGATTTCTTCAATCTCCAAATCCGGTAATTTACCCAAAGTCCTTATTTCTGCATAATAAAGCATTCCGAAAGATTCCTTGCCGTCCGAATCAACTGCATATGCACAAACCGGAGACAGTCTAAACCCCGTCGCCCCGGTTTCCTCAAAGAGTTCGCGTTTGGCAGTTTCTTCGATGAGTTCATTCTTTTCTCGGTGTCCTCCAGGAATCTCGTAAGTGAGCCTATCCTTGTGCTTACAAAAAACCCACATTCCATCATAGCGCGATACAATTACAGCGTATTTGCAATCATCGTTACAAACATGATTTGAATCGTAAAAATTGACTTTTAGCATGCCTTTCATCCTTTCCGGTGATTTTATGGTTCCCGCCGATTTGTTAACTCAATACAATCGCTGAAATCTTTCGGTTCAGGATGTATGGTACGACAGTAAATATGGGACCTCAGCTTGTAAAGTATCGATGGTAAGCTTATAATTCCCCCAAAAAATCTCTGAAAAATATCCACACCAGACTTTTCAATCATTTCCTTCACCCCGTTAAATCCTATCAAATTCACCTGGGTTTCTCAGGATTTTAAAATATCGTTCCCCATAGATTGAAATAAATCATTGACCATGATGCCTATTTCGGCCTAACCCCCGAATCGGGGAGAGCTAGAGAGAGGTCTCACTTCAGCTTTCAACATTAGCAGGCATTCAAAACACTTATTTTGACCTATATAAATTGCCTACTCCGTCAGGAATACCTTTTCCAGTGGGACATTCAAACCTTGGAGAACCCCGGATCCTGCATGTTCGTGACCCTTAAAAACCCGGTAATTTTGGATCTCACCCGATTCAAAAGCATAAATATAGATTTCCCGGTTCCAAGGATTGACAATCCAATACTCCTTAACTCCGCCACACATAAATAAATTGAGTTTTTTGAGCATATCTTTGTTACGGGTTGTTTCTGAAAGAATTTCTACGGCTAGTTCCGGGATGCCGTTATATTTCCCTTGGCCGTCGATTTTTTCCGGATCGCAGATGACGATGATATCGGGTTGAACAATGTTTTGGATATCATCTTTGAACAAGATTACATCAAACGGAGCCATAACCGGTCTGCATTTTTTCCCTTGAAGACATTGATAAAACTGATTAAATATTTCGCCCAGAATCCGCTGATGTTCATAGGACGGGGAAGCCCATTGATAAATTTCTCCATCAATGAGTTCGTAGCGGTTTTCACTGGCATCGGATAGTTTCAGAAATTCTTCCACCGATATCCGGGGATGCTCTTCTCGATATAGCACCTTACTTTCAGCGGCATTCATCAAATGAGCGCATGGTTCATCCCAGTATTTTAATACCGCAATCCGTTTCCCGTTCCGGGTTACAAAGACCTCCTCCACCTGGGCCAACTTTAAATATGTGCCGAAATTATTTTGGATTTCAGTAGAAGTAACTTCCAATATTCTCACTCCACCTTTAGCTAATTTTTATTCATTAGCTATTACTGATTATAAACAATTTAGGAAAATTTTTCAATTCCTATTTATCGTAAACTTATTGCCGAAATTTTATGAAAGGAACATGATAAATACGTTATCAATCGGACATGAATCATTTTATGATTACAAGCGGGCTACGGCATTTCGTCGTTTAGCCGATTTGGGTGGTACCGCAGAGTTCGCTATCTGTGCCATAGTTTTTTTTGGGGGATGGATGGCTTTTTATTTAAATCATAAAGGGGTGATGAATATAGAAGATGATTGGTGGCCTCGTTGGAGAAAATCCTTTGATTTCAAAAATAAATGGAGGAATTACCATGACAGGAAAGAAAAGAATCTTAACTGGAGACAGACCAACCTCCCGCCTCCATATCGGCGCACTTGGATAAGGACAAACGTGCGCGCTATTGCAGATTTCTGCTTTACGTAAAAAATGCCGAATGAAGTTCCGGCTGATTCAATTTCTAGGAGGCTAATTGCATGTTGAAAAGCGCCAGAAATCTTTTCATTTTGTCCATAATCTTCATTATGATGTTCGTCGCCGTTTTTTCGACCCCTATCTGGGCCGACCCATTAGTAAAGGTTAAACTGGCGGTTTTTTCCGATCCGCACTATTTCGCACCCGAGTATGTCAAAGAGGGCCAAGCATTTGATACTTACCTGGCCCACGACCGGAAACTTTTGGCGGAAAGTAAGGCTATCCTCAGCAAAACCGTAGAAAGCATCAGAAAAACCGATTCCCAAATCGTCCTCGTCACCGGTGATCTGACCAAAGACGGCGAAAAGTTATCCCATACCCAAGTGGCTGCTTGTTTGAAAGAGCTTAGGGATGATGGAAAACAGGTATTCGTTGTTCCGGGAAACCATGATATTAATAACCCCAAGGCTGTTCAATACGAGAGCAATAAAGCCATCCCTGTCGATGGGATAACCCCGGATGATTTTCGTGAAATATATCATGATTACGGATACGATCAAGCCATAGCCCAGGACCCAGACTCCCTCAGCTATGTTGTTCAGCCCGTTCCTGGCCTCTGGATACTCGCTATTGACTCCTGTTCTTATGACAATAATAAAAATAAGGGAATACCGGTTACCGGGTCCGGCTTGAACGCCAAACGCTTAAGTTGGATTTTTGATCAACTTAAGGCAGCTCAGGAACAAAAGATCATGGTTGTTGGCATGATGCATCATGGATTAATTCCCCATTTCAGTACCGAAAAAACTTTGTTCAGTAACTACGTCGTCGATGATTGGGAGAATATCGCCGCAAAGTTTGCCGATATGGGAATGAAAGTTATTTTCACAGGGCATTTTCACGCCCAGGACATAGCCATCACGCAGACAAAAAACAATCAAGCGATTTACGATATTGAAACCGGGTCCCTAGTAACCTATCCCTGCCCCTACCGGTTGATTGAACTAACCCATGACAAAATCGATATTGAAACGGAAACCATTCGTGAAATTGATTATGACACTCAAGGAAAACCTTTCCCTCAATATGCCGCCGATTTTCTATCGTATGGCATATCGGATATGGTACCCCAATTTCTGACCGAATTGTTTGTCAAACGGGGAATGGCATTGAAGGATGCCAAAATCGCCGCCGGTCAATTGGCAACTGTTAAATTAACACCTACATTCACATTGCAAACCCTGATAGCCGACGCCTTAAAATCTCATTTTATCGGCGATGAAGTCTATGACGCGACCCGCAGTAATTTGGTGTCCAAATTACAGGCCTCTTATAATCAAAAAATTAGACTACTCGGCAATTTCCTGTATTCTCTTTATAACGACACACCCCCACCGGATAATAACGTGATCATCAAATTTTAAAAGCAGAGACTGTCTAAAAGCAATTCAAACTCAATCAGAAATACAAGATATTCAACCGAATATGTTGATTTCGTATTTCTCGCGGGTACGCGCTTTATCAGGCGTGCCCGCGGGTATGAATTTCCTTTTGGGACAGTCTCTATCATTAAAATCATCCCATTGAATCTTCCGCTGTTCTTTGGGCAACAATTGCAAACTCACTTGAATCCCTTAAAAAAGGAGCTCCGGCCACGTCTGAGAAAAACTCATTCACTTCCAGACCATTCTCTGTAAGTTCTAATTCAATCATTTCCGTACTAAAACACTGAAACCAATTATATACATTTCTTTGTGAGTTTTCTTCGATAATTGTGTATTTATCAAGAATAAGATTTTCCGATTCATATTTAAAGCGGTTTACAAAACAATAATAATCATTGGGCGACCAGAATTTGTTCAGTTGATTCAATTCATAGATTGCAAACTCCTGGTTTTCCTGAAAATATTTTAAAGAATATACATCAAATAGAACCGAACCGTTCGGTTTTAACAAACTATGAAATTGAGTCAATAATCGCTTTCTCTGCAAAGGGCTCAAGGCACAATAATCGCACATGATCATGGTAATCAGATCATATCTTTCATCCGTATGAAACTCCAGATAGTTGGAAGAAATATAATTGATATTCAGGCTATTTCTCCTAGCTTCATTTTCTGCATAATCAAGAGACCGCTTTGAAAAATCAATCCCCGTCACCTTTGCTCCAGCTTGAGCAAACCGGGAAGTGTATAAACCAGGACCACAACCAAAATCGATAATATTGGAGGTACTGTTGATGGCAAAATGGTCAATCATCCATTCCGCCGAGTGATTAATAAAATTGATATTCCTTGATGCTGCGTCAACCGACTCATTCAAATGATATTCCAACATTTTTTGAGAGGTATGCTCATTCATCCATAACTCAGGCGCTGTATAAAACTGAAATGGCTCAGGTTTTTTATTGATTTCCCGTAACTCTGGGAACATTCGTCACCCTCCTCTTTCGGCAAGGATTTATGCTAAAATCTTTTTTTAATGGTTTCGCGTTTTTTTCTCTCGAAAATATTATTCAGCATGAATTAAAAAAGGGTGGCCGGACCCAAGGTCCGTCCCACCCTCCGGCTGTCAGACGACAGCCACCTCCATTGTAATCTTCACCAGAAAATCACTCCTTTCTTTCGAAAGTCGGCTCCGGAAACCCCAATTTCATTATAATTCCTTACCCAAAACATCTCAAGTTACCAAATGACTATAATAAAAGTCTCCTGACCAACACTTGAAATTGATTTTGTTATGATACTGATTTTGATTTTCCTCGGATTTTACAGCAGTTCTGCCATTTATTTTTCCATTCCCGAAATTACGACGGAAGTAAACCTCTTCTCCGCAACTCTTGCCCGGCACTAACCAATTCAATACAAATAGCCACCAACTCCATTGCTTTTTGCAACTCCGCCATGGGTGGAAATGTAGGAGCAATCCGGATATTACGATCCTCCGGATCTTTGCCGTAAGGAAAAGTGGCTCCGGCATTAGTCAAAACAACTCCTGCCTGCCCGGCCTTGGCAATTACCTCTTGAGCGCATCCGGGCAAAGTATTGAGACTGATGAAATAGCCTCCGTGAGGATTACTCCAGGATGCCAAAGCTTTTCCTCCCAGTTTATCGTTTAAGGTTGCCAAAACCATATCAAATTTGGGTTTAATAATGGCGGCATGACGACGCATATGGGCCTCAATCCCGGCCCGATCTTTGAAAAACCGCAAATGCCGCAGCTGGTTTAATTTATCGGGGCCGATAGTCTGAATGGCAAGTTGCTTTTTGAGCCAATTCATGTTGGTTTCGCTACCTGCTATCATTGCGAGACCCGCTCCGGCAAAGCTGATTTTGGAAGTTGAGCCGAGCAAAATAGCCCTATCCGGATGGCCCGCTTTTTTACAAGCTTCTAAAATATTGAGCAGCCGGTCCTGAGTCTCTGTCAAATGATGGATTGCATAGGCATTATCCCAAAAAATCCGAAAATCCCCCGCTTTAACCGGCATTTTCGCCAGTCTTTCCACAACTTCATTGGAATATGTAATTCCGGTTGGATTACTGTATTTGGGTACGCACCAGATACCCTTGATGGTTGGATCATCCGCTGCCAGTTGTTCGATCTGGTCCATATCCGGGCCATCTGCCACGTAGGGAACAGGAATCATGGTAATCCCAAAATACTCACAAATGGCAAAATGCCTATCATAACCGGGGCTAGGACAGAGAAATTTAACCTCCGGCAACTTGCCCCAAGGTAATTCGCTCCCCGGTATTCCGCGTAGCATGGCCCTGGCAATAAAATCATACATTATGGTTAGGCTTGAGTTGCCTCCGAGGATCAATTCCCCGGGATCAACCTCTAAAATCCAAGCCAAAAGTTTTTTAACTTCGGGGATACCGTCCAGGCCGCCGTAATTTCGACAGTCAACTCCATCGGATGATTTATAATCGGTTTCACCGAGACAATTGATTAGCCCCGTGGAAAGATCCAATTGTGCGCTACAGGGTTTACCTCGCGACATATCCAACTTCAGCTTTTGGTCTTGAATATCTTTGTATTGTTTTAATAAACTATCATGAAGTATTTGTAACTGAGAGTCATCCATCTCATTCAACAAGCACATAGCCTGCCCCCCCTTTGATTACTTTTTCTATTATACGGGGATTCTTTCACTCTGTCCATTACTTTTCATACCGGCAGCTCAAGTATTCTGAATACATTACACAAAAAATCTCATTTTAAAATTTTAATCATTGGCTTTCCATCGTTCTAAGCATGAGCCGTGATCGGGTAGAAAAACCCTCCTTTTAATGAGATATCGTTAGGACGGACAAAGAATGTGTAATCTTCGGGTTCATAAGAAGCAGACATGACAGGAATATCTTTAAAATCCGGGGTGAAATAAAAAAGCACATTTTTTACCCTTGCGGATGCAATTCTTTGGAAGATAGGTATAAAATCTACTTTTTCCGGAGCAATCACATCATATAAATGCAAAGTATCCTCGGTATGTTTGGCAATGACCAACACACTTAAGTCGTTGAGATAATGGATATCATGGGAAAAGTTATATAAACAATGCCATAACAAAATACTTTCCCCACGTTCTATATCAAAAATGTCTGATATTGTTGCTCTTTCATTAACCATCTTAGCCAAAAGCTTCAAATCGCCGTTCTGCTGCAGATTGAGTTTACGATACTTTCCGGGATACCGCCCATTCAAACGAATTTCGGCGAAAAACCGGCATTCTTTTATGGATGAACGAAAACCAAATTTCGGATAAAAGTTTTGGACTGTATGATTGGCAAACAAATAAATTAAATCACATTGATCTTCATACTCTTCCAAGACGATGTTCATAAGCTTTGCTGCCAGTCCTCTTCCCCGGTATTCCGGCTCGGTCATTACCGTTCCGATTTGCACAGCACTCATTCTTTTTCCTTGCCGGATGATATCCACCCTGCAGACTGATACATTAGCCACTACCCGGTTGGTATCCGCAAAAGAGTAACAAACATAACCATCACTCCAGAAACCAAGCTGATACCACCTTTCAAAATCAATCCCAAAGGTTTTACCGGCTAATTCATTGAAGCTGAGACGGTACCTGGGATCATTTTTATAATCGCTGATGAAATGCAAAGTCATCAGACATCTCCTTTCTTTTCAGCTCCATCAACATTTAACCAAGATCTATCGCCAAAAATAATATCTTTTGATAACAGAGTATACATGCCTCAGGCCCCATATTTTTTTACCATGCTGAGCCCCCTATCTCTCTTTTTCGTTTTTTATGACCGCTTCAATTTTCAGCGCATCCATTTCCGAGTCCGCCTCCCAAAATTGGAGAATGGTCTTTTCTTTTAGGAAGCTGGCCGGATCACCACAATAACCTAAAGGATCCCATGTATTTTGCGGTTTTAATTCCTTAGCCAATTTACCATTCACTTTTTGCGGATAGAATGTATGCATTACAGCCGTTTCAATAGCTCCGGCATGATAGTCCGGTTCATATCTACTTTTTCGCGGCGAAGGAAAAATAGGGGGATTTTCCACCTTAATATTAAGATTTCCCAGATAATAACCATGCATATCTGTGGTATCGTTGATGGCTTTCAAGGATTGCTCAATAATATTTACATGAGTGGAGTCTCCATGGGCATTCAAAACAAAAACATGTTTAAATCCCCAAGAGTGCAAAGAAGTAAAAACATCGATCAACATCGCTTGAAATGTTTCCGGCCTGACTGAAAAAGTACCCGGATATTGCTTCACATCATTACTAATTCCCCAATAATACGGAGGCGCGATAATTGAGCGGATTCCCTTTTGTTGTAGCTTTTGTTTAAGGAATATAGAAGACAAATAGGCGCAATAAACATCCGGACTTAAATCCATATGGGGCCCGTGCTCCTCAATCACACCGATAGGGAATAAGACAACATCTCCGTTATCCGCCGATTCTTTAACCTTAACCCAAGTCATTTCCACCATTGTGTCTTCAAAAATCGATAGATTGGATTGAACTCCAAATTTCAATTCTTTTTTCCTCATCATTTCCACCCCTTTATTATTTTAAGATCTTCTACAAATCGCTCTTTTGAGCTACCAAAACTGCGCTACTGCCTCTGGATTGCTCCATCATGGTCTGATCTACCATAAAATCCGATTCAATATATGCCTTCCTGTTTCAAGCTGCGTCCAATTTTTGATAAAGATTGAACTTGCCGACTTGTCCAAGTGATGTATGGTATAGTATTGACAGATACCATCATCTCATTTTGATTCAATCATTTTGACTGTTTGCCGTAAGAAAAAAGCTGCCGATGAATCGTTTAGCCATTCACCTGCAGCCTGTTGCGAATATAAACTTATTCAATACACCGCATGGAATTAAAAAAGCTGTGCCGAAAAGCACAGCTTGCCTTAATCCTTCCCATGAATCGAAATAAGCACTTATATTCCAAATCAGAACATGTAAGGTTAGTAGCCTTGCTATTCTTAACGTTTCAACCTTCGGAATGCATACCAAAAGAACCTAAATCATAGGTCATAAGATTGCATGAACCGAAACTATTTTTCATTGAAAGTTAAGCGTTAGCCAGCATTTATACTCCCTCACTTATTTTGAACTCAACTTATTTTAACACAAGTTTCATCTGGAAGACAATAAGAAAAAGGGTTTTTTAATAGTTCATAGAATTTTTGCAAAATAGTTCCTGAACTAGGAGGATTTCGATGAAAATTGCAAAATTACTTTTTTTCTTTTTATTGCCTATATTATTGGTAGGTTGTATCAACTATTCCGAAGAAACCTGGATGAATGCCGACGGGTCCGGCAAATTATCCATGGAAATCAGCACCTCCGAGCAATTTGCCGCCTTGATGGCAGGACAAAGTAACCGTAGTCCTTTCTCTCAAAAAGAATTAGAACAGCCTTTCAAAGGGGTTAAAGGAATCCGTTTAAAAGGCGTAAAAATCCACCACCGAAATGGCGACATCCTCTCTACGGTAACTTTGGAATTTAATTCTTTGGAAGCACTGAATCAAATTAGAAACGGCAACAGCTCTCCGAGTTTTCTAGGCCAAATCCGTTTCTCCAAGGACAAAAAAGGCCGCCTCATTTTTACTCGAACCATTGACAAAATGACCCTATCCCAAGGAAATGAGAGCAATGAAACAAATTCCAGTGATGATCTCGCCGGAAATATATCGGGCGCTTTACTTTCCGGTTATAGCTGGAAATATACGGTTCATTTCCCCTCCAAAGTAATCAGCGCCAATACCTCCAAGGACAATATCCTTGCCCAAAACAATACGGTTATTTGGAATATCCCTCTTTCGGATCTGGTCAAAAGCCCTCAAACAATGACCGCGACCCTCAAGGCTCCATTGCCTTGGTTACTCCTTAGCTTTATTGTGGCCGGATTGCTGGTCATCCTTGTCGTTCTGACGGTTACTATTTTAAAATCGAAAAGAAAATCCGAGAATCTTTAAGTTCGAATTTTTTTTTAAAATATGTCAAAGGGGTAGGCCTGAAAAAAACCCCAAACTTCTATCGGACAGCTCTTGTTTCCGTCTTTGACAAAACCGGGCCTTTCTTTCCCACATATGACATTTGTCCTTTTTAAAAAATCTCCATTCCGTTATACTCGACCTATCGGTGTAAAAATTTCACGGATGAACTCTTTTTTCTAAAGTAAAGCCAGGGAAAACCGTAGGAAGGTGAAAGAATGACAATCATTCCAAACCAGGAGCTACTGCAATTCTATATTCAAAAGTTTTCCCTGGATAAAATATTTGAATCGGATTTGAGCGGCAGTATGTCTTTACTTTATTACCCGAAAGGGGAACTGATTTGTGAAAGTTCGACCCGGATGCAATCCTTATATTTTTTAGTCTCCGGCAAATTAAAAACATTTACACTCATGGATAACGGCAAATCGCTCCTGCTCCGGTTTTCAAAACCTTTAGGCGTCATCGGCGAAGTTGAATTTATAAACCAACTCCCGGTAAGCTGCCATGTTGAGGCCCAAATTGATTCTTATCTCATTGGGATTCCCTTTTCCGATTTAACCCAATATGCCTATGATGATCCGACATTTTTACGCTTTATTATTTCTCATCTGAGTTATAAACTATATACCGCGGCAAACGCAGCTTCTCTCAACCAGTTGTATCCCCTTGAAAACCGTTTCGCTAGTTACCTGTTATCGATCAACACCGATGAAAATAACCAGATGCGGATCGAAGAAATCAAAGCCGATAAATTAACGGAAATCGCCATGCTGCTAGGAACGAGTTACCGCCATTTAAACCGGATCATCCGGCAATTTCGCCAGGAAGGTATTATTTCTCAAGACAAGGGTTCCCTCATGGTTTTAAATCTTGCCAAGTTGAGGATATTGGCAAAAGAAAATGTTTATGAATAGTCTTGGCTTTGTATGAAAAGGTTGGGGTCAAAGAATTTTGGCTAGTGTATCCTTTGGATGCCACTGTAATGGTATTTACCCTCGATAATCATGGAAAATACGGTAAACCGGCAATATTTGCAAAGGATGCGCAAATTCCGGTGGGGATATTTTCAGGGGACTTGACGGTGGATTTACGCCAAGTCTTTGAAACCGATTAAATTCAATACGGATGTAACCCATACCGTTTTAACCCCAGAGTCTCATCCAACCCGAACATCAGATTCATATTCTGCAGGGCAACATGAGCTCCACCCTTGCCGATACTGTCAAGCACGCTGAATACGACAATTCTGTCTCTTTTTTCATCCACATCCAGACCAATATGGCAAAAATTCGTTCCTGAAACTGCGGCTACCCATGGGTAAGGAACATACTGCCAGGATACTCCCTGTTCTTTGGGTGTATCGATAATCTTCACAAACATTTCGTCTTGATAAAATTCTTTATATAAATTAAGCAATTCCTCCCTGCTGAGCCGGAGTTTCGGGAAGCAATGGCAAATATCCAGTATCCCCCGGGTAATGGGTACATAGGTGGTTGTAAAATGCGCCGAAACTTCGGTTTTACTCAAAAGTCCCAACTCTTGCTCGATTTCATAAGTATGCCGGTGATCCACCACATTATAAGGTAATAAATTATTGCCGATCTCCGGATGATGCAATGCCCGGTCCGTTTCGGCCCCTGCTCCGGCTGTTCCCGACAGGCCGTCAATGATGATTTTACCGGTGTCAATCAACCCATTTTTAACAAGCGGCGCCAGCCCCAAAATTGCCGCAGAGGAAAAACAGCCGGGATTGGCAATTACCCTGGCTTTGCGGATGCCTGCACGGTGGAGCTCGGGAATCCCATAGACTGCTTCTCCGGCCAGCTGCCAGTCCGAATGTTCCCTGCCGTAAATTCGCTCCCAATTTTCCCGATCCCGCAGCCGGAAATCAGCTCCCAAATCGATTACTTTCGTCCCCTGGTCCAATAGTTCCCTTGCCTGTTTCATCATCTGGCCCGTGGGAAGGGCGGCAAAGACCACATCACAAAAAGTAGCCTCTTCCGGCTTGATAAAACGCAACCCGGAACCGGTCAAATTGCGGTGAAAATAATCGAGTTCCCTTTCACCCCGACTGGTGGCCCAGGCGATTTCCACCTCGGGATGCTCCAGTAATACCCGTAATACTTCGCCGCCCATATAACCCGATCCACCGTATACCCCCGCTTTAATCATTCCGTACACCGCCTTTATACTTTAAAATCCGCCTTCAAAATGGCATATTGCTTAATATCCCAGAACCTGCCTTTTGCAAATATCCTTTCCCGGGCAATTCCTTCGAAGCTCATGCCCACTTTCTGCATTACCCGGCCCGACTTTTCATTGGGGAGAAAGTGACAGCATTCGATACGGTTGAGCCCCATCTCTTCTAACCCAAATTGCACTATCCGCCTGACGGCTTCCGGCATAATTCCCCGGCCCCAATAGAGTCTCGCCAGCACATAACCAATTTCCGCCCGCCGATTTTGCATATCGCACCATCCAAAACCGGTGGTTCCGATCAGTTTGCCGTTTTCCTTCCATACAATCCCCCAGTCCCCGGCTTCATCTTTTTGATAGCGCTGCATCGTAAATTGAATAAATCCTCTCGTATCAGCAATCGTTTGATGAGTATCCCAAGTTACATACCGTGCCACTTCATCATCGGAAGCATATTCGAAGATATCCTGTTCATCGCGAGGCGTCAACCTTCTTAATATCAGCCGTCCCGTGTCCAACTGCGGTGTTCCTTTAAATATCGGTGCCTTCATTGATTACCCCTTTTTCGTTTCAATATCGGGCAAGTGTTCACGACTTCCCATGTACATTTCACCTCACGGAATATAAAAAAAACCCCGCAGCAATCACTCTCCCAGTGACTCCGCAGGGTTTATCCCTTCGTGTAAGGTCCATTCAAGTATCAGAAACCTCTATGCAGCTCAGAACGGTCACCAAACTTAAAAACCTTCGGCAGCCAACTTCTTATGCACACTCACCAATTTGAATCATTATTTCATACATTTTTTTAAATGTCAACCCTTCTCAAACTACTCCGGATATTGCCCAGATCCAATTGGGAAAGGTGAATGTCGGGTGTTCCCAAACAACGGCCGCAGACAAATTCACCATGGCAATCGGAACCGCCGGTTACCGCTAAATGATTTTCCCTGCATATCTCCAGACAGTATTCGGTGATTGCCCGGTTGTTTTCCGGATGATAGCATTCGATACCCTTAATGCCCTGGCCAATCATAAATCCAACCAACGTTTGATAGTCGGGGTCATAAAAAGAAGCACCCGGATGCGCCAATATGGAAACACCACCGGCGTCATGAATAGCCACCGCTGCTTCGGCCGGAGCGGCAAAGGTGAGCCTCTCAAAGGGATTATTCCCCCACTCCTTAAAAAGTTGAAAAAAGTCCTGATGATTGTGACATAGCTTTTTATCAATCAAGTAATTGAGGGCTTTCCAGCCGCCCCGCTCTCTCCGGTTCGTATAGGCTTGATACTCTGAAAAGGACACGGCTGAATATTTTGTTTCAAGATACCGGATACTGTCGTCGTCCTTCGCATCCATCAACTTTTTGTTGGTATTCAGAAGGGTCTGTAATTTAGTGTTCACCGGGTCGATTCCCAAACCGAGAATGTGATAATTCCGTCCTTGATGGCTTGTGTTAATTTCCACGCCAGGGATGAATAAAAGCCCCGATTGATGAGCCAGAGCGGCCACATCCTTTAAACTTTCGGTGGAATCATGATCGGTGACGGCGAAAAGTTCAATATCCGCTTTTACAAGGTTGAAAACCAGTTCTTCCGGACTCCAGGTACCGTCGGAAGCTGTAGTATGAAGATGCAAGTCCACTCTTGGATCATTCTTCACCAATTTTTCTCCTCATTTCCTCCCGGAGGATTTCATAAAAAAGCTCTTTCGCATACCTTTCTTTCCAGGGATTATGTCCGCATTTTTCAAGAATATGAATCCGTAAGTTTTTCATCCGCTTTTCCAGGGGTAATTTCACGCCATCCAAAGGATGGGGATCGTATTCGCCATGAATCATCGTGACCGGACAGGTTATTTTACCGGAAAGCTCCAGCAATTTACCGCTTTCACGCAGTTTGGAAGCCTCGGCCCAGATAGCGCTGTACATATCCCCGCAAACCGGCAAACAATCATCTTGATCGGTCTTAATTTCAACAGCACAGTAATTATCAGCCTTTTCCACCAACTCACCCAGCTGTTGCAGTAATTGATCCTTATTGACAGTTTCAGGGGCACTGACCCCAGCGAGCAGCGCATGATATTGGGTGATTTCCGATTGCTTTAGGTGAGTCATCCGGTTTTTGTCAATTTCGGCCACATATCCGCTTTCAAAGGGGCCGCTCCCGACGAGAATCAGCTTTTTTACTTTCAGCGGATATTCCGCTGCATAAATAAACCCCAGCCAAGCGCCCCAGGAATGGCCGATTAACGAAACCGGCCCTTCACAGTTAGTGGATATGACCTCGTCAAGTTCCTGCAATAATCCAGCCACGGAAGATTTGGTTTGCAGAGGTTCGATAACCCCGTAATCTTTGGATAATTCCCGGGCTATGGCGGCAACGGTTCCCAAAGCACCGGGCCCACCGTGAACGACTATCGTTTGATAAGGCTTAGCGCCATAATACCGGGCATTAACGTTGGAATTTACCATAGGCGATCCCCCCGTTTAATGATGAAACAATCGGAGTCCGGTTAGAACCATGACCATGCCATACTCGTCACAAGCTTTGATTACAATATCCTCGCGGATCGAACCGCCGGGTTGCACTACATATTGAACGCCGCTCCGGTGAGCCCGGTCAATGTTATCCCGGAACGGGAAAAAGGCATCCGATCCCAGGGTTACCTTGCGGAGTTTCTTAAGCCAGGATTCTTTGTCACTGGCCGAAAGCCTCTGCGGCACATGTTCCAACACCTCGCCCAGGAGTTCCAATTCCCGCTCGGTGGCATCATTGCGCAAAAATAAATCAATGGCGTTATCCCGATCGGGCCTGCCCAATCCTTTTTTAAATTGCAGTCCCAAAACCAGCGGATGCTGTCTGAGATACCACAAATCCGCCTTTTCGCCCGCCAACCGCGTGCAATGAATTCGGGACTGCTGCCCGGCGCCGCATCCGATGACCTGACCGTCCACTACATAACAAACCGAGTTGGACTGAGTGTATTTAAGGGTAATCATGGCGATAATCATGTCTCTTTGGGCCTCTGGAGGCAGATCTTTGCTATCCGTCACAATATTTTTTAAATACTCAAAACCGGGAACAATATCGTTTTTCCCCTGAACAAACTCCATCCCGAAAACCCTTCGCCTTTCTATTTTCTCCGGTTCATAGGAAGGATCGATTTGAACGATGTTATATTTCCCGCCTTTTTTTTGCTTCAAAATTTCCAGCGCTTCCGGCGCATAACCCGGAGCGATGACGCCGTCGGAGACCTCTTTTTTAAGGAGCTGGGCTGTAGGTAAATCCACCGGGTCGCTTAAAGCCGCCCAATCGCCGAAAGAAGACATCCGATCCGCTCCCCTGGCTCTTGCGTAAGCACAAGCCAAGGGCGATAATTCAACTTCGTCTGTGAAATACGCTTTTTTCAATTCCGCAGAAAGAGGCAAGCCAACCCCAGCCCCAGCAGGGCTTACATGCTTGAACGATGCCGCAGCCGGTAAATTAAGGACCGTCTTCAACTCCTTCACCAGTTGCCAGGAGTTCAGGGCATCCAAAAAATTGATATACCCGGGATTCCCATTTGAAATCTGAAAAGGCAGTTCACCGGCGGTGGAGTTTATTTCGGCCGGTTTCTGATGCGGGTTGCATCCATACTTCAACTGATAAGACTTCATCATCATTCCCCTTATCGAATTAAATTTGTTACATGAAAACAAAAACCACCTGGGTCATTTTTCTACCCAGGCGGTCGGTAATCGTTTTTCTCATGCTCCCTATGGTTAATTCCATGACCCGCCAGTCGCATGCGAAATTTCTATTTTGATTTAAGTATATGAGATCCCGGACTTGCTGTCAAGGGCAAACCATTGCGGATTTCAAATGAAAAGATGAGTTGGAAATCTTTTGGTTGACAACAATAGTACTATATAGTACTATTGTTTTGAAAACTTTGGAAAGGATGTTTTTAAAAATTATTACCCAAACACAGGGCGGCTTTTTGATTTCTCAATTAAGTCAAGTCCAAAACAGGATTTTTGAAAAGCTCCTTAAAAATTACGGCATTGATGATTTTAATGGTCCGCAGGGCCGCATCCTCTTTATTTTATGGCAAAACGACGGGGTAACCATCAGTGAACTCGGTCAAAAAACCTCCCTATCCAAGTCAACCCTAACCAGTATGTTGGAGCGTATGGAACAACAAGGCCATATTCAAAGAAATTTTGATTCCAAGGATCGGCGCCAGATCCGGATCTTCCTAACCGACAAGGCAAAGTCACTCTATCAAAAATATCAAGCAGTCTCCCTGAAGATGAACCAAATATTTTATCAGGGGTTTTCCTACGAAGCCATTGATGCTTTTGAGAGGACATTAGCCATGATTTTGGATAACTTAAAACGATATGAGAGAGAATTAAATTCTCATCCCTGAACCCGGAGGCAAAATATGAGTTTTAACGGATTTTACAGCAATACTTTGGAATTTCTCATTGAAAACAAGCTCAATGACAGTAAGTCGTGGTTTGAGGAACACAAAACGGAATATAACGATTTTGTCCTCTCACCCCTGAAAGAACTGGTGGGTGAATTAAGTAGCCATCTTTTGAAAATCGATCCGCTGATCGAGGTGACACCGGCTATCGGCAAGACCATTTCCCGTATTTACCGGGACACACGCTTTTCCAAAGATAAATCGCTTTTCCGGGAAAATATGTGGCTGGTTTTCATGCGCAATAAAAAATCCGGTCCGGAGTGGCCCGCTTTTTACTTTGATATCTCTCCGATGCACTTTAGCTATGGCATGGGCTACTATGCCACATCCAAAGAAACCTTGCAACTCTACCGGAAATATATCGCCGAAAGCCACCCAGCCTTTTTACAGGCGCTGGCCTGTTATCAACAGCAGAATACCTTCCAATTCACCGGCGAAAAATATAAAAAACTACAGTCCGCCGCTTTCCCCGAAGCCGTCAAAGACTGGTATGTCCGTAAGAACATCAATTTTGACCATACTTCATCCAATTTAAAGCCCACTTTTTCCAAAAAGTTAGCCGGGGAGTTAAGGACGGGGTATGATATTCTTCAGCCTATCTATGCTTTTTTGTGCGAGATACAGGAACAAAGGCTTAATGATATAGGATAACCATTTCGTGATAATTCCTTTAAAATCAGCGGATTGAATTATCCGGACTTTCTTTCTTCAAATCAAGTTTTTTTACCAAATGTCGGTATTCACTTAGCAGAATATCCAACTCAACCACCACCGGTTGAAAGCCGGTGGGTTCTTTAGCCGACTTCCAGTCGGCTAAAGAATTGGGGAATTCAAAGCCGAAGGCAAACATTAAGCTAAAGCCGAGGGTTTGAATCCCCGTTGTTGAGACAATCATTACTGCCTACAATACCTGCTCGTTCGTTACCCCGTATGCAGCCCAAGTCTTTTGAAACTTTTCTCCGGCGAGGTTTAGTTTAATTCTTAAATGGCGGGTCAAATTTTACGCTTCCAACATTCAATTCCCTTTCAGCCAGCATCATATGACTTTTCGAGGCTCACGCTCCAAAATACATCGGCGATTTAAGCCTGGCGATTCCCAAACGGCAGCTGAACTATAATTAAAATGTCCACGCCCTGGATAAAAACGCTTTGGTGCTACCAAGGCGTTTCTTTTTTGCTCAGAAAATACTTTTGCGCCTGTGGGTCGAAATTCATTATTCGCCACAGCAACAGTAGAGGCACAGAGAAAACAAACGATTTCCACCATTCGACTGCCCCGGCGAGCTACGTTATTCATAAAATCATCTTTCCAAAATATAGATAGATAAAAGTATTTGAAAAAAGAGGTTATTCATGAAAAAACTACGTTTCCACTTGCTCGGCCTGGCCCATTTGGCGACGCACCGCAACAACTCCGCCTGCGCTTATACTCAGAAAGTCGTCAAACTGGCCACCATTCTTAAAAAATTCGGCCATACCGTCTTATTTTACGGCGTGGAAGGTTCGGAGGTCCTCTGTGACGAGTTTATCCAAGTTTCCACTCAAGACACCCTTAGACAAACTTACGGGGAGTATGACCAGTCGAGAGAATTTTTCAAACACCATCCTCAGGATCTGGCCCACCGGACTTTTAATGAAAACGCCATCACCGCAATCAACGAACGCAAAGAGCCCCATGATCTTCTGTTATGTCCGATGGGCAATTATCAAAAGCCCATATCCGATGAAGTAAAATTATTGACTATCGAATCAGGAATCGGTTATAGCGGTGTTTTTACATCCTATAGGGTTTTCGAATCCTACTCCTGGATGCACTATATTTACGGCTTGCTTAACCAGAGCGACGGTGGCTGGTATGATGCGGTCATTCCGAATTATTTCGATGTGGGGGATTTTCCCTTTCAAGCGGAAAAACAAGATTTTCTACTGTATTTGGGCAGGATCATCTCCCGCAAGGGAGTTTCCGTGGCATCGGATGTCGCCAAAGCCACCGGTAACCAGTTATACATCGTCGGGCAAGGTTCTTTGGATAATCCCCAGGAGGGATTGGCTTTGGGATCTGCCGGCGACCATATCAAATACTTTCCGGCGGTCGGCCCCGGGGAAAGGAATTGGTTTCTCGGCAATGCCAAAGCCGTACTGATGCCCACCTATTATCTGGAACCCTTCGGCGGAGTTAATGTGGAAGCCCAATTATGCGGGACCCCGGTCATTACCAGCGACTGGGGGGCGTTTCCCGAAACGGTGCTCCATGGAGTAACCGGATACCGCTGCCGGGTTTTTGAGGAATTCTGTTGGGGGGTCAAGAATATTCACCGGATCAAACCGCAGAACTGCCGGGAATGGGCTGAAAAAAATTATTCTCTGGAACGGGTCGGCCTCATGTACGAAGAATATTTTCACCGGGTGGACCGGGTCTTTGAAAAAGGCTGGTACCAACCTAACGAGGAACGCCAGGAATTGAAATGGTTGAACCGTTATTTTCCAAAGGCCGCTTTCGAACTTTAGTTATCACTTAACTCCGTTTAAACCCTGAAATTTTAGTCAATCGCCGTTTTCCCGGATTACTGTTCGTCATTTATGATATGGTATACAGTCCATATTTCTGTAGAAGAGGTGAAAATGATGCCCGATCCCAATCCATTAGACTTTTTTGGAAATGTAAAAGGATTAATTCTCGACTTACCGGTTGTTCGCGCCTTTAAGGACGATTTGTTGCAAGATCTTGCGCACGGAGTCCAATTTTTCGTTCAAGGAAATATCGCCAGCGCTCAAAATGCATTGACGGTCATTGTAGGAAAAATTCAGGCCCGTCTAAACTCCAATTCTAGCCTGTTAAAGACCTACCAGCCTTTACTGGCCGCCATTTCCCAATTGCAACAAATCTTAGTAAAACTCCCCAACAGCTCCGTAAAGGGCTCCACCGGACCGCAAGGGCCAATCGGATCCACCGGCGCGACGGGGCCGGCGGGTTCTACTGGTTTCACCGGTTCTACCGGCGCCAGCGGGCCTCAAGATTCAAATGGTTTTACCGGAGCAACCGGGGCAACCGGAGCAATCGGACCCCAAGGCAGCACCGGGCCGGAAGGCATTGGAACAACGGGAGATACCGGGGCCTCAGGGCCGACCGGACCACCTGGTTCACCGGGAGGCGCCACCGGGCCGACCGGACCTGTCGGAGCGCAAGGACTAGTCGGAGTCACCGGGGCCACCGGACCATTGGGACTCCAGGGTCATACCGGCTCCACTGGGCCTTTTGGACCTCAAGGCGTTACCGGCGCCACCGGGCCCCAAGGGGTTCAAGGAGAAACCGGAGCCGCTGGAATTACCGGGCCCCAAGGACCGCGGGGCTTTACCGGACCGTCCGGACCTCAAGGCGACACCGGAGCTACCGGACCGATAGGGCCGACTGGAATTACCGGAGCCACCGGAGCAAGCGGACCCCAAGGCAGCACCGGACCGGAAGGCATTGGAACAACGGGCGCCACCGGACCCCAAGGAGATACCGGGTCCTCCGGGCCGACCGGACCGCCGGGTTCACCGGGAGGGGCCACTGGGCCAACCGGACCGTCAGGACCGCCAGGTTCGCCGGGAGGGGCCTCCGGGCCGACCGGACCCCAAGGAGATACCGGGGCCACTGGACCGTCAGTGGCGGGAACAACGGGAGCTACCGGACCCCAAGGCAATACCGGAGCCACCGGGCCACAGGGACCAACAGGGACGACCGGGCCGACCGGACCTCAAGGAGCCGCCGGAGTTACCGGTTCCACCGGACCCCAGGGACCTCAAGGCGACACCGGAGCCACCGGGCCCTTCGGATCTCAAGGGTTAACCGGAATCACCGGAGCCACCGGACCCCAGGGAGTCCAGGGCCATACCGGAGCCACCGGGCCACAGGGACCCCAGGGTGATACCGGAGCCACAGGACCTCTCGGAGCACAAGGACTAGTCGGAGTCACCGGGGCAACCGGACCTCAGGGTCTAGAAGGCCATACCGGCGCCACCGGGCCTTTTGGACCTCAAGGCGTTACCGGAGCCACCGGGCCATTGGGACTCCAGGGGTTAACCGGGACCACCGGGCCCACCGGGCCACAAGGCTTGTCCGGAGCCACCGGACCTCAAGGAGCGCAAGGCGATTCCGGAGCCACCGGACCGCTCGGACTTCAAGGACTAACCGGCGCGACGGGAGCCACCGGGGCTCAAGGAACGGAAGGGCATACCGGAGCCACCGGCCCGCTGGGCCCGCAAGGCAATTCCGGGGCCACCGGGCCTGTCGGAGCACAAGGGTTAACCGGTATTACCGGAGCTACCGGACCCCAGGGGCTTCAAGGCAATTCCGGGGCTACCGGACCTCAAGGGCCGCAAGGAGACACCGGAGCCACCGGGCCTATCGGAGTGCAAGGATTAACCGGTATTACCGGAGCAACCGGGCCTCTGGGCCCGCAAGGCAATTCCGGGGCTACTGGACCTCAAGGGTCGCAAGGAGACACCGGGGCAACCGGGCCTGTCGGAGCGCAAGGGTTAACCGGTA